>JAGBLH010000112.1 GCA_017635515.1 Selenomonas sp.
GCGGCCTTTTGCTTGGCAGCGGCTTCCTGTTCCGCCTTGACCTTCGCCTCAGCAAGAGAAGCGAATTGCGACTTCATGGCCGCCTTCTCCTCTTCACTGGCTCCATTAAGGCTGGCAAGACGGTACTGGACAATGAGTGTCAGTTCTTCCCGGGTATAGTTCTTGCCGCCAAATTTATCCTGCTGCATCCTATCTATGAGATCGTTCAGCTCCTCTTCGTATCTCTTTTTATCGGACTCCTTCCCTGATTGCTCATACACCAGCTTATAGTACCTATACCTTGAAAACGAACTATTACTCTTAAAATAAGCATCGGCTGTACTGAAGTCCATATACGCTTCTGTCTGCTCATCGACTTTCTTCTGCCAGGCTTCAGCATCAGCCTTTTTTCTGGCTTCTTCTTTTGCCGCTTCCTTTTTGGCTTCCTCCTCGGCCTTTCTCTTCTGTACATAGTCTTCGGCTCTCGAAGCGTCGAAGATTTCTCCTATCTGCAATTCTCCGCCGATGTTCACAAGGCCTATCTTGCCCTCAGGGGCTGCCGCATTCACGATAGCACCGTTAGCAAGGATGCGCATGGCCTCAATGTTGCCATGCATCGTAGTAAGATCTATCATATGGCCTGCCCGGAGATAGCCCATATCCATGCCATAGCCGTTGTACATGCGGATACCGTTATCAGCATGCAGATATGCATCCATACCTGCCGCTGCCGATAACAATGTCAGGGGTATTTTACCATTCTGGTGGACGTAGATGGAGTTGCCGCTATTGGCCATAAGCCAGCCGTTGAGCATGATCTCCAAGAACTTATCCTTGGCGCCGATATCGCCTGCACCGGAGAAGATGGTAAGATTTTTGCCACGAATCTGGGTGCCGTCGGCAATGGTTACGCCCTTGCCTGCAGAGAGACGGATATTCCCGTCGGTGTCGATACCGCCCTTGATGTTCAGAGCAGATTCTTCCGTGGCACTGACATAGACATTATTCTTGCCCGTCAGCTGTACGGTGCCGCCGTCTGTTACCTGAAGGGTAACGGGAACCTGCCGCCTGATGGTGACGCCGTTCTCGTCCCAGGTAAGGTCGCCAGCCTTGGCACTTGCCAACAGCTTCATATTGGGCGCCTTGGTAAGATCAGCATTTCTGATGTAGACTGCCGCCTCATCATAGCCAATACCGCCATTTCTGGCAATCAGGGTGATATTTTTGCCGATGACATTGGGGGTGTTCACAATG
Organism: Selenomonas sp.; assembly: GCA_017635515.1. Classification (GTDB taxonomy): domain Bacteria; phylum Bacillota; class Negativicutes; order Selenomonadales; family Selenomonadaceae; genus Selenomonas_B. The sequence continues at coordinate 1,234 of JAGBLH010000112.1, forward strand.
TCAAAGGTGCCGGGCTGCGAGTTGACAATACCATCTTGAATAGCGTAGAGCAGTTCATTCTTGCTCCAACCGTAGTTCTCGCTGACGGAAAGATCGCCGTAGTCAACAATAGCTTTCTGCTCATCGGCTGAGAAACCCTTGCCTTTGAAGTAGGCATCCTTGGCCGCCTGGAGCCTCGCCCTGGCTGCATCTCTGGCTGCATCGGTGGTGGCCGCCTGCATGGCGGAGATATATTCCTGCTTGGCCTTGACCATGCCCGCATCCTTGGCATAGGCAGCAGCAGCGGATTTGTAGGCCTCAACCCGTGAAGCATTCAGCGTGAGAACACCATTATTTTCGGTGGCGGCCAGCTGTTTGAAACGGCCTTCGATGACCGACAGTTTCCTTTCCTTGGAAGCTTTTGCGGCCGCCGTACGGCTGTCATCGCCGTCGGCATCGGAAATCATGCCCAGTTCTTTCCAGCGGGCTATCCTTTCCTCTGCCGAGGAGTCGATGGTATCTACGCCGCCATTGGCGTCCACGATGCTGCCGTTTTTCGCTTCAAGTGTTACATCACCTTCCTTGCTTTCGATTCTTACTATACGCATATCCCCCTCGGTCTGCACCATATTGATATCTTTTCTGGCTGTAGCCGTGAGGCTGGAGTTCTTGAGATTCGACGAAGTGACCGTGCTTCCCGCCTTCACCTGCAGGGGACTGACCGCAGTGCCGATACCGCCATTCACACTGGTAAGGGTGATGGCCGGGGCACTTACCAGAGCCGATGTATCAGCATTCACGATGTTGCCTTCTGCCGTAAGCGAGATTTTCCCATTATCCGGCGCATTATTGATAACAACGTTCTTGATTGCCAAATCTCCTTTGTCGGAAACGAGTGTAATATCTCCTCCCTTCGAGGTGAGATTGACCATTGCCACATCACTCATAGCTCCATGGGCGAGGTCAATGGTCTTGCCCATGGCGGTGAGGTTATTCGTAAAGAGCCGTGCATTGCCTAGCGTTTTTACTTCGCCCGTTGCCGTGACGTTTATTGCGCTTGTATCTTTTTTGCCCTCACGGAGATTCGCCGCACTCTGCACAGTGTCCATGAAATAGACGTTACCGCCATTTCCGATGTTGATTGCGCCCCCGGATTTTGCCTGGTTGAATTCAAGACTGACTGGCTTTGTGGCATTGATGGTTGTTGAAGACGAGGTGGTATTTCCCTGGGTCTCCGTCCATTTGTAGGTAATGTAGCCTGATGTATGCGACCAGTTGGTATAGGTCATTTCCGAGGCGTTGACCTTGCCCAGCGTCTTTCCTCCGGTATTGTAAACCTGGGAATTTATCACAATGCCACTACCGTTGCTGAAATAGTCTCTTTCCTCCTTTGATTTGTAAGACGGCTCCTTGAAGACCACACCGCGTGCCATAGTTCCATCAGCTGCAGTAGAGCGTACCGTCGTCCACACGTTCTTGTAGTCGGAACCGATATTATTGACTAATTCATCAGTAGTTTTGATTTCCCAGAGATTGGTGATACCAAAGAGCGATGCGTAGTACTTTTTGTAGGACATATCCTTTATGGTCTGTCCGCTGGTGCCGCCCGTCCACTGAAGCACATAGTCCTGATAAAATGCGTCATACTTATTGTTCTGATTTTCAGGAATTGCCTTCCATTCCGCTTGAGGGATAATGAGTGAAGAGGCGCAGCGCTGCGCATTGATTTTTTGTTCAACCACCAAGTCATCGTTGATGTTGTTGATGCGAATAAATCCTTCACGGTCATTATTGGCGATACGACCAACATAGAGATCGACACCTGCAGTTTTCGAAGCGTCGATGGAGATGTCTGCCGGACCGTCAGCCGCTACGATGCGCCCATTGCCAGTGCTGTAGATATTGCCTTTGATGTCCACACGTCCGCCACGTACGTCAATCTCACCGGTCAGCAAGTGCCTGGTCGTCGGGTTATAGTAGACCGGGAGATTGTAGTCGAACGTCCTAGTTGTGCTGTTCCAAACCTGCCCGCTCTTGCCCACCAGATAGTTCTGGTTCCCAATCACATCATTGTCTGCCAGCACAGTCACTGCTGATGGTGCTGCAATCTTTGCCAGATCTGATGCCGCAATGGTATTCGTGTAACTGGTATAGCCGCTTTGGATAAGACCATTGATGTTCACGTCCTTTGCGGTGATGCTTATATCGCCTCCCGCAATATAGCCAGCCTTCTCGTCAAAAGTATATCGCATTTCTGCGTCAGAAAGTCCCACGGTGTTTTTGAGCCAGTTTCTGTATTCATCGTAATCCTTGAATAGCATTCTCGTTTTGCCTTGGGCTGCCAAAGCCGAGATCTTCTTCTGAATCTTCTCCGCCGTTTTTTCATCGAACTGATACTCTGAAATGGGGTCGCCACCGATATTCACGAAGGCATCGGGATTGCCAAGCCTGATCGCTCCCCGGCCTGCTTCGATGTCCACCGTGCGCCCATTCACCGAGCCGGTAATGTCGATGTCACCATTCAGGTTCGAAAGTTTGACACTGCCGGAAAGATTTTCCACGTTGCCCTCGATACGGATATCAGGGCGCGAGACGCTGGAATTGTTGGAATAGCCTTTATGGGTGATAGCAATGTAGGAGTCGGAGGAGTCATCCTTTACGATTGCGTCATTTTTGTAAATCCTGCCGCCGCCATCCTCAATTTTTACGTTGCCAAACACCATGAGCGCATTCGATTTGTCGCCAGTGGTCTTGATATCCACATGCGGCGCACCGTTTGCAGAAATATTTGCTTTGCCCTCCACATTGGAGGTATCGAGATAGATGTTTCCGCCGGACACATTGATATCGGAAAATACGATGCCAGGAACGGGAATTTCCACCAGAATGGCAATGGTTCCGGCGCTGTCCGTGAAGATGAAGCCATCCTTTTTCATGTTTTCAATGATTTTCTGCTCCTCAGCATCGAGAGCCTTGTACTCCACGCTTTCCGGGTTGTATTCGGTTTTTGCGTGTAAGACCTCATTGTAACGGTCGATGTAAGGATTTCTCACCGTGATGGATTTAACCGTATTCTTAACATCGAACCAATCCTGTTTTGCCGAAACGTTTACCTTATCTGTATTCAGTGAGGCATTTTCGCCGCTGCCGCTTACCGTAAAGGTTGCGTCCACGTCAATATCCAGCTGATTATGAATGCCAGCCGTGACCTTCCCCTGCACCTCCACCTTGGCGGTCTTGTTCTGGGAAACCTCATTGTCCCCCAGCGCCGTAGAAGTTAGGCGGCGCTTGCCGGTCTCTCCCTGCCCCCAGATTTTGAACTGACGAGCCGATTCCTCGATGTAGGAAGTTCCCTCGTCTGCCCGCAGATAAGTATGGCGAATGGATGTGGTATTAGCACCACGTCCCACCATCACGCCCCTATCAAGAGTCAAAGTCTCATTGATGGTGGGTGCAGTCTTAGCAGGGATAAAGGTGGCGTTATGGGCATTGGCATAGGTTAAAAGGCGCAGATTTGATGGCATCTTATTTTCATCAGCCCCGGCCAAAAGCATCAGGTCATGGCCACTGGCCAGTTTCGTCGTGCCGGTAATGTCAACCTTGTCCCTCCGGGTGAGCTTGTTGGTGTTCTTTACCGTGGTAACGCCGGAAGCGCCGCCTTCATCCACGGATTCTGCTTCCAGGTCATGGTCAA
>JAGBLH010000113.1 GCA_017635515.1 Selenomonas sp.
CACCTCCACCCATGCTGATGACACGATCACCGGCGGCGAGGGCAAGGACACCTTCATCCTCACCAACGTGGAGAGCCATGTAACCGACTTCACCTATGGCCAGGACAAGGCCATCATCACCAGCAGCGCAGGTGCCCTTGACCCCTACAAGGTCAAAGTGACAACCGATGGCAACATCAGCTACACAGGCGCAGGCGCAGTCAGCGGCTCCCTGAACGTCGACGGGCAGGGCTACGGCGACTTCTACGCCGCCACCCTGGCAGACGTCGATGGGCACAACAAGCTGAATGTGGGCTGGACAGGAGCGCAGGGCGGCATGATAGACGCCAGCTCCCTGACAGACAAATTTCTTTTGCTGGGCAACAGCGAAGGCAGCAGCGACAGCCTGATAGGCGGCCAGTCCAGGGACACCATAGTGGCAGGTAACGGGGCAAGCTCCCTCTGGGGCGGCGCAGGCCGCGACCTCATCGAGAGCAACAGCGAGGCCAGCCACACCATCTTCTTCCTGGCAGGCGACGGCAACGACACCGTGACAGGCTTCACCGCCTACGGCGAAGACAACGCCGACACCCTGAATTTCCTGGGCCAGGGCGTGACCTCCGTGAAGCACACCGACAAGGGCATCCAGCTCTACCACGGCTCCGACAAGATGACCCTCACCGGCAACTTCGATGCCAACACCATGATCCAGTGGGAAAACGGCAACGACCACGGCATCGCCAAGATCGGCAAGACAGGGGAAGACAACAAATTCACCTACAACGAAGAAGTGACCAGCTACCTCGGCAGCAGCGGCAAAGACACCCTCACCATCGGTGCCGATGATGACAACGCAGAAATCTGGCTGGATGGCAGCCACGGCGCGAACTGCGACAGCGTAGAGATCCTCGATGCCAGCAGCACTAGCGGCACCGTCATCCTGGCAGGCGGCGAAGGCAAGCAGACCATCACCGGCGGCAAGGGCAACAGCTCCCTCTGGGGCGGCACCGGCAGCGCCACCGACGTCCTGAACGGCGGCAGCGGAGAAGATGTCTTCTACTACGGCAAGGAAGAGGGCAATGACATAGTAAACAACGCCTCGGCAGATGACAAAGTCATGCTCTACAACCTGAGCCTCGGCGACCTGAAAGCAGCCGACATAGGCAGCAATAAAGTAACCATCACCCAGCAGAATGGCCAGACCCTCACCATAAACGGCAGGGCCGGAGAATTCACCCTCTCCGACGGCAGCACCTGGACAGCCGACTACAGCACCAAGACCTGGAACCGGGTAAAATAACCAAGGCACAGGCCGACAACTGAACAGAGAGAAAGCCACCTTTCCAAAAGAGGAGAGGTGGCTTTTGACATTTGTCCTTTCCTTGACACCGGCCGCCCATTTGCTACAATTGAAGCAAAGCGAATGTTCCACCGTGGCAGGAGGGAGTGAGGGACATGGCAGAAGAAATCAGGAAGCTGCCCATTGGAGTGCAGAGTTTTGAGGTTATGCGGCAGGAGCAGTTCCTGTATGTGGACAAGACCCGTTATATCTATGAGCTGGCCCATACCGGGCGGCAATATTTCCTCAGTCGTCCCCGGCGCTTTGGCAAGAGCTTGTTTCTTTCTACTTTGAAAGCATATTGGCAGGGCAGGAAGGAGCTCTTTGAAGGGCTGGAGATCGCGGAGCTGGAGAAGAACCATGAGGGGGCTTTTGAGCCGTATCCTGTGTTTTACTTTGACTTCAACGGGCAGAATTATCAGGCTGCTGCTTTGGAAGATGTGCTGGACGGGATGCTTGGCCGTTGGGAAGAACAATACGACTGCAAAGGGCAGGGGACGCTCAGCGGACGATTCCAGGATCTCTTGATTGCCGCCAGGGAAAAGACCGGCAAGAAGTGCGTGGTGCTGGTGGATGAATATGACAAGCCCCTCCTTGAAGTGTTGGAAAACGATTCTTTGGAAGAACACAACAAGGCTGTTTTCAAGGGCTTCTTCGGCATTCTGAAAAGTTGCGATGAATATCTCCAGTTCGTTTTTATAACAGGAGTAACGAAATTCAGCAAGGTCAGCATCTTTAGCGACTTGAACCAACTGCAGGATATTTCCCTGGATAGGGCATACGGTACTATTTGTGGTATGACTGAGGCGGAGATTCAGGAATGCTTTCAGCCGGAGCTTTCACGCATGGCTAAAGAGTGTGCCCTGTCTGAAGAGGAGTGCCTGAGGGAATTGGCCAGGATGTATGATGGATATCACTTCTATCCCGGGGGGGCTGGCGTTTATAATCCCTTCAGTTTGTTGAATGCTCTGCAGAAAGGGGCTTTTGGCGCCTACTGGTTCTCAACGGGCACGCCGACTTTTTTGGTTAGGCGCATGAAGGATATGCAGTTTGATGTGAGGCAGTTTGACGGACAGGATATTTATGCGGAAGAATATGTCCTGACCGATTACCGGGCGGATAATCCTGATATTGTGCCCTTGCTCTATCAGACCGGGTATCTCACTATCACGGGCTATGACAGGGAGGAGCAGCTTTACATCCTGGGCTTCCCCAATGCAGAGGTGAAGTACGGCTTCCTGAAGAGTCTGCTCCCGGCTTATGCACCCACCGCTGTCACGGGCAGCGGCAAGGATATTGTCAGCTTGCGCCGCCGCATCAAAGCTGGGGATATAGAGGGTATGCGGGAGGTCCTCACAGCCCTTTTTGCCAGTATCCCCTACACCACAGATGATGCACCTTTCGAGCACTATTTCCAGTCAGTGCTCTATATAGTTTTCACTCTCCTGGGCCAGCATACCCACTGCGAAGTCCACAGCAGCCGGGGGCGGGCTGACTGCATATTGGAGACGGATAGATTTGTTTACATCTTTGAATTCAAAGTGGACAAGAGCGCCAAAGAGGCACTGGAGCAGATAGAGGAAAAGGGCTATGCCGCACCTTACGGGGCAGACAAGCGGAAGCTTTTCAAGATTGGCGTGAGTTTCGACTCGGAGAGCAGAAGCCTCTCTGAGTGGCTGGTGGGATGAGGTTTGCATTGAGTTTGAGCGAGGGCTGG
>JAGBLH010000114.1 GCA_017635515.1 Selenomonas sp.
CCGGCTCGGCGGGGCGGGCGCCTGCCTCGTAGACTGCCCGCAGGACGCTGCGCAGGGCCTGGGGGCCTCCGTGGCACTGCAGCTCCACCACATCTTCGCAGGTGTAGCTCTTCGGCCCCCGCATGAGGAGGGCAATGGCCTCGTCTATCAGCTCACCCTTTTGGTCCACTATCCGGCCAAAGGCGGCGGTGTAGGTGGGGAGATTGGCAATCTTCTTGCCGTTGGGGGAGGCAAAGACCGTGTCTGCGATTTCCATGGCTTTTTGGCCGCTGAGGCGAATGATGCCGATGCCTCCCGCTCCGGGGGCGGTGGCGATGGCGGCGATGGTATCTTCTTTATACATAAGCATTCCTCCAAAGTCTTTGAAATCAGTATAAGAAATTTTCCTTTTCCTGGCAACTTTTCCTGCCCAGCCTCTATTTATATAGGTGAGGGGCAAGGAACAAGCCTTGCAAGAAGTCAAAGAGAGAGGAGAATTTCCATGGCAATGAAGAACGGAGAAACCAGCAAGATTATCCTGAAGGTGGAAAACGGCGTGGGCAAGAGCGGCCAGACCATCTTTGCCCAGCGCACCATTCAGCATATCAACCCGGCTCTTTCCGATGATGATGCCTATGATATCGGCACATCTCTGGCAGGCCTCCAGTCCCACACCTTGGGGTCTGTGGCCAGGACGGACAGCGCCAGCCTGATCGCAGGCTGATTTTGCCAGTACGCCAAGCTGCACCACACTACACAACTTGGAGAAGGCGATGTTTCAAAGCTAGCAGTCACTAGCAAGGAAAGGAGAATGCACCATGAAGACGCTGAAAATGGTATTTACCCTGGAAGCAGGCGGCAATCTCACCTATAGCCTGAATGACCCGAAGGAGGGCCTTACCCAGGCAGAGGTGAAGACTGTCATGCAGAAGATGCTCGACAAGGGCGCGGTGGTTTCCGGCGAGGATGTCGCCACGGCCATCAAGGATGCCTATATTTACGATGCCAGCCGCATTGAGCTGGCCTGATATGAAAGCAGCATAAGCAAGGCTTCGCCCCTCGTGAGCGTCCGGCCATTTGGCCGGGCGCTTTTTCGCTTTAATGTACAAAGTTACATGATTATGCTATACTATCCACGTTATCTTATTACTAGGGAAGGAGTTTTTTCTTTTGGATAGAGGATTTTCTACCCGGCTGGGGTTCATCCTGGTTTCGGCAGGATGCGCCATCGGCCTGGGCAAGGTCTGGAGGTTCCCCTTCATCACGGGCATGTACGGCGGGGCTTCTTTTGTACTGATTTATCTGGTGTTTTTGGCTCTCCTGGGGCTGCCCATCATGGTGGCGGAGTTCGCCGTGGGGCGGGCGAGCCTGCATTCGGCGGCTCTGTCCTTCGATGTGCTGGAGCCTAAGGGAACCAAGTGGCATCTCTACAAGTACGCCGCCATTGCGGGCAATCTGCTGCTGATGATGTTCTACACCACGGTGGCGGGGTGGATGTTTTACTACGTTTACAAGATGGCCTCCGGGGATCTTTCTGGTCTGGACGCAGACGGCGTGGGCTCTGCCTTCGGGGGGCTGCTCGCTGACCCTCTGACCATGACTGCCTGGATGGCCCTGGTGGTCATCCTGGGCGGCGGGGTCTGCTATCTGGGGGTCAAGGCCGGGGTGGAGCGCATCACCAAGATTATGATGATGTTCCTCTTGGTGCTGATGGTGGTGCTGGCGGTGAATTCCATGCTGCTGCCCGGGGGCGGCGAGGGACTTCGCTATTATCTCTATCCCGATTTCAACCGTCTGCTGGAGCATGGGCTGTCCGAGGTGATTTTCGCCGCCATGGGGCAGGCGTTCTTCACCCTGTCCATCGGCATCGGTGCCCTGGCTATCTTCGGCAGCTATATCGGCAAGAGCAAGCGTTTGACTGGCGAGGCGGCCTGGGTCATCGGCCTTGATACCGCCGTGGCCCTGATGGCGGGCCTCATCATCTTCCCGGCCTGCGCCGCTTATGGGGTCAGCCCTGCGGCGGGGCCGAACCTCTTGTTCATCACCTTGCCTCAGGTGTTCAACCATATGCCTCTGGGGCAGCTCTGGGGGACGCTGTTCTTCCTCTTCATGAGCTTTGCGGCTCTGTCCACGGTGATTGCCGTGTTTGAGAATCTGATCTGCTGCTTCCTTGAGCTTTTGCGGAAGGACAGGAAGGTTATCATCCGCTGGGGGATGCTCGTCATCTTCCTCTTGTCCCTGCCCTGCGCTCTGGGGTTCAATGTGCTGTCTGGTTTCCAGCCCCTGGGGCCGGGAACCTGCGTGCTTGACCTGGAGGATTTTTTGGTCAGCAACAATGTGCTGCCGCTGGGGTCGCTGGTCTATCTGCTGTTCTGCGTCAGCAGGTATGGCTGGGGCTGGGATAATTTTATCAAGGAGGCGGATACAGGGCATGGGATGAAGTTCCCCAGGTGGACCAGGGTTTATCTGAACTATGTACTTCCGGCTCTGGTGTTGCTGATTTTCATTAACGGATACTACGCTATGTTCTTCAAATAAAGTTAAGTTTCGGCTGTTCATTTTCTCTGACGCAGAGAAAACGAACCAAAAGAGACAGCGGACTGAAATCACATCGTGTGATTTCCGCGTCCGCGGGGCCCATCCATGGGCCCTGGGGTTCGGGAGTTCGAGGGGTAACGTGAATAGTCAGACTTGACCAGCTTACAGGTCGCATAGGTGCAGTAGACCATAGAAGATAGTGGAAGGGGGGATTCGCGTGCGGCTTGAGGAGATTATCAACCAACATCGTCATGAATTGAATGATACCGATATGCTGATTTATAAGTATATTCTCCAGCATCGTTCTGAGGCTCGGCATATCTCCATTCACCTTTTGGCGAAGAACTGTGCTGTTTCTTCTGCCACTATTGTGCGCTTTGCCCAGAAATTGGGCTTTGATGGTTTTGGTGACCTCAAGGCGGTGCTGAAGCTGGAGGAGGGGGAGAGGTCTTATTACAGCGATGATGTGCTGGAGGATTTGCGTTCCTTCTACGCCCAGACTACGGAGCGGGTGCTGAAGCGGAATTTTGACAGTGCCAGCCGTTTGGTGCATGAAGCCAATCGGGTCTTCATCTTCGCCTCCGGCTATGTCCAGAGCAATGTGGCCCAGGAGTTGAAGCGGCTGTTCTTCTATGACAATGTGCTGATCTATGAGATCAGCGGCCATGAGGAATTCACCTCCCTTTCCAAGGGTCTCACGCCGGATGATCTCTTCATCTTCGTGTCCCTGTCGGGAGAGACCCCCACGGTAGTGGACTTCGCCCGGCAGCTCAGGCTGCTGGATGTGCCCTTCATCTCCATCACCAAGCTCCACGACAACACCCTGGCCAGCCTCTCCACCGTGAACCTCTATGTCTCCCCCGCCAGATTCCAGCTTTACGATGCAGACGATGAAAGGACGGCGTTCCAGTCCATGCTGCCTTACTTCATGCTGGTGGAGGTGTGGTATGTGAAGTATAGGATATATTTGCGGGGCAAAGAGGAGCGCTTGTAGAACTATTGTTTTTTGGCTTGATGAGTGGTATAATCAAATTACCAAAAGAAAAGAATCTCATGTGGTGACACAGCGAAAAGGCCGCCGAGGATGGCTACCCCGGCGGCCTTTTTGTGTTCGTGCATGGGCCTGGCTAGGGCGTGCAACGAACGGCAGAAGTGAACGCTTATTTACTGCCCAGATACCGATCCATAGCTTTGCAGACATAATAGGCAATGATATTTGCCAATACGCCCGCCGCTACAGCCCAAAGAAAAGAATCCACGAGTAACACCTCCCTTCATGAGAAATCGGGGAGTGAGGCAGCATATATATTATAATGCTTTTGTTTATGAATGGCTATGCCATAGTATGAAGGAGCTATGTAACGAATTACGCCCGATGTAACAAAATACAACCGATGGCAGGAATGCCGAAAGCCCGCGAATCTATTGCCTTCGCGGGCTTTTTTGGTGTATGCTTGAACCATCAAAAGCAATGGATTTGGTCTTATTTAGGGGGTATTTCATATGACCATCAGCAAAGACCGTCTCATGCAGGGCATGCAGCGGTTCGGCGGCGCTATGTATACGCCGGTTATCTTGTTTGCTTTCTTCGGCCTGGCGGTGGCTGTTGCCATCATCTGCAAGAACGAGGGACTGTTCGGCAGCCTGGCTGCCAAGGGTACCATGTGGTGTGACCTCTGGTATGTGGTGGAGCAGGGCGCCTGGACGGTGTTCAATCAGATGCCCATTCTCTTTGCCATCGCCGTGCCTATCGGCTTTGCCAAGAAGGAACAGGCCCGCTGCGCCATGGAGTCCTTCGTCATCTACATGATCTTCAACTACTTCATCTCCGGGTTCCTTTCCCTGCACGGCGCTTTCTTCGGTGTTGACTACAGCGTGGACGCTGGGGCAGGCACAGGCCTGGCCATGATTGCCAATATCAAAACCCTGGACATGGGCATGCTGGGCGCCATCTTCATCGCCTGCGTGACGGCCTGGCTTCACAACCGCTTTTATGATACCAACATTCCCGACTGGCTGGGCATCTTCAAAGGCCCTGCTTTCGTAGTGGCGGTGGGCTTTGCCCTGATGATTCCAGTGGCTTTCCTCTTCTGCCTGGTGTGGCCTGCTGTGCAGCATGCTATCATGCAGTTCCAGGATTTCCTCAAGACCAGCGGTCTGGTGGGTGTCTGGGCTTACACTTTCTCAGAGAGAATCCTTTTGCCCGCAGGTCTCCATCACTTCATCTACCTGCCTTTCATCTTCGGCCCCGCTGTCTGCGACGGCGGCATCCAGGCTTACTGGCTGCAGCACCTCAATGATTTCGCTGTCAGCGGTCAGAGCCTCCGCGACCTTTTCCCTGAGGGCGGCTTTGCCCTCCACGGCAATTCCAAGATTTTCGGCCTGCCCGGTGCGGCTTTGGCCATCTACATGTGCGCCCGTCCCGAGAAGAAGAAAAAGACGGCAGCGCTCCTGATTCCCGCTACCATCACCGCTATGCTCTGCGGCATCACAGAGCCGCTGGAATTCACCTTCCTGTTTGTGGCTCCTCTCCTCTATGCCGTCCATGCTGTTCTGGCAGCCTGCCTGGCAGCTTCCCTTTACGCTGTGGGCCTGGCCGGCAACTTCGGCGGCGGCCTGATTGATGCCTTTGTGCAGAACTGGATTCCTCTCTTCCAGTATCATTCCGGCACTTACATTCTCCAGATTCTCATTGGCCTGGCTTTCACGGCTATCTACTTCGTGGTTTTCCGCACTTTGATTCTGAAATTCGACTACGCTACTCCCGGCCGTACCGCTGACGAGGTGGAGGACAAGCTCTTCTCCAAGGCTGAGTATCAGGCCAAGAAGGAAATGGAAGAAATGGGCCTGGCTGACAATGCTCTGGCTATCAAGGCCAAGGTTTTCCTGGACTGCCTGGGCGGCCCGGACAATATCAAGGAAGTCACCAACTGCGCTACCCGCCTGCGGGTGACGGTAGCAGACCCTGACAAGGTTGCCCCGGTGGGCAAGTTCACCAAGGCCGGCGCTTTCGGTCTGGTGAAGAACGGCAAGGCCCTGCAGGTTATCGTGGGCCTGTCTGTGCCCCAGGTACGCAGCTATTTCGATGCCCTGCTGAAGGGTGAAAAGATTGAGGGCGCAGCTCCCGCCGCTGCCAAGGCCGAGGAAAAGCTGGACAGCAGCCTGGCCATGAAGCTCTACGCCTGCGTTACGGGCCGTCTGATGGATATGTCCGAGGTTCCCGACGATATGTTTTCTCAGAAGATGATGGGTGATGGCATTGCCATCGAGCCCACGGGAGATACGGTGGTAGCTCCCGCCGATGCCGAGGTCACTATGATCATGGAGGAAAGCCTCCACGCCATCGGCTTGCGCATGAAGAATGGCGCGGAAATCCTCATCCATATCGGCATCGACACCGTGAAGCTGAACGGTGAGGGCTTTGAGGCCCTGGTGAAGGCCGGGGACAAGGTAACTGCCGGCACTCCTCTCATCAAGTTCGACAAAGAAGTCATCAAGGCTGCCGGCTACGGCACCACCGTCATCATGGCAGTGACCAACAGCGCCGACTACCCCCAGATGCAGAAGCATGAAGATGCCGAGGTGGTGGTCAACGAGACGCCTGTGTTAGTATTCTGAGGGAGAATAGCAATGGATAAGATAAAATGGTGGCAGAAAACCAACGTCTACCAGGTCTACCCCAAGAGCTTCCTGGACACCACGGGCAGCGGCACAGGGGACCTCAATGGCGTGACGGAAAAGCTGGACTACCTCAAGACTTTGGGCACGGGTGCCATCTGGCTCACCCCCGTCTACCCCTCTCCCATGGTGGACAATGGCTACGACATTGCCGATTTCACGGGCATTGACCCCAGCTACGGCACCATGGCGGATATGGAAAGGCTCATAGCGGAAGGCAAGAAGCGTGATATCAGGATTGTCATGGATTTGGTTTACAACCATACCTCCGACAAGCATCCCTGGTTCATAGATTCTGCCTCCGCCAAGGACAGCGAGCACAGCGACTGGTATATCTGGCGTGATGCCAAGCCGGACGGCAGCGCCCCTACCAACTGGCGCTCCATCTTCGGCGGCAGCGCCTGGAAATGGTGCGAAGCCCGTCAGCAGTATTACCTGCACACCTTCGCCGAGGCCCAGCCGGATCTGAACTGGGAAAATCCTAAGGTTCGGCAGGCCCTCTACGATGCCGCCAATTTCTGGCTGGACAAGGGCGTGGGCGGTTTCCGCATCGATGCCATCGTCTACATCAAGAAGCCGGCTGCATTCGTGGACGGGGAACCGGACAGCGAGGACGGCATGGTGAATATCCACTCCATGATAGCCAACACCACGGGCATTCTGGACTTCCTCCATGAATTCAAGGAAAAGGTCTTTGCAGGCCACGATATCTTCACCGTGGCTGAAGCCAACGGCGTGGAGCCAAAGGATTTGCCCCAGTGGGTGGGAGAGCAGGGGGCCTTTGATATGCTCTTTGAGTTCTCCCATACGAACCTGGAGTTCACTAACGGAGAACTTTGGGGACAGGCCACCGGTTACACACCCGAAATCATTCCCGGCCTGAAGAAGGTGTTGACGGCCAGCCAGCAGGCCACGGCGGAAAATGGCTGGTACCCCATTTTCTTTGAAAACCACGACCAGATGAGGTGCACGAGGCACTATTTCCCCGATAGTGCCCCCAAGGACCTCGCCGCCAAGGCCATGGCTTCCATACTGCTGACCCTCAGGGGGACGCCTTTCATCTACGAGGGGCAGGAGCTGGGCCTGGGGAATGTGGCCTGGGACAGCATCGAGGCTTACAACGATATTTCCTCCCATGGGCAGTATGAGCTGGCGCTGGAAGAGGGTAAGACACCTGCCCAGGCGCTGGAGATGGTTCACCGCTACAGCAGGGACAATGCCCGCACGCCTATGCAGTGGACTAAGGGCAGGAACGCAGGTTTTTCTGCAGGCACCCCCTGGCTGCCGGTGCATGAGGAGTTTGCTGACGAGTGCGTGGAGACCGAAGCCAAGGACGAGCATTCGGTGCTGAGCTATTACAGGAAACTTGCCGCTCTTAGGCAGCAGGGAGAAGCTGCAGAAGTGCTCATCAAGGGAAGCTATGAGGAGTTGCTGGCAGATAATCCGTATATCCTGGCCTTCAAGAGGAAGTTTGAGGAGCGGGAGGTTTATACGGTGGTGAATTTCTCCGGGCAAGAGCAGAATTATCAGCTACCGGAGGTGGAGACGGCTTCTTTGCTGGTTGGCAGTATCGAGGATAGTTCTAAGGGGTCATTAAGGGCATTTGAAGCTCAAATATACATTTGCCAGACTAGTTAAGTTTCGGTTGTTCATTTTCTTTGGCGCAAAGAAAACGAACCAAAAGAAAACGCGGACTGAAATCACATCACGTGATTTCCGCGTCCGCGGGGCCCCATCCTTGGGGCCTGGGGTTCGGGAGATAGAGCGGCTTTAGGTTGGCTGTATTTGTGAATTTTATTTTCTATAATACTGTTATGTTAATGCAAGAAATAAGGTGATACACATGAAGATAGGCGCAAGTGATTATGACGGCACCTTGTTCCGTCAGAGAACCATTTCCTCCGAGGATGTGGAGGGAGTGCGGGCCTGGCGGAGGGCGGGGCATAAGTTTGGGGTGGTCAGCGGGCGTGATTATGGCATGCTGATGCCTCAGCTGGAGCACTATGGCATTGAGTCGGACTATGCCGTCTGCAATAACGGCGGCATCATCTTCAAGGCTGACGGCACTCCCCTCTGGCAGGGAAGCATTCCCCTTTCCGTACTGGCTGAGATAGTCCGCGAACCCAGTGTGGACAAGTCTTTCCACTATGCTTTCTCCGCCGTGGACAAGACTTACCTCTACCATGAGGGCGAGGGCTCCTGGATCATGCGGGAGGCGCTGGAGTGGGATTTCCCCATTGAGAAAATCACCGAAGCGGATATCCTCTCCCTGCCCCGCATACACCAGTTCTGCCTGGGCTACCCCGAGGCAAAGCAGGCTGACGAGACAGCTGCCATCATCAATGCCAAATACGGTGAGTTCGTCCACGCCTACCCCAATGGCTGCAGCGTGGACATCACCCCCGCCGGGGTCAGCAAGAGCCAAGGCATTGATACCCTCCTTGAGCTGATGGGCTGGCAGCAAGCCGAAGTCTTCGCCATCGGTGACGAGACCAACGACCTGCCCATGCTGGAAGCCTACGACGGCTTCACCGTGGACACCGCCCGGGACGCCATCAAAGAAAAAGCCCGCGCCGTCTACGGCGGGGTGGGGGATATGCTGGTGGATAATATCTGAATAAGAAAATGCAGGTTCGCTTTGAGGGCGAGCCTGCATTTTTTATTCCTTGACACTGGGCCGGTTTTTTCTATTTCTGACCGAAGCCGTTGATTTGGGCGTATTTGATGATTTCTTCTTTCAGTTGACTGGTTAGAGGCATCCTTATCCCTCCCTCATGGTATTATTGTAATACGAGTGTCAGAAAAATATGTAATGCCCCTCGCCCTCAAGCGTATATACAGACAGAGTGAAGTAAGCGGAGGGTTGATGATGATGAAGAAGGTATTTTTCCTGATGGCTGCCATGATGATCATGATTTCTGCTACCTGCCTGGCAAGTCCATACCAGCTGGTGGAGGCTGAATATACTGTGCAGGCCGGCGACAGCCTGGAATCCATCGCCCAGGCTTATATGGCGAAGAATACCTACGGCCCCCGTGAGCTGAGGGAGTTCAAGTCCGGCATCGTCCAGCTCAATGACTGGCTGCTGACCAGGGACTTGCAGGCCGGGGATAAGGTGAGGGTCAATTATTGGGTCAGTCAAGCTGAATGAGGATATGGAGTAGCAGTCGGTACGGCAGCAGCCGTGCCGATTTTGTGTTGGGGCAGTTGCGCTGGACTGGCAGGGTTTCCACGGGCGGTGGTGGGGCATATTGTGTCCATCATCTCGTATTATATTACGGATTTTACAACAGAAATGAAATCGTTGAAATCGATATCATTTTTACCATTCCATGATAGTCTTATAGCTTCAGATTTTCTCTTTTCACTTAATCCCATTGCTTCCAATACATAGCTCAGACTATGCGAGGTTGAATTGCAGGCTGAACCGTTGGAAAAAGAATACATATCACCAAGACACAAGAAAGCAGCCTCTGCATCAAGCCCATCTATGCTTATGTTGACGGTAGAAGGAAGGCAGTACTCAGGATCGCCATTAACTTCGTAGGTGAGTCCGTTGATTGCTTCGAAAAACATTGCTTTTATGGCTTTGCATTTTTCCGTAGAAGAAAGAAGATTTTCTTCCGAAAGCTCGACCGCCTTGGCAAAGCCGGCTACAAGTGCAACAGGCGTTGTTCCGGGTCTGAAGCCTCTTTCTTGACCGCCGCCATACAACAGTTGCTTTATCGGCGGATTTTCATAATCAGTATTTCTTTTTCTGATTAGTGCACCAATTCCTTGGGGACCACCAATCTTGTGACTGGCAATGCTTAGTAAGTCATAATCCAGTTTGCGGATTTCATGATTCAGTTTGCCAAGAGCCTGTGTGGCATCGACATGGAAAAGAATACAACGTTTTTTTAATTCCGATCCGATTTCATCTACCGGTTGTATAATGCCTGTCTCACTATTGACGAACATGACTGAAACCAGACATGTTTGATCTGATACTTTTCCAAGTATATCTTTTGCTGAAACACGACCGGAGGTGTCGGGTTTAACAAAATCTACTATGTACCCCTTGGATTCGAGATAGTGCAGCGGCTCTAAAATTGATTTATGCTCAATGGCTGTTGTTACAATGTGTTTTTTACCGGTTTGTTCAGCATATTCCTGTATGCCCAAAATGACGGTATTGTTGCTTTCAGTTGATCCACTCGTGAAAATAATCTCTGATGGATCAACCCCCAGCACAGAGGCTATAGATGCTCTTGATTCGTTAACCAGCTTTTGAGCATTGGTGCCGTATATGTGTGTTCGGCTGTCGGCGTTACCAGGAGTGTTTTTGTATGCTTCTATCATGGTGTCCAACACCTCAGGAAGAATTGGAGCAGAAGCGTTATAATCTAAGTATAGGGACAAGACTATTCCTCCTTTGGCAATGTGACGATAAGGTCGTGGATGCTTTTAAGGACATCACGAGAACTATAATGATTGATTCCTCTGTTTAGGTGTAATCGGAAATATCGATATAAAGTATCTGTATCATCGCTTAACCCATCTTTAAGACTGCATTTTTCGTAGTCATTGTAAATAAGGGTATATGCCTTGTTGACATATGCTTTTATATCATCCAATATCCCCGTCATTAACAAGCAATCTCTCCTTTCTCGCCCCGGTGCAGCAGGCGCAGCTGATGGTAGACAAACTTCGCCCCAACAACGATTTGCTCATCGCCGTGACACACTTGGGGATAGATCCGGTCTGCGCCGATAAGTCCACCACGGTAGCTCAAAAAGTAAAGGGCATAGATATCATTATCGACGGACATAGCCACACCGTCCTTCCTCAGGGGATCAAGGAAGGTGACACGCTCATTTGTCAAACCGGGTGCTATGACAGCTACTTGGGCGAAGTGAACGTGACTATCGACAATCACCGTGTGGTAAATAAGTCCGCTCGTCTCTTGGGGCTTGATGAAGTACATAAGTTAGCGCCAACGCCAGATCAGGATGTCTTGAAGGAAATCGAGCGCAGCACAAAATCCGCTCAGCCGATATTTGATAAGGTCATAGGCCAATCGAGTCGCCAGCTCCAGTACAACAGGGAGCAGATTCGCACGAGAGAAACAGAACTTGGCGACTATGCGGCAGACGCTTATCGCGGGATAAGCAATGCAGATATTGCCATGGTGAACGCCGGCACTTTCAGAGCCGGCATACCCAAGGGCACAATCACCAGAGGAGATACCATAGCAGTATTCCCCTTTGGCAATATGGTGCGCAAAATTCAAGTGACTGGAGCGCAAGTGAAAGAATCTCTGGAGCATGGCGTATCCCAATATCCCGCAGATGTAGGCATATTCCCGCAGGTCAGCGGCATTTCCTTTACGCTTGACAGCTCGGCACCAGCAGGAAACCGCATTGCAAACATTGAAGTGAACGATAAGCCCCTTGACCTCACGCAAAAATATTCTTTGGCTGTTACGAATTTCATGCATATGGACGGCGGCTGGTGCAGGAGACGGTAAAACTGCGGAGCGATGAAGGAGATAAGGCTATCTGCAGCGAACTAAAAAAGATTAAGGCGGATTAAGGTACCATGGAACTTTCGTACTGTCATATTCTCCCCAAGGGAGAATAAGGAGGTAAATTTATGAGGAAAAAATTATTGGCGCTCCTGGCGGTGCTGTCTTTTGTTTTTTTGCCTGCCTCTGCCTGGGCTTCTGTCTTTGGGGATGGGTATGAGCTGCAGCAGGTGACGGTGTTCAGCCGTCATGGGGTGCGCTCCCCCCTTTATGGGGCGGATTCCTTTGCGGTGCGCGCTACCCCCCACAAGTGGCTGCCCTGGACGGCTGTGCCTGGGGAGCTGACCCTCAAGGGAGGGGCGGCAGAAGTTCTCATGGGTGAATATTTCCGGCTGTGGCTGGAGGATGAGGGGCTGATACCTAGCCATTATGTGCCGGGGGAGGGGGAGGTGCGGCTCTATGCCAATTCCTTCCAGCGCACCATTGCCACCGCCCGCTTTTTCGGGGCCGGCTTCCTGCCCATGGGGGACACCCGGGTGGAGTACCACTATGGCATCAATGAAAGAGATCCCGTCTTTATGCATGATATGAATTTTACCCCGGAGCTGAAGGAGAAAGTGGCTCAGGAAATGCAGCAGGGGGATTTGCCGGGGAAGATGGCTGCCCTCCAGCAGGATGCGGATAAGGTGATGGAGATACTGGATTACCCCAAGAGCAAGGCAGGGAAAGAGCAGCCTCTCATCAAGGCTGCCGATTATACCCTGGATATGGGCAAGAGCCTCAGTATCAAGGGCCGGATCCGGGAGCTGCACAGGGCGGCGGATGCCCTGACCCTCCAGTACTACGAGGAGCGGGATGACAGGAAGGCGGCCTTTGGACACGCCATGAGTCCCGCAGACTGGCAGGCCGTGGGCCGGGTGGCTTATTTCACCCTGGACAGTTTTTTCCTGACTCCCACCTATGGGGCGGTTTATGCACGGCCTCTCCTGGCGGCCATGGAGGAAGAAATGGAAAATCCCCGGCGGAAGTTTTCCCTCTTTTGCGGTCATGACCTGAATATGTCCACCCTCCTGCCCGCCCTGTGGGTGGAGGATTATACCCTTTCGGGCTCCATACCTCCCAAGACACCCCTGGGGGGCAAGATAGTGATTTCCCGCCTCAAGGGCCAGGACGGCAGGGAGTACGGGGATCTGCGGCTGGTTTACGCCAATGTGCAGGACATCCGCAGCCTCACCCCCCTGACACTGGAGCATCCTGCCCAGATGTACCAGCTGAAGCTGAAGGGCCTCAAGGCCAACAAGGACGGCCTCTACAGATGGGAGGACGTGCAGAAGAGGTTCCGGGAGGCTATAGCTGCGGGAGAAAAGTATACCAAGTAAGTTCCTTGAGGTTTTCAAGGGTGTCGAGGACTGAGGCGAATATTTCTTCTGCCAAGGTTTCTTAGAAGAATAACGGAATAAACTCCGTGCGAAACGGTGTTTCGCACTACGCCCTTACACGAAATCTAAGCTCATCTGCGTCCTGCAGACTTGATTCGCTAAGATTTCGTAGTAACAAAAGGTGCTGTTGCATGTCATGCAACAGCACCTTTTTTAGCTTTCCGGCTCCACGCCGAATCTTGTCTTGGCTTCTTCTATGAGCTTCTTGTACATTTCCATGGTAGGCCCATGGTTCTCCTTGATATAGTCCATAAAGGCCTGCTTCTCTTCCTCGGGGCCGTCCTGGATGGCGTGGCCTGCCATTTCCAGGGCTTTGGCGGCTTCGGAGAGTTTGACGCCGCCGATGGAGAGGGAGGTGGACTTCAGGGCGTGGACGTGGGTGGTGTAGTCGGGGATGTTTTCCTCGTCGAAGTCTTTCTGCAGCTGGTCGTGCACCAGTTGGTATCTGGACACGTAGACTTGCAGGAATTTCAGCTGCATGGCCTCCATGCCACCGCAGTATTTCATGGCGGTGGGCAGGTCTATCTGCTCATCGTTGGGGTCGTAGATGGCTGCGCCTTCTGCCTCCGGGCCGCTTGCTTCAGCGGCTGCGGGGGCGTTTTCGCTTCCCTCAGGTGCTGCTTCAGCTTCGGTGGCGGGGGCTTCTGTGCCTTCGGTGCTGGGGGCTTCGGCAGGGACTGCTGTGCCACTGTCAGCGGCTGGGGCGGCAGTTTCTTCTGCCTGGGTTTCCCCGTGGGGCTCGTAGTAGTCGTGGTACTCCGAGTAGTTGTCGTGGTCACCGAAGTCGAATTCTTCATGGGTGACGGGCAGCACCTTGTCCTCGGGCAGGAATTTCTGCACTACGGATTCCAGGGTCTTGCCGTCCACGGGCTTGGAGATGTAGTCGTCGAAGCCGTTGGCCAGGAACATTTCCCGCACACCTGAGACGGCGTTGGCGGTGAGGGCCACGAAGGGGGTCTTCTTGCACTTGCTGCCCTTGAGCTCTTTGGCCCGCTTCAAGGTCTCGATGCCGTCCATTTCCGGCATCATGTGGTCCAGGAAGACGATGTCGTAGTGGGTGTCCTTGATCATGTCCAGGCATTCCATGCCACTGAAGCAGGTGTCGATCTGGATCTGGGTCTTTTCCAGGAGGCTCTGCACCACGATGAGGTTCATTTCCGTATCGTCTACCACCAGGATGCGGGCATCGGGGGCGGTGAAGCTCTCCTGATAGGATTCTTGCTCTTCCAGGAACTTTTCGATGCGCTTCTTGAAGTCGCCCATGGGTTCGTAGTGCTCTACCCGCTGGGGCAGGCGCACGGTGAAGGTGGAGCCTTCGCCGTAGGTGCTCTCCACGGAAATGGAGCCGTGCATCATCTGCACCAGGGAGGTGGTGATGGCCAGGCCCAGGCCTGTGCCTTCGATGTTGCGGTTTTTCTTCATGTCCAGCCGCTGGAATTTGGAGAAGAGTTTCTTCTTGTCCTCTTCCTTGATGCCCAGGCCTGTATCCTGGCAGATGAACTCAAGCTCGAGGGAATCGTCAGAGATGCCGCTGTCCCCGGCCTGCACGGTGAAGGTGACGGAGCCTTTGGGGGTGTATTTGACGGCGTTGTTGAGGATGTTCACCAAGACCTGCCGCAGGCGCACTTCGTCGCCGTGGAGGGCATCGGGGATGGTGGGGCTTACGTTGATGGTGAATTCCAGCCCCTTCTGGCCTGCCTTGTAGCTCACCATGTTGTAGATGTCATTGAGGACGGAGCTGAGGCTGTAGCTGACGGGGATGATCTCCATCTTGCCGGACTCGATCTTGGAGAAGTCCAGGATGTCGTTGATGATGGCGAGGAGTGTCTCGCCTGCGCTCTTGATGTTGTAGGCGTACTCCCTCATGGTGCCCTGGGCCTGGCGCATGATCATCTCGTTCATGCCCAGGATGGCATTGAGGGGCGTGCGGATTTCGTGGCTCATGTTGGCCAAAAAGTCGCTCTTGGCCTGATTGGCCCTGAGGGCATCGTCCCGGGCTTCGCGCAGCTCCTTGCTTTCCTCTGCCGCCGCCTGGTTGGCGAAGGAGTAGAGGATGAAGACGCAGAAGAGCACCACCAGGAGGCCGAAGACCCAGAGGATGATCAGGTGGATGTTGCGGATGCCTGTCACCACGGATTCCCATTCCACATAGCCGATGGCGGCGAAGGTGGTGTCGGGGATGCGGGTGGCGAAGAGGGCGTAGTCTGCCTGCACCTCCGGGTCGTAAAGTGAGGAGGTGTCGCTGTTTTCCAGCTTTTCCAGCAGGGGGTCGATGCCCACGGGGGCGGCAGTGGCTTCGTCGTAGAAGCGGTTGCCGGGGCCGTAGCCCTTGAAGGGAGCCACTACCTTTTGCTGGGCCAGGTCGTAGAGGAGTATGTATGCAGACTCCTGATGGCCAGACAGCTGCAGATGGGAATTGGGGTCCCGCAGCTCTGCCTCCGAGTGGAGCCGGTAGAGCACATAGCGGACATTGTTGCCCTCGTAGACGGGCACCATGGAGATGAGGCCTATGTGGTGGTAGTAGTTTACGGAGGCCGCTCCCTGAGAGGCCTTCAGCCGCTGGGGCTGGCTGCCCTCAGGCAGGGGGGTGCCGCTGATGACACTGCCGTTTATATCCACCAGGCCGGCAGAGCCGACGCCCTCTCCCAGTATCTTGGACACATCCTGGGGGGACAGCTGGCCCAGGGTGATGAGCTTGCCGACGCTTTCCAGCTGGCTAAGCTCCCCTTCAAGGAGGTTGTAATACATGGTGGAAACCAGCTGGCCCTGGTGATGGCCGAACTTAGCCACTTCCGTGTTGATGGAATCGTTGATTTTGGTGTGCAGCATGATGCCTATGGCTATCAGCACTGCCAGAAACAGCAGGAACTGGCCTACAATGCGCAGGACGAAGGCAGCGGTTTTCTGCTGTGAGGTTTCGATGATCGTTTCTTTATCTTGATTCAAGGATCTCCACTCCCTTCACCAGCCAGTCCATTCGCCTCAGGAGGTAACTGTTGATGGCCTCCCCTTCCCTGCAGCGCAGGATGCCGTACTGATCGTAGATATTGCCGGAGAAAACCGGATAGCCCCCCATGATGCGCTGTCTGGTCCTGATGACCATGGCTTCCTCTCTGGGGGTGAGGTTGGGAGAGAGCCGCAGCTTCACTACATCATCCAGCATGCCCTGCCAGTAGATGTGTTTGCTTTCCTTCTTGAGGTTCTGCTGTAAGAGGTTTACGAAGACTAGCTGCCAGTCTGTCTCGATGGCTGCCAGGCAGTGGGAGGACAGCTGGGGGTCGCCGTGGTGAAAGTCTATGTAGTCCATGCCCACCAGCTGGGCTTCTTTGGCCAGGTCCTGACGGGTCAGGAAGTAGCCGATGATGTCGGCGTTGGCTATTTTCATTCGGTAGATGGAGTCTTTTTCCCGCTGGGGATTGATCCAGTGCTGGGTCCAGTACACCACTACTTTGGCATCGGGGCGCACGCTCTGCACGCCCATGGCAAAGGCATTGAGGTCACGGCGGGTTTCCGAGGTAGGGAAGGGGGCCACATAGCCCACGATACCGGTTTTGGTGCGAAGCCCTGCCAGCACCCCTGCCATGTAGCGCACTTCATAGTAGCGCACAGAGTAGCTGACCATTTCATAGGAAACGGCCTCTCCTACGGAATTGGCGTAGAAATTCACTTGGGGATATTTCCTGGCTATATATTCCAGATTTTTTTGAAATTCGGGGTTGGCCAGGAAGATGTGCTTTACCCCCTTATGCACCAGCCGGTCGATTACCGGCTGCAGATTGCCCGTGGAAATGTTGTCCTCGATATAGACATCGTAGTCCAGGCGGTCGCAGGCGGCCTGCAGCCCCAGGGAAATCTCCCTGGGCCAGCCGGGAGTCTCCTTGGCAGCGGCCAGGATGAGGGCCACGGAGGGCTTTTCGTCCTGGGCCTTGTGGCCGAAGTACTGGATGGAGAGGACGATGCAGATGAGGATGGCGATGGCCTGCAGGAGGCTCATGATGGCAAAGCGGCGGTTCATGCGGGTCTGCTCATTATCCTTCATGCCTGCCTCACCTCCTCCATGGGTTCGCTTTCCTCTACCAGCTTATCCTGCTCCATGAGGTTGAAGATGATGACGAAGGGGGTGTAGATGACGATATCCACACTGAGCCACACCAGCTGCAGCACTGCGCCCATGAGGTCACCGGTGGCAATCACGCCGTCCAGGAGCACAGGCGCCTGGGAGCCGATGGCATGGCGGAACACCGGCACGATGCCGCTGCTGATGGCCAGATACCCGATGAGCACGTTCACCATGGGGGCCAGCACATAGGGAATCAAAAAGAGGGGATTCAGCACGATGGGCAGGCTGTAGAGGAAGGGCTCGTTGATGGAAAGTATCAGGCTGGGCATGCTGTAGGCGGAGATGCTGCGCATGCGGGGGTGGGTGGAGAAGACCCAGATGGAGATAGCCAGCCCCAAAAGGGAGACAGAAATGGCATCGAAGAACTCGCTGGTGAAGATGAAGGAGGTGCCTTCCAGCTCGTTGGACATCTGGGCGGGGATGTAGAAGGCTTCCCGCCAGGCAAAGACCAGGCTGTTGCCGTTCACCCCTATCCACCAGGAGATGCGGCGGAAGAATTCGTAGCAGATGGCAATCAGGGGGTTCTGGGCCAGATCCTGGCTGGAAGCCTGCTGGATCAGGTTGGAGAGGGCACCCACATTGCTCTCGAACAGAATCCAGCCCAGCACCACGAAGATGATGAGCACCACCGTGCAGCTCAGGGGCAGCAGGTGACGCATGGAGGACAGGAGCAGGGGATTCAGTCCGATGGCCACAGGAGTGCGGAGCATGGACACCTTGGAGAATTTCCTGAAGGCCAGCACCGCCACCGTGGAGAGCACCAGGGACAGCAGTAAGCCCCTGCCGTGGAAGTAGGTGGAGATATTCTCCAGCCCCTCAGTGAAGATGGAGAGCATGAAGACGTACCCCGTCAGGGTGCAGAGAATGACGGGCAGGCGCTCCACGTGCCAGAGCTTGGCCAGCCTGCCCGTGAAGATCACCGAGAAGATGAGGTAGTAGAGAAAGTAGGTGATGTTGAGGTATTTGATGTAGGTCATCACGGAGAGGTAGAAATCCGAGTCGCGGTAGGCCTGGTCACGCAGCCCTCCGGAGAGGAAGGTGCCCAGGCCCAGCCCGGACTCCGACATCACGGGGCCCTGGGGGTTCAGCACCAGGTTGCCCACCATGTTGATGATGGCCAGCAGCATGATGATGGGCATCATGACGTAGACGGACTCCCGGATAGCCCTGAGGTAGGGAATCTGGAGCAGGCGGTTGGTCAAGGGGATGAGGTAAGCCTCGAAGAGGCCTTGCTGCTTTTTTTTCTTTTCCTTTTCCATGGGGCCTCCTTTCCGGCTGATTCAGCCTTCCCCTCTGGGGACGCTCTTATAGTCCCAGACTGTCCAGCTGCTTGAAGATATTCTGTATCTCCGGGTCGTCGATGTCCGGGGTGATGTGCTTCTCCACTCTGGAGATCAGCTCATCAGGGGTGAAGGGCTTCTTCACATAGTCCTTCACCTTCAGCTGGGCCGCCCGGACGATGGTGTTCTTGTCCGCCGCCGCCGTGAGGAAGATGACATGGATGTTCTTCCACTCCGGGTGCTGGCGGATGCGGGTGAGGGTCTGGATGCCGTCCATGCCGGGCATGGCGATGTCCAGCAGGATGAGGTCTACCTTGCCCTGACGCTGGTTGAGGACATTGATGCAGGCCTGACCTGAGTCTGCCGTCAGGTACTCGGCCTGGACCTTCATCTCCAGTATCATCTGGGCCATGGTGAGGTTCATTACATCGTCGTCTACAATCAAGATAACCGGTTTAGCCATAGCAATCCCTCCTATATATCAGTCGCCATTGCGCTCTTTCAGCAGCTCAATGAATTTTGCCTTGGGCATGGGCCGCGAATTCAGGAAGCCCTGCCCCACTTGGCAGCCCATGGACAGGAGCATCTGCTCCTGCTCCACTGTCTCGATGCCGCCTACCGACACCTCCAGATTCAGCCTTTGGGCCAGGTCGATCATGCTGGCCAGCACTTCCCTCATGCCTTCCGAATTCTGGGCGGCGTAGAGCACCTGGGCCGAAATCTTGATGCCGTCCAGGGGCAGGTAGTCAAGGAGAGTCAGGGAGGAGGCACTGCCGCCGAAGTTGTCCAGGATGATGCCGTAGCCTGATTTGTGCAGGGACTCCATGAGGAATACCGCATGGTCGCGGTAGGACTTCTGGTTGAAGTTGGCAAACATGCTCTCGGGAATCTCCAGCCTGATGACCCCGGGGGGCAGCTGGTACTTCTCGATGAGGTCTTTCATGCGCCGGAGGTATCCGTCCTCGGTGATATGCAGCCTGGACTGGTTCACGGCGACGGGCAGCATCTCCTGCCCGTTGGTCAGGCGGTGCTTCTGCATCATCATGACCTGCTTGAGCACGAAGTGGTCCAGAGGGATGATGAAGCCGTTCATTTCGAGGGATGGCAGGAATTTTTCCGGGGACAGGAAACCCATTTCCTTGCTCTGCCAGCGGATGAGGGACTCGGCTCCCACGATGCGGCGGGTCATGATATCGTACTGGGCCTGATACCAGACGACGAACTCCCCGTCTGAGAGGGCATGGGCCATGCTGCTCTCGATATGCTGCTCCAGATGGAGGTGCTTGTCCATCCTCTCATCGTAGACCTTCACGATGTCCATGGTGCCCATGATCTTGCGGCAGGCCATGTCCGCCTTTTCCTCCGCCATGAGCAGCAGCGTGTCGGATTTCATCTCGCAGAGCCCCACCTTGATGTGCAGGGAGATGCGGGCGGAATCGTGCTCGATGTAGCCGTAGCTTGCGACAGCCTCGGCGGCATTGGTGACCATTTCCTCCACGGTGGCCGCCTGGCAGAGGGCCACCAGCTGCAGGGTGTTGATGCCCGCAGCAGTCTGGAGCACCCAGTCCTCTTCCTGGAGATTGGTGGCAGTTTCCTTGAGCCGCTTGTCCAGGGTATGGCGGCTGTATAGCTCCAGCATGGAGTCGCGGCTGCTCATGTCAAAGACTGCTACGTAGATGTGGGAGTTAGGCTCCTGGATCTTGGTGTCTTCCCAGATGCCCTTGATCTCCTGCTCCAGCCAGAGCATATTGGGCAGCTGGTAGCGGTTGTCCATGTAGGCCATCTGCTGGATAGCCATCATGTGGCGGCGGCGCATATAGTAGCGATAGTACAGCACGCCGATGATGAGGCCCATGATGATGAAGAGGCTCACGGTGGTGAGCAGCGGGTAGTGGTAGATCATCCAGCGGGGGGAGAAGCTGTAGCTGATCTCCGTGCCCTCATGCAAGATCACATTCTGGGTGAAATTGGGGGGCAGGTGGGTGATCTCCTTGTCCAGGATGCGCCAGAGCCGGGGGTCGGCCTGCTGGTTCACACCAATGCTGATGTTCTCACGGTAGAAGCCTTCGGTGAGGGCTTCCAGATTGTAGGTGAAGGCTCCTTCCATGAGGTAGGGCACCACCGCCCGGGGGGCGTAGGTCACATCGGCCCGGCCATTGCTGACCGCCCGGAAGCACTCCTCTACGGAATGGCAGTAGATGATCTGGTTGGAGCTGTAGCTGTTCTTCACGGAAATGAGGGTGGGGAAGATTTCCTCGATGACCGCCACCTTGGGGGTGGCGGGCAGGGGGAAGCCCTTGCGGATGACGGGGGTGTAGTCGATGGTGCGGTAGGACTGGGTGGGAGACAGATCCAAATCTTCCAGCCAGGAGAAATCGCAGGGCACATCGGCTATGAAATCCACCGTGCCGCGGGCTATGAGCCGCTTGAGGTTGTCCAGGGAGCCGCTGTCGATGATCTCAATCTCGATGTTCAGATCCTCTTCCAGCTGATGCAGCAGGGTGGCGGTGACGCCCTTCCATTCCCCTGTTTCCTCATCCTTGTAAAGGAAGGGCTTGTGAGGCATGTAGACTGCGGCCCGGAAATGCTTCTTCTGCTGCAGGAACGCCCTTTCATCCGGCTCCAGCACCAGGGGCAGGCCGCGGCTGCGCTCGTATTTGTCGCGCAGGCGGTTGCGGATATTGGGCTGGTTCATCAGCAGCCGGTCCATGGCGAAATTGACCTTATTGTAAAGGTCGGGCCTGTCCAGGCGGATGAGCAGGCGATAGCTCACCCGGTCAAAGAGGGCGATGACCCGCCCTATCTGCGAGGTGGCGATCATGGGAGCCACATAGCCGTCCAGCTTGCGGGCGACGAAATTCTCCTTGAGGGCGGAGAAATCGTGGAAAGTCACCAGATCATAGGTGAAAGCGTGCTCCTGAGCCACGGCGGGCAGGCTCGGGATTGGGTAGCCGTAGTCCAGCACGCCTATCCTCAGATGGCGGCTGCCCAGCTGCTCGTGGAGCACCAGCTCCATGGGGAAGCGGGCCACCACATGGTCGGTCTGCTTGGCGAAGGGCACAGTCCTGTAGTCGCCGGGCATGCCGGGCAGGATGTCGATTTCGTTGCGGCTCAATTTATCCACCGCATCCCACCAGTTCACGCAGGGGATGTAGACGAAATTCCAGTCCCCGAACCCGGAGAGGAATTCCATATACTCATAGCCCGGCCCGATGATATGCTCGGGGCTGTCCTCCTTCAGGAACCCCGTCCCCGGCACATAGCCCACCTTCAGGGTCTCTGTGGCCTCTACTTTGGGGATGAGGCAGAGGAACAAGGCCAGAAGCAGGGCCAAGCAGGCTCGCAAGTGTCTTCCCATGTGAATCCCTCCCAGCAAGGACTGAGGAACTGCTCATCCGCGGCAGCTCCGTATTTCTCTGACGACAATTGCCAGTAAAGCACGAATTATTTGTCTTACTCTTCTAGCCTCGAGGCGAATAATCCTGCCTGTGGATAAAAAAGTATGAAAAAGCACAGGGTTATCCACGAAAACCTGTGGATAACCCTGTGCATACTGTGTATAACTTGTGCATAAGCTGTGGAGAATGTGGATAAGACTGTGGAAAAGCCGGGAAACTGTGGAAAAGTCTGCCCCCTTGGGGAAAAATCAAATAATCTGCTCCCCGTGGTAAAGCTCCCCGCCGATTTCCGGGTAGGCTCCGTACTCGATGGCCCACTCGCATTTGTACTTGATGGCCTGGGCGTGGATGGTCTCTATCCTGTCCTGGGTGCGGACCACCTTGCCGGGCACTCCCACCACCAGGGAACCCGGGGGTATCACATCATTTTCCTTCACCACGGCTCCGGCGGCGATGATGGAGCCCCGGCCGATATGCGCCCCCGTCAGCACCGTGGCGCTCATGCCGATGAGCACATGATCCTCGATGACGCAGCCGTGGATATTGGCCCCGTGGCCGATGGTCACATAGTCCCCGATGAGGCAGGGCTTGTCATCAGCCACATGGAGGCAGGTGAGATCCTGCACATTGCTGCACTCGCCAATCTGGATGTAGCAGACATCCCCCCGGGCCACTACTCCGGGCCAGAGGGAGGCATACCTCCCCACCCGCACATCCCCGGAGAGGAAGACCTGGGGGGCCACGAAGCATTCGTCGTCAAGCTGGGGGCGCTTGCCTTTGAAGATGTTGTCCTTTAATGTAAACATTAGCAACTCTCCTTCTCGTTTCGGCTGTTCATTTTCTTTGGCGCAAAGGAAACGAACCAAAAGGTAAACATGCCAGTGGCATGTTTACGCGGCCCCGGTTTGGTCCTCAAACACGAAGGGCCGCTTTGGGCGTCCATCCGTGGACGCCGTTACAATTGTCCTTTGGATGGCATAATTACAGCAGGTGCGCTCTCAGTTCCTCGCCATTCTGCTGGCAGAGCAGGGCGGGGGGGATGTCCAGTACTGTGCGGCAGCCGGTTTCGCCTTTCTTGGCCAGGCGGCAGCAGGCGCGGGCGTAGGCCATGAGGACGGAGGTGGTGAATTCGGGGTTGGAGTCCAGCTGCAGGCGCAGTTCCATGAGGTGGTTGTGCTCCTTTTCATGGCCCGTGGCGCCGGTGCGGATGACGAAGCCGCCGTGGGGGAGGCCCTTGTGGCTGGCGTTCAGCTCCTCCTGGGAGATGAAGTTCACCGTGGTGTCGTACTCATCGAAGTAGTTGGGCATGGTCTTGATTTCCTTTTCAATCCTTGCCTTTTCTGCCTCGTTATCATACTCGGGCTTCACCACTACGAAGCACTCGCGGGTGTGCTTCTCGCGGGTGGACAGCTCCGGGTTCTTGCCACTGCGGACGGCGGAGAGGGCGCTCTCCACGGGGACGGTGTACTGGCGGGCATCGGCCACGCCTTCCACCCGGCGGATGGCATCGCTGTGGCCCTGGGAAACGCCGCGGCCCCAGAAGGTGTAGTCATGTCCGCCGGGGAGGATGGCGTTGCCGTAGACACGGGCCAGAGAGAAAAGGCCCGGATCCCAGCCCACGGAGATGATGCCCAGATGGCCGCTTTCCTTACCGGCTTTATCCACATTCTCAAAGTGCTCGGGGATGCGGGCATGGGTGTCGAAGCTGTCAATGACGTTGAAGTATTTGATGAACTCCGGGGTCTGTTTAGGCAGGTCTGTAGCGCTGCCGCCGCAGATGATGAGGACGTCAATTTTGTCCTGCCAGTCCGGCGCTTCTTTCACATTCACTACAGGGACGCCCGCGGTGGCAATCTTGACGGAAGCCGGGTCGCGGCGGGTGAAGACCGCCACCAGTTCCATGTCGCTGTTTGCTTCCACGGCGCACTCCACCCCGCGGCCCAGGTTGCCGTAGCCCAGGATACCGATTCTGATGCTCATAAAGTATGCTCCTTTCAAGGCCTAGTTTACATAGTTACGCTCTATAATATACCACGGATGGATAGTTCGGGAAAGGGCAGGAGCGCAAAAAACGCCTTCCAGGCAAATATTGTTTGCACGGGGAAAGCGCTTGCGATATACTGTATGAAGGTGTTATCCGATGACAGGCGGCGTCCTCGTGGAAAGGCGAAATACTGAATCTGGCCGGCATGAAAGTGCGTGGTCGATCGGTCAGCTGGGAAGCGAGGTGAGCGGAGATGGAGCAGCTTATCATAGTTTTAGTGTTACTTTGGCTGATCCGTATTGAAGCAAAAAAATAACCGCCAGCGGTCGCAGTCTGGGCGGTTATTTCTCAATAGTATAACCATCTAAGCGAGGGCCAACCGTTGTCGGGTGGCACCCTTTATGCTTCAAGTATAGCAAATTTTTCAAAAAAGTCAACCGTTGTCATAAAGGAGTATCCGTATGTTTGTAGCAGGTAATTATGATGTGATTGTCATCGGCGCGGGCCATGCGGGGGTGGAGGCGGCTCTCGCTGCTGCCCGTCTGGGGTGCCGTACCCTCATGGCCACCCTTTCCATGGACAATATCGCCCTCATGCCCTGCAATCCCTCCATCGGCGGCCCGGCCAAGGGGCATCTGGTGCGGGAGCTGGACGCCCTGGGGGGCGAGATGGGGGTGAATGCCGATACCACCGCTATCCAGATACGGATGCTCAACACCGGCAAAGGCCCTGCCGTCCATGCCCTGCGCGCCCAGGCGGACAAGAAATACTACCAGTTCCACATGAAGGAAACCTGCGAGAATACGGAAAACCTGGATGTCAAGCAGCTGCTCATCACGGAGCTTATCACCGAGGAGGAAACCAGGGCTGACGGCACAATGCGCCGCCGGGCGCTGGGGGTGCGTTCCGAGACCGGAGAGGTCTATGAGGGCAAGGCCATTGTGCTGGCCTCCGGCACGTACCTCAGGGGGCGGATCATCGTGGGGGAGCACACCTATGACGGCGGCCCCTCAGGCCAGCGGGCGGCTATGGAGCTTTCGTCCTCCCTCACAGAGGCGGGGCTTTCCCTTATGCGCTTCAAGACGGGGACTCCTGCCAGGGTGGACGGACGCACCCTGGACTTTGGGAAGATGCAGCTGCAGCCAGGTGACACCGAGGCGCGGAATTTCTCCTTCATGTCCGACATTGAGACCCGCGAGCAAATGCCCTGCTATCTTACCTACACTAATGAAGCCACCCACAAAATCCTACGGGACAATATGCACCGCGCCCCTATGGCAAACGGCATTATCGAGGGCATTGGCCCCCGCTACTGCCCTGCCATCGAGACGAAGCTCCTGCGCTTCCCGGACAAGGACCGCCACCAGCTCTTTTTGGAGCCGGAGGGGCGTCATACCCAGGAGTACTACGTGCAGGGCATGAGCACCTCCATGCCCATGGATGTGCAGCTGGCCTTTTTGAAGACCATCCCCGGCCTGGAGCACGCCAAGGTCATGCGGGCAGGCTATGCCATCGAGTATGACTGCCTTGACCCGCTGCAGCTGAAACTGACCCTTGAGACCAAGCCCGTGAAGGCCCTTTTCTCCGCCGGTCAGTCCAACGGCACCTCCGGCTACGAGGAAGCCGCCGCCCAGGGGCTGATGGCGGGCATCAACGCCGCCTTGCAGGTGAAGGGAGAGAAGCCCTTCGTCCTCAAGCGTTCCGAAGCCTATATCGGCGTGCTCATTGACGATTTGGTGACCAAGGGCACCACCGAGCCTTACCGCATGATGACCAGCCGCGCCGAGTACCGCCTGCTCTTGCGGCAGGACAATGCTGACCACAGGCTCACGCCCAAGGGGCGCAAGCTCGGCCTGGTGAGTGATGCCAGATGGGAGCGATATGAAAATAAGTACAAGCATATCGAGGAGGCCCTGGCCATCCTCGACAAGGTGATACTCAACCCCAGCGTGGAAACCAATGGCAAGCTGGCCAAGCTCAATCTGCCGGAAATCAACGCCAGCCTCACGGCCCATGAGTACATGCGCCGCCCCGAGGTCAGCTATGAGGACATGCGCGCCCTGCTGCCGGAGCTGCCGCAGCTGAGGAAGGAAGAATACCAGCAGGTAGAGATCTCCATCCGCTACGAAGGCTACATCAAGAAGCAGCAGGAGCAGGTAGACCATATGGAGAAATTGGAGAACCAGCTGATTCCTGAGGAGATAGAATACGAGAAACTGGAAAGCCTCCGCTCCGAGGCGAGGGAGAAGCTGGCGAAAATCCGTCCCCTCTCCCTGGGCCAAGCCTCAAGAATCAGCGGCGTCAGCCCCGCAGATATTTCAGTCCTGGCCATCTATTTGAAGAAATAAGAAGCAACCGTTATCAGGCGGGCGTTGGCTTCCGTGAAGGAAACCGGCCCGCTTTTTTGGTTCGTTTTCTTTGCGCCCAAGAAAATGAACCGCCGAGCTGTTCAAAGCAGGCAAAAAGTGCTATAATGACAATAGAACGAATGTACTAAAAGCCAAATATAAGGAGGATAGCCAATGAATCAAGACCTGCAAGACGAAAACGACCTGATCAGGCGAGCTGCATCCGCTCAGGACCAGCTGGCCCTCAGCAAACTCTTAGTGAAGTACCAACCTCTCATCATGTCCGCCGCCCATGACTGGCACTACATGGAACTGGGGGAGGAAGCCCAGTCCGTGGCCCAGCTCTACTTCATGGATGCGGTGAACACCTTCGACACGGCGCGGGGCGTGCCCTTCGCCGCCTATGTGAAAAACCACGTCCACGGCGGCCTGCAGACCTTCCTGAAGGCGGAAAAGCGCAGGCAGCAGCGGGAAGTGCAGCCTGATGGTA
Source organism: Selenomonas sp. (assembly GCA_017635515.1). Lineage (GTDB taxonomy): Bacteria > Bacillota > Negativicutes > Selenomonadales > Selenomonadaceae > Selenomonas_B. The sequence goes on from JAGBLH010000114.1 coordinate 26,761, forward strand.
TGGCCGAGCATGAGGGGGAGGAGGACGCTCCTGCCCCCTGGGATGCGGTCTTTCTCGCTTCCCGTGGCAACACCCCCTCCGGCAGCGCAGAGCTGGGGGGCCTGGGGGAGCACATGGACAGCTACGAGCAGGCAGAACTCAGGCAGGAGGTGGAGGAGGCCCTGCGGAATCTCACCCAGCGTGAGCGGGATGTAGTGCGGGAAATCTACTTCCGCGACTGCCCTGCCTATGCGGCGGCACAGAAGCTGAGGCTCTCCCCCGGCCGGGTGTCCAGGATACGCCAGAGCGCCTTGCGGAAGATGAGGGGCTTCATGGATAGATAGGAAAAAGCCGGAGCTGGCCTTCTCCTGAGGCAGAGGGAGGAAAGGCTTTGGCTGCCCTTCGGACGAAAAAAGGGACGCTCGCCATGAGCGTCCCTCTTTATGTACGAATGATTGCTTACACCTGGGTGAAGGCTTCGATGGAGCCGTAGGTGATGAAGTCCTTGGCATTGCTGGGGTCGCCCTCCATGATGGCGGCGCTGACCTTGGCCATATTCTCCTCAGCAATCTGGATGCGGCCTTCCTTCAGCTCCTCCTCGACCTTGGCCAGCAGTTCCTTGCGGGCCTTCTTGGTATCGCCGTAGACCGTGCTGTTGTAGAAGATGTTCATGCTGGTCTGGCTCTTTTCCTCATCGCAGTTGAAGAATACGTAAACTTTCTTTTCCTTCATGTCTTAAAAATCCCCCTTGAAGTTGCGAATTATAAAAACTACTGCCTATTGTAGCATAAAATCATGTAAATGTTAAATAGTTTAATTATTAGAGAAAAAGTTTGGGGGGGTGGCCCATGGAAAGAGCGCCCTTGCGGGCGCTTTTTCATGTTCAGTTTTCCACCACCAAGGGAGCCTTCGGCGTGAGGGTGAAGACGAAATTGATGATGAACTCTGTCCCTTCCTCCGGGGCGCTGATGACTTTGATGGTGCCGCCCATGAGGTCTACCAGGTATTTGGTGATGAGCATGCCCTGGGTCTTTTTCTCCTCTTCGTAGAAGATGTTCTTGCTGTCCTTCTCCTCGAAGATTTCCTGGGCGTAGCTCTCGGACATGCCGATGCCGGTGTCCTGGATGCGCAGCTCGAATTCGGCTTCGTTCTCCGCCAGCCTGGGCTTCAGCTGCTCGGAGGGGGAGACAGTGTTTTCCTTCTCCGTCAGCATGACCACGATGCGGCCCCCTGAGGGGGTGAATTTGTAAGAATTGCTGATGAGATTCAGCAGGAGGCGGGAGAAGCGGGTGCCGTCGCAGAGCACCATGGGGTGCTCCACCTGGGAGATTTCCAGGGCGAAGGAGAGATCCTTTTCCTTCATCTGCTGGGCGAAGACATCCACGATGCGCTGCATGAGCAGCCGCAGGTCTACAGGCTCCAGCTGCAGGTCAAAGCTGCTTTGGGTGATGTAGTCAAGTTTTTGCAAGTCCTGCACGAAAGCATCAAGATGGTAGCTCACAGACTGGATGCGGGAGAGGCAGTCGTAGAGCTGGCCCGTGACCTGCATATCGCAGCTGCCATCGCAGAGGCAGGAAGCGGCACCTGCATTGCGGGCGGTCTTCACGTAGCTGGAGATGGCTTTCATGGGCAGGCGGATGTCGTGGGACACGTTGGCCAGGAAGTTGCTCTTTACCAGGTTCACCTGCCGCTCCTTGATCATCTGCAGATCCATCAGCCGCTCGCGCTGGCGGATGCGGGTGAAGATATTGGACACCAGGAAGAGGATGGTCATGATGAGGATCATCTGCACTATGATGTCGAAGGTGAGCTTGCTTTGGGCTGATTCAAAACCACCGCTGGCGGCCAGCTCCAGCTGGTCTACGGTGACCTGCCTGAGCCACAGGCCCGTGGAGAAGAAGTTCAGGAACATCATGAGGATGCAGAGGGAGGCAGAGCGTCCGAAGCGGTTCTGGGTGTCATTCTTGAACACCCACCAGTAGTAGAGGAAGCCCAGGGTGCTCCAGACGGCCAGCAAGAGGTAGGATTCGGTGTTCAGGCTGGTGCCCAGCAGCATGTTGGGCATGATGGGGCAGAAGAAGAAGAACAGGGAGAAGACCATGCCTGCGATGCCCATCTGCACCCCCCGCTTGTGCTTGGTTTTCTTGGCCTCCAGATAGTTGCAGAGGGACACGTAGCCGTAGGCGATGGAGCCGCTGATGGTGAGCACATCCACCAGCCAGACGATGGCAGTGCGCCCCAGGAAGGGGACGGGCAGGGAGACGGCGATGGCGAGGAAGAGGGCATTGCGGGGCACGCCGTTGAGGTCGGTCTTGGTGAACTGGGCGGGCAGCAGCCCGTCCTTGGCCATGACCTGGAAGAGGTAGGCGCAGGTGCGGTAAAGCCCCAGGATGCAGGTGGCGATGCCCGAGAGTACGGCCACCCCCAGCACCCAGATGCCCACCATGCCGAAGGTGGAGCCTACGCTGTGGAAGACGGGCAGGGAGCTCATGCCCTGCATGTGGCCCACATTGTCGATGTAGTCCTTCCAGCTGCTGTATTCCGGCGGCACGCTGAGGATACCTATCCAGATGAGCAGGGTGTAGGCTGCCACGCCGCAGATGACGGCGATGACCACCAGCTTGAAGAGGTTCTGCACCGGGAAGTGGAAGTCATCTATGGCATGGGTGACGCATTCATAGCCGAAGAACATCCAGGGCGCCACCATGAGCATGGAGAACACCTGCAGCGCTGGGCTGTGGTCAGGCTGGAAGGGGGGGAGGATTACAAAATGATGATTAGCTAAACAAAGACTAATAAAAAGCAGCACGATGATGGAGATGAGCAGCAGGGCGAAAGCTGTGTAGATGTGCCTCTTGATCCTGCCTCCGAAGCAGGAGAAGGCACCGAAGCTCAGGAACACTATCCAGGTGGTGAGGATTTCCCCGAAGAACACATCGAAGCCCGCCACCTGGTAGTGGAAGCCCCACTGCAGCAGGTTGCCGAAGAGCATCCTGGCCAGCAGCACCACAGCGGTGGCATTGGCCCAGATGATGGAAAGATAGGTGATGATGAGGGACCAGGCCGCCAGGAAGGCGTGGTCGTAGCCCAGGAGCTTCTTCGTATAGGCGTAGATGCCCCCGTTGCCATGATAGCGCACCGCCAGCTGGCAGAAATTGTAGCCGATGATGATCATGGAGATGCCGCCTATAAAGATGGCCAGGGCGCTGCCGATAGGCCCCGCGTTGGGCAGAAACAGGTTGCCCGGCATTATGAAGGCACCCCAGCCCACGGCACAGCCAAAGGACAGGGCCCAGACATTGAGGGGATAGAGCAGGCGGTTCTTGGCCGCGTCCTGCATCCCCGGATTCTTGAATGTAAGCATAGCCATACTCCTTTGCGCCCTATTTCGGTGCCAGCGGCAGGGAGATGTGCAGCACGAACTCCGTGCCGCTGCCCGGCTTGGTGGTGACGGCAAGCTGCCCGCCCATGAGCTTGATGATGTTCTTGGCGATGTGCAGGCCCCGGCCCTTGGTCTCCAGATCCTGAGAAGTCTTCTCTCCCTCGAAGGGGGCGGTGATCCACTCCAGCTCCTCGGGGGAGAGGCCCTTGCCCGTATCCTGCACATGGAATTCGTAGTCAGCGTAGGTCTTGAAAGCCAGCCGCCCGTTTTCCGTCTTGCGCTGGTGGTAGCCGGGGCCTTTCTGGAGGAGGGTCACCATGACGCCTCCCCCCGGCTCCGTGTAGTGGTAGGCATTGCTGATGAGGTTCAGGATGACCCGGGAGAGGCGCTCCTCATCGCATATCACCTGGCTGTCCGTGACCTTCGAGGTGTCCACGGTGAAGTAGAGGCGCTTTTCCTGCATATGGTTGGCAAAGATACGCTCCAGCACCTGCATGGTGTGGCGGATGTCCGTCAGATGCTCCTTCATCTTGATGTGGCCATTTTCCATGCGCTCGGAGAGCATCATGTCATTGATGAGGGCAGAGAGGTACTGATTGAGGGACTCGATGCGCTCCAGGGAATCACCTATCACCTTGGGCACCTTGCGCTGGCAGGGGTTCTCGCAGACATAGCAGAGGGCGGATAGCTCCAGGGCCGTCTGCACATAGCCCACGATGGCCTGCATGGGGATGCGCACATCATGGGAAATATTGGCCAGCAGGTCATTCTTGGCCTTGCTGATGGCCCTTTCCTGGAACATCTGCACATCCACGGCGTGCTCACGCTTCTTGATGGTGGTGAAGATATCGCTCATCAGCACCAGGATCACCGTAATAAGCCCTATCTGCAGCAGGGCTTGGATGGTCAGGATGCTGTAGCTGGTGTCGATGCCATGGGCGGCCATGACCAGCTCCACCTCCGTGATCTGCCCCTGCCACAGGGAGGTAGAGAAGAAATTCAGGAACAGCAAGATGAGGCACATGGAGGTGGAAATGCCGAAGCGGTGCTCCCTGTCATGCTTGAACACATACCAGTAGCAGATGAAGCCCAAGAGGCTCCAGCCTGCCAGCAAGAGGTAAGACTCACCATCCAGGCTCGTGCCCAGCAGCATGTCGGGCAGGATGGGGCAGACGAAGAACAAGGCGCTGATCACCGCCCCGAAGATGCCCAGGGCCTGGCGGGGACGGCTGCCCTCCTCCTTTGCCATGTGGTATGCGCAGAGGGACACATAGCCGTAGGCCAGGGAAGCGCTGATGGTGGTGATGTCCGTCAGCCAGGCAATGGCCGTGCGGCCCAGGAAAGGTACCGGCAGGGAAAGGCAGAGCACCAGCAGGATAGCCTTCTGAGGCAGGCCGTCAGGCCCCTCCTGAGCGAACCTTTCCGGCAGCAGTTTCTCCATCGCCATAGAGTGGAGGAGATAGCCCGTGGCGCGGTAGAAGCCCAGGAGACTGGTGGAGAGGGCGGCGATGATGGCAGCGCCCAGAAGCACCAGCCCCCCGTTGCCCAGCACACTGTAGACACTCTGGAACACGGGCATGGAAGAAGTGCCCTCATGGGTGTGCAACTCAATGATATAGTCAGTCCAGGAGCTGTACTGTTCGGGAAGATCCAGCACCGCGATGGAGGTCAGCAGGCAGTAGACCAGAGCGCCTGACACCACGGCCCCCACCACGATGGGATAGAGCTTCTGGGGAGCGAAATTGAAATCCTCGCTGGCATGGGTCACCGCCTCAAAGCCGAAGAACATCCAGGGAGCCAGCATGAGCATGGAGAAAATCTGCAGGGGCGGCGGGGTGCTCGCCTGGAAGGGCGGGGCAAAGACCGAGTGATGGGCATGGGTGATGATGCCGACAAAGAGCCCCACCACGGAAAAGAGCAGGATGAGGCCCAGGGCTGTGTGCAGGTGCCGCTTCATCTTGCCACCATAGCAGGCCAGCAGCCCGTAGGCAATGAGGATGACCCAGGTGACCAGGATTTCTCCAAAGAACACATCGAAGCCCGCCACCTGATAGTGGAAGCCCCATTGGAAAATATCCCCGAAGAGATAGCGGGCGATGAGCACAAAGGCCGTGGCATTGGCCCAGATCAGGGAGAGATAAGCAAGGCCCAAAGACCAGGCCGCCAGGAACCCGTGGTCATTGCCCAGCACCAGGCGGGTATAGGCAAAGATGCCCCCATTGTCCGGGAACCTCTCCGCCATGACCGAGAAATTCTTGCCGATGGCCAGCATGATGAGCCCCCCCAGCACCATGGCGATGATGGTGCCGACAGGCCCCGCATTGGGCAAAAACATCGTCCCCGGCATGACAAAAGCGCCCCAGCCGATGATGCCGCCAAAAGACAGTGCCCAGATATTCAAAGGATAAAGAAACCCCTTGCGGTCCTTCTCCTCGTCCATATTTCTCTCCAAATCCATGACAAAGCCCCCTTTGCCTATCCAGAAAGGCCGCAAGCGCCGCCCCAAAAATCAAATATTTTTTCAATAGTTCTATTTGGGAGGGGGAAAATCCTGCTAGGGTGCCACCTCGTTCAGATATATAAGATATATAAAATTATTGTGCGAGGTGTGGTCAGTGCAATCGAAATCTTCAGAGCATTACTTCTTAATGTTTACACATTGACATACAGTATACATGAGCATATAATACGTAAACATATAAATGTTCTTATCCAGTGTATCTTTTTTAGAAGGAAGGCCTTATTATGAATGGACTTATGTTAGTAGGTCTTGCCCTGGTGGTCTTTGTGGCTGCCTATCTGCTTTATGGGCGGTGGCTGGTGCGCACCTGGGGCATTGACCCGGAGGCCAAGACACCGGCGGTGGAGCTGGAGGATGGAGGGGATTTCGCCCCGGCTTCGCGGTTTACGGTGTTTGCCCATCAGTTTTCCTCCATCACGGGGGCGGGGCCTGTGACGGGCCCTATCATCGCAGCCATGTTTGGCTGGGCTCCGGCCCTTATATGGCTGCTGGTGGGTGGCGTGTTCTTTGGGGCGGTGCAGGATTTCACTGCCCTGTATGCCTCGGTGAAGAACAAGGGACAATCGCTGGGGATGATGATTGAAGCGTATGTGGGACGTACGGGGCGCAGGCTGTTCCTGCTGTTCTGCTGGCTGTTCACCCTGTTGGTGCTGGCAGCTTTTGCAGATATTCTGGCAGGCACCTTTGCAGGGACTTTGAAGGACGGGACGGCCAATGTGCCGGGGGCACAGGCGGCGTCCATTTCCCTCCTTTACATCGTGGTGGCCATGGGCTTTGGCTTCTTCATTCGGAAAGTCAATCCCAGTGGCCTGGTGAAGCTCTTGGTGGCCATTGTGCTGGTGGTGGCTATGTTTGCCGCCGGTATGGCTTTCCCGCTGTATCTGGATAGAGAGACTTGGCGTTATCTGACTTTCGGCTACTGCTTCATCGCCTCTGTCCTGCCCATGTGGCTGCTGATGGAGCCGCGTGATTATCTTAGCTCTTTCCTGCTGCTGGGGATGGTAGCAGGGGGAGTCATCGGTGTGGTGGCGGCCCAGCCGGTCATCAATATGCCTGCTTTTGTGGGCTTCACGGTGAATGGGCAGTCGCTGTTCCCGATTCTTTTCATCACCATCGCCTGCGGGGCGGTGTCAGGCTTCCACAGCTTGGTAAGCTCCGGCACTTCTTCCAAGGCTATCGCCAATGAAAGGGATATGCTGCCGGTGGGCTACGGTGCCATGCTGGTGGAATCCCTGCTGGGGGTGGTGGCTCTGGTGATTGCCTGCGCCGCTGCTTCTAACGGGCATCTGCCCCAGGGCACGCCCTTCCAGATTTTCGCCGGGGCCATCGGCGGCTTCTTCCAGATGTTTGGCCTGCCCAGCACCATTTCTGCCTGTGTGATTACCATGTGCGTGTCGGCTCTGGCCATGACTACCATTGATTCCGTGGCCCGCATTGGCCGCATGAGCTTCCAGGAACTCTTTGCCGCCGGCGAGGGGGAGGAGGAAAATTCCTTCCAGAAGCTTTGCCAGGATAAGTATTTCTCGACTGTCGTCACTTTGGTCTTGGGGCTGGCTCTTTGCCAGGCAGGTTACATGAGCATCTGGCCGCTGTTCGGTGCAGCCAATCAGCTGCTCTCTGCCCTGGTGCTGATTTCCCTCTCCGTGTTCCTGAAGGTCACGGGCCGCAAGGGCTGGATGCTCTACGTGCCCATGGTGTTCATGTTCCTGGTGACCATGAGCGCCTTGGTGCTGTCGGTGCTGGGGATTTTCGCCAAGCTGTCTGCCGGGAATTTCGTCCTCATGGTGGACGGGCTGCAGCTGGTGCTGGCCCTCGCCCTGATGACTTTGGCAGTGCTGGTGGTGAAGCACTGCGGCAGGGAACTGCTGGGGAAAGAGGAGGTTTCGCTGGCGAAGTAAGGTTGCTTTCCTGTGATATAGAGAAGATTCCCGTCGCTTGTGGTGGGCGGCGGGAATTTTACTGTATTGCACTTTAGTTTGTATATGGTAGAATTAATGTTGTTATGGCTTCGCCGTACTTTTTCTTTGTAGCAAAGAAAAAGTACCAAAAAGAAAGCGCGGCCTTGCCTTTCATCCCTGAAAGCCAACGGCCGCAGGACGCCCATCCATGGGCTGAAGTTTGTGTGGTCTTAGTTTTCTATCATAATACACAGTTAGGGGGCAATATTTATGAAGATTGTTATTGGCAGTGATCATGGTGCTGTGGCTTTGAAGGAAGAGGTCAAGATGGTGCTGAAGGAGTTTGGCGACATCGAGATCAAGGATGTGGGCACTTTTGGCACCGAGTCGGTGGATTATCCCGATATCGCTGAGAAGGTCTGCGGCGAGATTGTGAGTGGCAAGGCTGATAGGGGCATCGTGCTCTGCGGTACGGGCATCGGCATTTCCATTGCCGCCAACAAGATCAAGGGTATCCGCTGCGCTCTCTGCAACGATGTGTACTCTGCCCGCATGTCCAGGGCACATAACAATGCCAATGTGCTGGCTATGGGGGGGAGAGTCACCGGCTTTGGCCCGGCTGGCGAGATTGTCCGCGTCTGGGTGAAAGAGGAGTTCCAGGGGGGACGGCATGAGAGAAGGGTTAATAAGATTATGGCGTTGGAAGATAAGTAAGCCTGGCTTGTTAGTTTTTATCTCTCCGTTCATTCCGTCTGTTCATTTTCTTTGACGCAAAGAAAACGAACCAAAAGAAACAGCGGATATGGATTTCATCGTGAAATCCAAAATCCGCGAAACGCCCATCCATGGGCTGAAGTTTGAGGTGTTTGTGTTTATTATATGAGGGAGGCCGAGATATGGGGTTGATGTCTAGGTTGAGGGATACTGATGCTGCGGTGGCGGAGGTTTTGGAGAAGGAGCTGAACCGGCAGCGCAGCAAGCTGGAGCTGATTGCTTCTGAGAATATTGTAAGCCAGGCTGTCATGGAGGCTCAGGGCAGCGTGCTTACCAATAAGTATGCAGAAGGCTATCCCGGCAAGCGCTATTATGGCGGGTGCGAGTTCGTGGACGAGGTGGAGACCCTGGCCATTGAGCGGGCCAAGAAGCTCTTTGGGGCAGGGTATGCCAATGTGCAGCCCCATTCCGGTGCCCAGGCCAATATGGCGGTGTTCTTTGCGCTCCTCTCGCCCGGTGATACTGTCATGGGCATGAACCTCACTGATGGAGGTCATCTCACCCATGGAAGCCCTGTGAACATGAGTGGCAAGTATTTCAACATCGTGGCTTACGGCGTGAGCAAGGAAACGGAGCAGATTGACTACGATGCGCTGGAAAAGCAGGCTGAGGAGGTAAGGCCCAAGCTCATCGTGGCAGGTGCCTCTGCCTATGCCCGCACCCTTGACTTCCCGCGCCTGTCCGAGATTGCGAGGAAGGTCGGTGCCTATCTCATGGTGGATATCGCCCATATCGCAGGCCTGGTGGCGGCAGGGCTTCATCCCAGCCCCATCCCCTACGCCGATGTGGTCACCACCACCACCCACAAGACCCTGCGCGGGCCCCGCGGCGGCATGATTCTCTGCCGCGATGCCGAGTTTGGCAAGCAGTTCAACAAGGCTGTCTTCCCCGGCATCCAGGGCGGCCCGCTGATGCACGTCATCGCTGCCAAGGCTGCGGCCCTGGGGGAGGCACTGAAGCCCGAATTCAAAGAATACGCCCAGCAGGTGGTGAAGAACGCCGCTGCCCTGGCCAAGACTTTGCAGGACAAAGGCTTCCGCCTGGTCTCCGGCGGCACGGACAACCATCTGATGCTGGTTGACCTCACCAACAAGGGCATCACCGGCAAGGTGGCCCAGACCGTCCTTGACGAGGTGAACATCACCGCCAACCGCAACACCATCCCCTTCGAACCCCTGAGCCCCTTCGTCACAAGCGGCCTGCGCCTGGGCAGCCCCGCCCTGACCACCCGCGGGTTCAAGGAAGAGGATATGCAGGAAGTGGGCGAGATCATCGCCATGGTCCTCAGCGATGTGGAGAATGAGAGCGTGAAGGAAGAAGCCAGGAAGAGAGTGGCAGCCCTGTGCGCCAAGTATCCGCTGTACGAATAAAGCAGAGTCAATATAACTCGGAAGAAGATGTCTCCCACCTCTATAGGTGGCGAGTTCCTAATTTACTAACAGGCGGTGAGCATATATCTCCCGCCTCGTTGAAACGCCAAGAGGAAGTTTTGCCTGCGGCAAAACTGGAACAACGGCGTTATAAGGCAAGAACAGCCGTGTGGTTGGTCTTGCACCCCCCGGCGTTGCAACGCCGGGGTTTTTCTCGTTCATATTCCAAGAAATAGTTTGGTTATAACTAGGGCGTGTTGATTAAATGAGCTTGGCCCAGATTTGCGGGGATTGGCTGTCCATTGCAAGGCGACAAACCGGAGGCATAGCGGTGCTATGTCGAGGATTTGTCAACGCAGCAGGGACAGTCAAGAGCCGTGAAGATGGGC
>JAGBLH010000115.1 GCA_017635515.1 Selenomonas sp.
GGCAGGCATTGCCTATTACAAGCTGAGAGACTGGGGGCGGGCGGCCTGGCACCTGCGGCAGGCTGCCAGGTATGATTCGGAACATGATGCGGAATGCTTGCGGTTTTGTGGCTTGGCAGAAATTGAACGAAAGCGTTATTGGGCGGCATATAAGACATTGAGCGAGGCATGTGACTGTCTGGAAAGCACAGGATATATTGCGGATAAGGAAAATGCGTTTGTCACAAATGTTCTGGCCAAGCGTGGACAGACGGCAGTGGGGTTAGGCCTGACAGATGAGGCAGTGTCGAGTTACAGTGCAGCTTCGGCTTGTGCGCATACGCTGTCAGACAGACTGGGAATGTACAGTTCGACCCTGATGGCCCGGCACGCCCTGCCTTGGGATAGGGAAAGTTTGCTGGAAGCACACCGGGGGTATGCAGCCTTGGTGGACAAATTGGGCATAAAACCATATCTGGAATGGCCGCATTGGCCGCATTCCCGTCTGGCCCAGGGGCAGGCAGGCCCTCTGCGGGTGGGGCTGATTTCGCCGGATTTCCGCCAGCATGTAATGTTTTACTTTTACTATCAGTTGCTGGCGGGGCATGACAGGAAAAAATGGGAGGTTTACGCCTACAGCCTGGGAGAAGTCCATGATTGGTACACGGAACAGGTGGAGCAGTCTGTGGCAGTGTTCCGCGATATGCACGGGCTGGAGCTGCAGGATATTGCGGCGCAGATTCGTGCGGACGGCATTGATGTTCTTGTTGACCTGGCGGGGCACAGCGCAGACAGCGGCCTGCCGGTGCTGGCTTTCCGACCTGCACCTGTGCAGGTCTCGGGACTGGGCTATATGGCAACTACCGGCCTGACACAGGTTGATGCTTTCCTGACAGACAGGTGGGCTGATCCCCCTGAGCGGGAGTCTGAGCTGGTGGAGCAGCCTCTGTATCTGACGAGCCAGTTCTGCTATACGGGGCGCAGCGATGTGCCGGAACCGGGTGGAGCACCCTGCCTTGCCAAGGGCTATATCACCTTTGGCTGTTTTAATCAGTACCGCAAAATTACGGATGAGATGCTGCAGCTGTGGCGCGAGCTGCTGCGTCAAGTGCCCCAGTCACGCCTGTTGCTCAAAAATGGTTCTTTTAGGGACGATGAGACTGTGCTATTGGTACAGGAGCGTCTGCATCGGCTGGGCCTGCCTCTGGGGAGGGTGGAGCTGGAGGCTGACAGCTCTGATTACATGACGCGGTACCTGGATGTGGATATAGCCCTGGACACCTACCCCTATACTGGGGGCGGTACCACCTGTGATGCTCTTTACATGGGGGTGCCGGTAATTTCCCTTTACGGAGAGCGGCGTGGCTCGCGCTTCGGCCTCTCCATTTTGCAAAATGCCGGGTTGGGGGAACTTGCCTGTGCTGATGCGGAGGCATATGGAGCAAAAGCCTTGGCTTTAGCCAGGGATACGGACTTGCTGGACGTACTGCACAAGAATCTGCGACCGATGCTGCTGGCATCTCCCCTGATGGATACGCAGAATTACATGCGGGAACTGGATGCAGGCTTCCGGCAGCTGGCAGGTGAACTGGGTGTCCGTAGATGAGGCCATGGCATTTCAGGCAGGATTCTTGCTTTAGGGGGCGAATATTAAGAGGTAAAAGTAATCCTTAAAATTTCGAGGAGGAGATCCCTATGAGCAGGAACAGCAAGAAGATAAATAAGAAGCAGGCAACCAGGTCACAGGCAGAGAAGAAGACGTGGGCTGGGGCACTGCGGGAGAGGATGAAGCAGCAGGTCGAGGGGGAGAAGTATGCGGAGGCGCTGGCTACGCTGGTGGAACTCGTCGAGGGCAAATCCTATGAAGCGGATGATTTTTACTTGGCAGCCTATTGCTATTTTATGGTGGGGGACTATGAAAGAGCTGCCAGATGGGTTGACAATACCTTGGGTATGGCTCCCGGGCATGTGGCGGCCCAGATGCTCTTGAGCCGTTTGTGCATTCTGGAAGATCAGACGGAAAAGGCGTTGGCTGTATTGGATAATATGCTCTCCATCAGTCGCAGCCGTTTGACCCAGGAGCAGCAGGAGGAACTGACGGATATTCTGGAATATTATGGACGAGAAGATCCAGAGCATATAGAAAAGGATTATCCTGCTATTGCCGCTTTCCTGAAGGCAGAACTGACGGAAATGGTGATGGGCGGGGCTGCGTTGGTGCAACCTGCGCCGTCTCAGCCGGAAACTTCCGCGAGCTTCATGCCTGAGACTGCTCCCGCAGAGCAGTCCGGCGGAAGTGCTTTGGCGGCGCTGCAGAAATTGAAGAGCAGGCTGCAATCATCCCTGCCGGAGCAGGAGCAGGCAGGGCCGCCTGCGCAGCATAAAGCACCAGAGCAGGTGGTTCCGAAGGTGGCGGAGACAAAACAAGTGCAGCCGGCACCTGCCCAGCGCAGTGCAGAAATCAGAGAAAAACTGGAGGAGATTGCCGGAAAGCCGGTGGGGTTGGCAGCGAAAGTGCGTTTGTATAATACCTTTGCAGGCGCGTATTTCTTTAAGCGCGATTATGCGTCAGCACAGGCTTTCCTGGAGGCAGCTGCAGGCATTGATTCTCAGGATGCGGAGACCCTGCGCAATCTGGCCATGCTGGCTCATGAACAGGGGCAGACGGATCAGGCGCTGGCTTATGCCTCGAAACTGCCCCAGACGGATTTCTTGCTGTTGGCGGCGCTGCGATGAATTGGCCCTGTAAATGATATTGTCAGCCTCGTTGAATGATTGAGGGTAAGGTTTTGCTGTCGGCAAAATTGGAACCACGGTCTATTCAACGAGGTTTTTATTATGGAATCTTAGCGAGTACAAGTCTAAGGGACAGTAGGAGCTTAGGTCTCGTGCAAGGGCGTAGCGACACGGAGTTTTATGCTTTTTTGACTTTTTGTTGTTTTACTTGTTGACTTTTTGCCCTATGCGGTGTATATTCTTATTAGATTCAATTTAGCACTCATTTACCGAGAGTGCTAATAGGCCCGGCGGGGAGGTGGGGGATATCGATGGAACTGGATGCACGCAAGCAGAAGGTGCTGAAGGCCATTATTGATGAC
>JAGBLH010000116.1 GCA_017635515.1 Selenomonas sp.
ATCGGCGGGCAGGACATGAAGTGCTTCTTTGTCAAGGACGGCAATATCGGCAACATCACCCTCAATGAGGCTTGCTCTGCGGGCTGTGGCTCCTTTATCCAGAACTTCGCGGAAGGGCTGCACATGACGGCGGCGGAGTTTGCCGAGAAGGCCATTGAGTCCAAGGCTCCCGTGGATCTGGGCACCCGCTGCACCGTCTTCATGAATTCCAAGGTGAAGCAGGCCCAGAAGGAAGGGGCCGAGGTGGCGGATATCTCTGCAGGCATTGCCTTCTCCGTCATCAAGAATGCCCTGTTCAAGGTCATGCAGCTGAAGGATATCAGCACGCTGGGCGACCATATCGTAGTGCAGGGCGGCACCTTCTACAATGATGCTGTGCTGCGCTGCATGGAGAAACTGCTTGACCGCGAGGTTATCCGCCCTGATATCGCAGGGCTCATGGGGGCCTATGGGGCGGCTATCCTGGCCTTGGAAGCAGATGAGCATCCCGAGGAGAAATCGCAGCTGCTGTCTGCCGAGGAACTGGCAGTCTTCACGGTAGCTACCAGTTCCTACCGCTGCCAGGGCTGCGGCAACAAGTGCCTGGTGACCATGCAGAAGTTCCCGGATGGGGGCAAGTATTTCACCGGCAACCGCTGCGAGCGGGGAGCCGGGGGCAGCAAGGCCAGCCATGACGTGCCCAATATCTATGCTTACAAGTATGAACGACTCTTCAAGGCCTATGTGCCTCAGGAAGGGGCGAAGCGGGGACGCATCGGCCTGCCCAGGGTGCTGAATATGTACGAGGATTATCCCTTCTGGTTCACCTTCTTCACGGAGCTGGGCTATGAGGTGGTGCTGTCGGGCAAGTCCAGTGCCAGGATGTACTACAAGGGCATGGCCACCATTCCCTCGGATTCCCTTTGCTATCCTGCCAAGCTGGTGCATGGCCATATCATGGATTTGGTGGAAAAGGGCGTCAAGAAGATTTTCTACCCCTGCGAGCCATACAACATGGCAGATGACCAGTGCCAGTCCGACAACCACTTCAACTGTCCCATCGTGGCTTCTTACCCGGAAAATATCCGGGGCAACATGGACATTCTGAAGGAAGAGCAGATCGACTTCATCCAGCCCTTCCTGCCCCTTGACGATGAGAAGCGTATGGCGGAAAGGCTCTATGAGGAGCTGGGCAGCCATGAGGGACTGACCAGGAAGGAAATCAAGGCGGCAGTGGCGGCAGGCTACAAGGAACTGGCCCGCTACCGGGAGGATGTGCGCTCCTTCGGTGCCGGCATTCTGGAGCAGATAGAGAAGACCGGCCAGCAGGCCATTGTGCTGGTGGGACGTCCCTACCATGTAGACCCGGAGATCAATCACGGCATTGCTGAGATGATCCAGTCCTACAAGCTGCCCATTCTCTCCGAGGATGCCATCTGCCACTTGCCCATCAAGGCCCAGAAGCTCAGCATCGTGAACCAGTGGAGCTACCATGCCCGCCTTTATCGGGCGGCCCAGTTCGTGGCAGAGCATCCTAATCTCACCCTCATCCAGCTCAGTTCCTTCGGCTGCGGCCTGGATGCCCTGACTACGGGGCAGACCAAGGACATCCTGGAAGCCCATGATCGCATCTACACCATGATAAAATTGGACGAGGTGTCCAACCTCGGCGCGGCCCGCATCCGCCTGCGCTCCCTGATGGCAGCGCTGGGCCGCAGGAAGCCCCTGCCCTACAGGGAAGTGAAGCCTCTGGAGCGGCCCCGCTTCACGGCGGACTGCAAGGCCACCCATACCATCCTGGCTCCCCAGATGGCTCCTATCCACTTCGAGCTTATAAAGACGGCTCTGCGGAAGTACGGCTACAATGTCGTAATTCCCCCCATGCCCAACAAGCAGACCACGGATGTGGGCCTCAGGTATGTGAACAACGATATGTGCTATCCCGCCATCGTGGTCATCGGCCAGCTGATTTCCGCCCTCAAGGACGGCCTCTGCGACCCGGAGCACACCAGCATCGTGCTCTTCCAGACCTGCGGGGCCTGCCGTGCCACCAACTACCTGGGCGTGCTGCGTGAGGCACTGAAATACGCGGGCTTCCCCCAGGTGCCGGTCTTTGCCTGCATGGGGCTGCCTGACGAGACAGACGACTTCAAGCTCAGCAGGGAAATGCTGGTGGATGTCATCAAGGCCGCCATCTATGGCGATGCCCTGATGAATGTGAAGAACCGCATGATGCCCTACGAGCTGACTGCCGGCAGCACCAAGGCCCTCTACAAGAAATGGCTGGAGCGTGCCAAGGAGGAAATACAGCACGGCAGCTGGTGGATGTACAGGAAGAACATCAAGGCGCTGGTGCGCGACTTTGACAACCTGCCCATTGACGAGGAGCTTTGGAAGCCCAAGGTGGGGGTGGTAGGCGAGATCCTGGTGAAATATCACCCCGTGGCCAACAACCATATCGAGCAGGTGCTCATGGACGAGGGAGCCGAGGTGGTCATGCCCGACTTCGTGGATTTCTTCCTCTATACGTCCTATGATGCCATCGCCAAGCGGAAATTGCTCTCCGGCTCCTACAAGGAGCAGGTTTTCGGCAAGATGTTCATCCGCCTCTTGGAATTCTTCCGCCATCCCATGAAGAAGGCCCTGGCTGAGAGCAGGCACTTCCTGGCTCCGCGCTCCATCTACGACACGGCCAAGCTAGCTTCCCGCCATGTGTCCCTGGGCAATATGGCAGGGGAGGGCTGGTTCCTCACGGGCGAGATGGTGAAGCTCATAGACGAGGGCGTGCCCAATGTCATCTGCCTGCAGCCCTTCGGCTGCCTGCCCAACCATATCACAGGCAAGGGCGTGCTCCATGAGCTCAGGGCCAGCTATGCGGGAGCCAACCTCACCGCCATCGACTGCGATGCAGGTTCCTCCGAGGTCAACCAGCTCAACCGCATCAAGCTCATGCTTTCCGTGGCCAAGGAACGCGGCCCCAAGCAGCAGAAAAAGGCCGGAAGCCATTTTGCCTCTGGCAAAAATTGAGCAGAAGTGCTAAAATACTAAAGTTGCAAAAGGCGGGGGAATTCCCGCATGCTAAGGGCCTTGGGCCCTTGAATACAGAGAGGTGCAATATGGCAACTAGATTTTATGATTTAGAGGTGGCAGGCTGCAAGAGAAAGCTGTCCATCCTCAATGTCACCGACAAACTGGCCATCGCCGGCTTCATCATGCTGGGGGATGTGGAACTGGTGGATGCCTGTGCCAAAGAGCTGGCCAAGAAGGTGCCTGCCGACACGGAGATCATCCTGACGGCTGAGACCAAGGGCATTCCCCTGGCAGCCCAGCTGGCCAAGGAAATGGGCATGCCTTATTTCGTGGTGGCCCGCAAGTCCATCAAGGCTTATATGGAAAACCCCGTCTGGGTGGATGATGTGTCCATCACCACCAAGGGCAAGCAGATGCTCTGTCTCATGGATGCGGATATCGAGCGCATCAAGGGCAGGAAGGTCTTGCTCTTGGATGATGTCATCAGCACCGGCGGCTCCATGAAGGCTCTCACCAATCTGGTGAACAAGGTGGGTGGCACCGTCATCGGCGAGGCCTGCGTGCTGGCTGAGGGGGATGCTTCCAAGCGCGAGGACATCATCTACCTGGAGGCTCTGCCCCTGTTCGATGCAGAGTAAAAGCCATGGAAATAGATTTGCACAAGCTGGCAGAAGCCTTCCTGCACTCCGACGTGCGCCAGGGCTATATTGACCTGGCAGCGGGGGAGGTAATCCTGCTGCGGGACGATCTGGACGAGGCAGAAGCGGAGGCCCATGTCTTCGAGATAGAGGAAGACTGGGAGCACTACCTGCCCCTGCCAAACTTGCTGGACGAGCGGGAAAGGGAATTCATGCTCTCCTTTGCGGAAAACGCCCGTGAGGGCGTGCGGGAGCGTTTGCGAGAGGCCCTCACGGGCACGGGTGCTGCCAGCAGGTTCCGCCATCAGGTCAAGCGGCTTCTTTTGCAGAAGGCCTGGGAAGCTCACTTCCGGCAGTCCATGCTGGAAGCTGCCAGGGAGTTCTGCGAGGAGAACGGGCTGGCTTACAGAGAATGAACATATAAGAAAATAAGCTGTGAGAAGGCATAAGGCTTTCTCGCAGCTTATTTTTATGTCTGCACAGCAAAAAAGAGGACGCTTTCGCGTCCTCTGAACTCTCAAGATGGTCGGGATGACAGGATTCGAACCTGCGGCCTCATCGTCCCGAACGATGCGCGCTACCAAACTGTGCCACATCCCGACAACGATAAACATTATATAACAGCTGGAAGATAAAAGCAAGCATTATTTGCAAAAAGTTTTTGGCAAGAGGGAAGGGCCAGGGTGCTCAGAAATGCTCCTTCAGGGTCTTGCCGTCCAGGAAGCGGATGAACCAGTCAGGTGCAACAATCTCGTCATCAATCTGTATCAGGGCCTGGTGCATGCGGATGGATACCCAGCGTTTGTTGTGGGCATTGTGGATCTCGTCCGCGAACTGTTCCTCATAGTGGGCCTTGAAGGTCTCGGCGGTGCTTTTGCTGGAGGTAATCTGGAGAATTTCCGAGAAGGCGTTCTCCTCGCCTGCCCCGTACTCTACTTTGAGCACAATAAAGAGTTTCATATTCTTCTTCATGCGTCTGTTCCTCATTGTTGACAAACTTGTTTTAATTTTTGTATTATTCGCCAGCAGGCACGGAAAATCCTTCCCCGCAGGCATAAAAATACTCGAAGGGAAAATGCTGGCTGCACTCCCTTCGAGTATTTTTATATGCGGTTATTTCCTGTGATTCTTGAGGAAGTTCTCTATGCGGTTCAGTGCCTCCGAGATCTTGTCGATGGAGGTGGCGTAGGAGCAGCGGACGTGGCCTTCGCCGCAGGCGCCGAAGGCGCTGCCGGGGACGAGAGCTACATGCTCGGCCTGCAGCAGGGCTTCGGCGAACTCGTCGGAGGTGTAGCCGGTGCTCCTGATGCTGGGGAAGATGTAGAAGGCGCCCTTGGGTTCGAAGCACTCCAGGCCCATCTTGATGAAGCCATCGTAGATGAGGCGGCGGCGGCGGTCATACTCGGCCACCATCTTCTTCATGTACTTCTCACCGTGGCGCAGGGCTTCTACTGCTGCAATCTGGGCGGTGATGGGGGCGCAGAGCATGGTGTACTGGTGTATCTTGGTCATGGCGGCGATGATGGCCTGGTTGCCCATGGCATAGCCGATGCGCCAGCCGGTCATGGCGTAGGCCTTGGAGAAGCCGTTCAGCAGGATAGTGCGCTCCTGCATGCCCGGCAGGGAGGAGAAGCAGATGTGCTCTTCCTCGCCGTAAGTCAGGTCGCCGTAGATTTCATCGGAAATGACGATGAGGTCATGCTTCTCGGCAAAGTCTGCCACGGCCAGCAGGTCTTTTCTGGTCATGATGGCGCCTGTGGGGTTGTTGGGGTAGCCGATGAGCAGCACTTTGGTCTTGGCTGTGACGTGCTCCTCCAGCTCTGCCGCCGTGATGCGGAAGTCGTTCTCCGGCTTGGCTGGCACAGCCACGGGCACGCCGCCTGCCAGGATGGTGCAGGCCTGATAGGACACATAGCAGGGCTCGGGAATCAGCACCTCGTCCCCGGGGGCGAGGATGGCCCGCATGGCGATGTCCAGGGCCTCGCTGACGCCTACGGTGACCAGGATATCCGTATCCCAGTCGTAGCTGGTGTCATAGCGGCGCTGGTAGAGGGCGGCTATCTCCTGCCGCAGCTCGGGCATGCCCCGATTGGCGGTGTAGGAGGTGTAGCCCTGCTCCAGGCCATAGACGCAGGACTCGCGGATGGACCAGGGGGTCACGAAGTCCGGCTCGCCAACGCCCAGGGAAATCACATCCTCCATCTGGGCGGCAATGTCGAAGAACTTGCGGATGCCAGATGGGGCAATGGCGTTCACGCCAGGGGAGAGGCGTTCCTGCCAGTCGCTTTGCTTCTCAATCATGGGGACACCACCAATCTGCGGTCACGTTCCTCGTCGTTGATGATGACCCCGTCCTTCTTGTAGGGCTTCAGCATGAAATGGCTGCGGGTGGCAGTGACGCCCTCGATGGTGGACAGGCGGGTGGCCACGAAGTTGGCTACGTCCTTCAGGGACTTGCCCTCGATGATGACCAGCAGGTCGAAGCTGCCGCTCATGAGGTACACGGTGCGCACTTCGTCGAAGCGGTAGATGCGCTCGGCGATGGCATCAAAGCCCACTTCCCGCTGGGGGGTCAGGTTGATCTCGATGACGGCGGTCACCGTGTCGTCCCCGAACTTCTCCCAGTTGATGAGGGTATTATAGGAAAGGATGATCTTGTTCTTTTCCAAGTCCTTGATGTTCTTCTCCACTTCGTATTCGCTGCGCTGGAGCATGGAAGCCAGCTCGCTGACGGGGCGGCGGGCATCATGTTCCAGGAGTTCCAACAGTTCTCGCATAAAGGAACCTCCTTATGTAAAGTATACAATCACTAGTGCCTATCTTAGCATAAAGCCCTCGAATCTGGCAAGGCATTTAGAGATGAGAAGGGGGCGCGTGTCCTTTTGCGAAAATATTAGGAGGTCTTCTTGCCAATTGTCATGCTTTCAGCTAAAATACTGTTTAGAGAAAGTCACCAGATGGGGTTTTTTAAATTGTGTTTTGGAGGCAGTCAGATATGGTTATCGGCAGTATAGATACATTTGATAAGGGTCATGTGGTCTTTCCCCAGGCCATTATGAAGGCTTTGGAGTATCTGCGCACCCATGATTTGACCAAGATGGAGGATGGCAAGTATCTCATTCAGGGCGAGGCCTGCTTCGTGAACCTGCAGCGGTATGTGACCAAGCTGCCCGAGGATTGCCGTCCGGAGACGCATAAGAAATATGTGGATATCCAGTACCTGGCCGCAGGGGAGGAGTATGTGGGCTGGTGCCCCTTCAGTCCCGACCTGAATGTGGTGGAGCCCTATGATGAGGAGAAGGACATTGCTTTTTATGAATGTCTGATACCGGAGAGCGATATCCTGCTGAAGCCGGGCTGTTTTGCTGTGCTCTATCCTGAGGATGTCCACGCCCCCCAGTGCGCGGTGGACAGGCCTATGGAGGTAGTGAAGGCAGTAGTGAAGGTATCCGTGGATTTACTGTGATGGAATATGGGCATGGCGGAGCATATCTGCCATGCCTATTTCTATATATGATTTATTGCCGTGTCAATTGTGTATGATGGTTTGGAGGAAACAGGCACTCATGACGGTAAGAAGACTTTTCGTGGAAAAAAGACAGGGATATTTCGATATTCCTGCCCAGCAGCTCTGCAGCGACCTCAAGGAAACCTTTGGCCTCAGGGACCAGCTCAAGGCCGTCCGCATTATCCAGCGGTACGACATTGAGGGCCTCGATGATGAAGAATACGCCCGGGTGCTGCCGGTGGTGTTCGCCGAGCCCCCCGTGGATGTGATCTATGAGGAAAAACTGCCCAACTTCCCCAATTCACGGATGTTTGCCGTCGAATACCTGCCGGGACAGTATGACCAGGCCGCCGACTCTGCCGCCCAGTGCGTGCAGCTGGTGACCCAGAAGGAGCGTCCTGAGATCCGCACTGCCCGCTGCATCGTGGTGGTGGGCAGCGTGAGCAAGGAGATCTTTCAGAAAATCAAGGCCTACTGCATCAACGAGGTGGAGTGCCGTGAGGCCTCGCTGGAGAAGCCTGAGTCACTGGCAGCGCACTACGAGGAACCAGAGGACGTGGAAGTTCTGGAGGGCTTCGGCAGCCTCAGCTTGCAGGAACTGGCAGAGTTCCATCGGGAGCGCGGCTTTGCCATGAGCCTGGAGGATCTGGCTTTCTGCCAGAAGTATTTCTTCGAGCAGGAAATCCGCAATCCGACGCTGACGGAATTGCGGGTCATCGACACCTACTGGTCTGACCACTGCCGCCACACTACTTTCACTACCGCCATCGATGAGGTGAAGATTGAGCAGGGCTATTTCAGCCCCGCACTGGAAAAGGCCTACGGCCTCTACCAGCAGGACAGGACGGACATCTACCGGGACGAGGAGCGTCCCGTGACCCTCATGGATCTGGCGGTCATCGGCATGAAGGCCCTGCGCCGGGCAGGCAAGCTGGACAACCTTGACCAGTCCGAGGAGATCAACGCTTGCAGCATCGTGGTGAAGGCGGATGTGGGGGGCGAGCAGGAAGACTGGCTGGTGATGTTCAAGAACGAGACTCACAACCACCCCACGGAAATCGAGCCCTTCGGCGGTGCAGCCACCTGCCTGGGCGGCGCTATCCGCGATCCTCTCTCCGGCCGTTCCTATGTCTATCAGGCCATGCGCGTCACAGGCGCAGCTGACCCCCGCGCGGCCTTCAAGGATACCCTGCCCGGCAAGCTGCCCCAGAAGAAGATTACCTTGGGGGCAGCCGCAGGCTACAGTTCTTACGGCAATCAGGTGGGCCTGGCCACGGGGCAGGTGCGGGAGGTCTATCACCCCGGCTATATGGCCAAGCGCATGGAAATCGGCGCCGTCATTGCGGCATCTCCCAAGGTCAACGTCATCCGCGAGCGTCCTGCCGCAGGTGATGTGATTGTCCTGGTGGGCGGCCGCACGGGCCGCGACGGTTGCGGCGGTGCCACTGGCTCCTCCAAGGAGCATACGGCAGCTTCGCTGACCACTTGCGGGGCAGAGGTGCAGAAGGGCAACCCGCCCACGGAGCGCAAGATCCAGCGTCTTTTCCGCAATCCCCAGGTCAGTCGCCTGATCAAGCGCTGCAACGACTTTGGCGCAGGCGGCGTGGCAGTGGCCATCGGCGAGCTGGCTGACGGGCTGGTCATCGACCTGGATGCGGTGAAGAAGAAGTATGCGGGCCTTGATGGCACGGAACTGGCCATTTCCGAGTCCCAGGAGCGCATGGCTGTGGTATTGGCAGCAGAGAATGTGGCAGCCTTCAAGCAGTTTGCCGACGAGGAAAATCTGGAAGCCGTGCCCGTGGCGGTGGTGACGGAAGAGCCCCGCCTCATCATGAAGTGGCGCGGCAAGCCCATCGTGCAGATGAACAGGGCCTTCCTGGACACCAACGGGGTGCGCCAGCATGTCACGGCAAAGGTGGCCCAGCCCGACAGCGGTCATCGCTATCTGCGGGAAGTGCCCGCAGAAGTGAGGGAGGCTGGGGAGAATCTGGAGGCCGCCTGGCTCACCAACCTCGGCTCCCTCAACGTCTGCAGCCAGAAGGGGCTGGCGGAGCGCTTTGACTCCACCATCGGCGGCAACACTGTGCTCATGCCCTTTGGCGGCAAGAAGCAGCTGACCCCTGCTGAGGGCATGGTGGCCAAGCTGCCCGTCTTGGGGGCAGAGACCAAGACTGCTACCGCTATGACCTTCGGGCTTAACCCGGACCTCATGAGCTGGAGCCCCTTCCACGGCGCCCTCTACGCCGTGGTGGAGTCTGCCGCCAAGATGGTGGCGCTGGGAGGGCGGGCTGACCGCATCCGCCTGACCTTCCAGGAGTATTTCGAGAGCCTGGGCAAGGAGCCGGAGAAGTGGGGCAAGCCCTTCTCGGCCCTGCTGGGTGCCCTCTATGCCCAGCATGAGCTGGCTATCCCTGCCATCGGTGGCAAGGACTCCATGTCCGGCACCTTCACCAGCAAGGACGGGGAGGAAATCTGCGTGCCGCCTACGCTGGCCGCCTTTGCGGTGGATGTGTTCCCCGCTGACCAGGCCGTTTCTCCCGAATTCAAATATGTGGACGATAAGGTCTATCTGGTGCCCTGCCCGCTGGACGAGCAGGATCTGCCGGATTTTGACCGCCTGAAGGACAATTTTGCCAAGATCAGTCACCTGACGGAAGACCACAAGGTCTTCGCCGCCCAGAGCGTGGGGGTAGGGGGTATTGCCGCTGCCGTCACCAAGATGTGCCTGGGCAACGGCATCGGCTTTGCCTTCAATATGGAGACCTGGCCCCTTTCCAGGGAAGACCTTTTTAGGCCCCTGTACGGCTCCATCATTCTGGAGGTGCCGGAAATGGTGCAGGTGGAGGAACTGCTCGCCGGTACCGGCTTCTTCGAGCTGGGCAGGACCACCGGCGGCCCCAGCATGGTCTTCGGGGAGACGGTAGTCATGCTCTCCGAGGCCGAGGAGGCTTATACGGAGCCGCTGGAGAAGATTTTCCCCACCCAGGCCAGGGCCAAGTCCCTCTTCAAGGAAAAGGCCACCTATGTGCCCTACACCAAGGGCACGCCCCTTACCGGCGGCGATACCAAGGTGGCCAAGCCCAGGATTTTCATTCCCGTCTTCCCCGGCACCAACTGCGAGTATGACACTGCCCGTGCCTGGGAGAGGGCGGGGGGAGATCCCCAGACCCTGGTGGTGCGGAATCTCACTCCCCAGGCCACGGCAGAGACGGTGGAGGCCATAGTCCGCGGCATCAAAGAGGCCCAGATTGTCATGGTGCCCGGCGGCTTCAGCGGCGGCGACGAGCCGGACGGCTCCGGCAAGTTCATTGCCGCCATGTTCCGTAATCCCCGCATCCAGGAGGAAATCATGAAGCTCCTGCGGCAGCGGGACGGCCTGATGCTGGGCATCTGCAACGGCTTCCAGGCCCTCATCAAGCTGGGCCTGGTGCCCTACGGCGAGATCCGCGACCTCTCCGACAGCTCGCCCACCCTCACTCACAACAGCATTGGCCGCCATATGTCCTGCATGGTGAAGACCAGAGTGGTGTCCAACCTCTCCCCCTGGTTCAACAACGTGCAGGTGGGCGATGTGCATACCATCGCCATTTCCCACGGTGAGGGCCGCTTCGTGGCAGATCAGGAAGTAGTAGCCAAGCTGCGGGTGCGTGGCCAGATTGCCACCCAGTATGTGGATGAATTCGGCAATCCCACCCTGGATATGCCCTATAACCCCAATGGCTCTGTCAACGCCATCGAAGGCATCACCAGCCCCGATGGCCGCGTGTTGGGCAAGATGGGCCACTCCGAGCGCATCGGCGAGTCCGTCGCCCTGAACGTGCCGGGCGCCAAGGACCAGCAGCTCTTTGAGGCCGGGGTCAGGTACTACAAGTAAGTTTTCATATGGAAAAGTGGCCCTGAAGGAGCAAATCTTTCAGGGCCGTGTTTTTTGTTCAAAGAATTTTTTTCTCTTGCCTATATGAGCATAAATATGTATAATATGCTCATATAGGCATTTACATACTGGCTAAGGGGGTTATTGACATGAGTAGCTTGAGATTTGAAGCTTCCCGTCTGTCTGTCAGGGAGCTGACTTTGGCGGCGGCTATGACGGCGGTGGTTTTTTTGCTGACCTTTGTGCCGAAGATTCCCATTCCCTTGGGTTATGCCCATCTGGGGGATGCGGGGATTTTCCTGATCATCTGCCTGGTGGGGAAGCGTGAGGGCGTTCTGGCAGGCTGCCTTGGTTCCATGCTGGCAGATTTCCTGGGAGGCTTTGCCCTGTGGATGGGGCCGACCCTCCTCATCAAGTGGGCCATGGCCATGGCTTTCATCAAGATCAGCCGTGAGGGGGAATTGGGCAACCTTCGCTCCCTGCGCACTTATGTGGCTCTCATCGTTGCCTGCCTGGTGATGGCCGTAGCTTACGCTTTGTTCGGTGCCCTCCTTTACGACAGCCTGGCTGCAGGCCTGGCTTCCCTGCCGGGGCTTTTGGTTGAGGGGGCGGTGAATATCCTGGCTTTCTGCACTGCAGCTGTCCCTTTGGGAAAGCATATGCGACAAGACAAATCTTTCATTTGAATACTTTAACAGGTTGCTATTTTTGCCCGCAAATGGTATACTAGCGGTAAATAGCATAAAGGCTTTCCGTGGCTGACGGTTCAGCAGAGTTCACTGCATGCCGCGCGAAAGTTTCACAAGCCGACCGTCTGGGCGAGAAGTTCTTGTCCGGGCGGTTTTTTTCGTGCAGGGACTTCTCTATTCTTGGGAAAGGATTGTTCCTGATGAGAAATCGTTGGCTCATTGCTCTAGCTGCCATTGGCATCCATATCTCCATTGGCAGCGTCTATGCGTGGAGTGTGCTCACCAAGCCCATGATGGCAGAGATGGGGGCGGGACTGAAGGAGATTACCTGGGTGTTCTCCATTGCCATTTTGTTTTTGGGCATGTCGGCTGGCTTTTTGGGCAGTTTTGCGGAGAAAATCGGGCCCAGGAAGAGCGGCCTCATGGCAGCAGGCTTTTTCGGCACAGGCATGCTGGGGACGGCTCTGGCCATTTACCTGCACAGCCTGCCGCTCCTGTATCTTTTCTACGGCTGCATAGGAGGCGTTGGCCTGGGCCTTGGCTACATTGCGCCTGTGTCCACGCTGGTGAAGTATTTCCCCAGGCACCGGGGCTTTGCCACGGGGCTGGCTATCATGGGCTTCGGCTTTGCCGCCCTGCTGGCAGGGCCATTGATGCAGCATTTGTCAGCCGCCTATGGGCTGGTGAGTAATTTCCTCATCATGGGGGTGGCCTACACCCTCCTGATGGCAGTTTCTTCCCTCTATCTGAAGCCGCCGGTGCTGGCAGATGCCAGGCACAGCATAAGTCAGCGGCAGCAGGGGCTGACGGCAGGGGAGGCCATGAAGACCTGGCAGTTTGGGGCCCTCTGGTGGATTTTCTTTGTGAATATCACCTGCGGCATCGGCCTTTTGGCAGTGGCTTCTCCCCTGGCTCAGGAAGCGGCAGGCATGGATGCGGCCCAGGCGGCTTCCATGGTGGGCATCATCGGCCTGCTGAACGGGGCAGGGCGTATTTTCTGGTTCAGCATCTCTGATTTCCTGGGCCGTGCCGTGACCTATGCCCTGTTCTTCGTCATCGAGCTGGTGGCCTTCGGCCTTTTGGCAGGTACAGGGGAGCCAGTGATGTTCCAGGCTTTGGTCTTCTTGATCATCACTTGCTATGGCGGCGGCTTTTCCTGCATGCCGGCCTATCTTTCCGACCTTTTCGGCACCCGCCAGCTCAGCGCCATCCACGGCCGTATCCTCACCGCCTGGGGCATGGCGGGGCTGGCTGGCCCCACCCTTATTGCCGTTTTCAGGGAAAGCGGCAGCGGTTACGGCGCAGCCCTGTATTTCTTTGCCGCCTGCTTTGCCGTGAATCTCCTCATAGCCCTGTGGCTGAAGGCCAGGGGGCAGTCCGGGGAGGAATTTGTCTTTGTTCCCGCTGGTGGTGAGGTGAGCAAAGGCAACTGCTGAACGGACAGACTTGGTAGATTTGGTCTGGACAAGGGGACGCTGCGGTACGACCCTGTTATTTTTCTTGCCTCTGAGTGAGTTTTGGCTCGTTCAGGGGCATTTTTGTATGGTCAATATACTTGCTGCAAGGCAGGGATTAAATATTTTTTGTCGAAAAAGTATGTCAAAGATGTATTGCGAGTGAGGGATTTTGATTATGCAGTTCAAATCAATGCAATCACGTTTGACAACGATATTCATCGGCATATCCCTGCTGACTATGCTGATTTTGGGTGCTGTCAGCATCAATGGTGCGCTGCAGGAGAATCAGAGGATGATGTCGGAGTCTCGCAAGGATATGGTGAAAAATGCTGAGATGCAGCTGGAGTGGCAGGCCAATTCTGCCTGGAGCGTAGTGGAAAGCTGCTATCAGGCTCAGATGCGCGGGGAGGTTACCCAGGAGCAGGCTATGCAGCGGGCAGCTGAGCTTGTGCGCAGGATGCGCTATGACCACGGTCAGGGGTATTTTACCATCGACACGTACGAGGGAGTTAATGTTGTGCTCTTGGGAACGGAGGATGAGGGAAAGCTACGCATTGACGCCCAAGACCCTGAGGGGCGCTATTTTATCCGTGAGATGATAGAGAAGGCTAAGACGGGGGGCGGTTTTTCGGAATTCATGTTTCCCAAGCCGGGGATGCAAATGCCTTTGCCCAAGCTTTACTATACGATGGAATTTGCCCCGTATCATTGGGTGATTGGCACAGGCATTTGGATTGACCAGATTGATCGCCGGATGGCTATGCGGGAGAAAGCCTTTGTGGATAGCATGAAGGAGCATATTGCCCGCATGCTTGCTGGTCTGGTGCTGCTGGAAGTGCTTTTTGTGCTGCTGGCGATTTACACAGGCAGGAAGCTGGCTTATCCTGTCCAGGTGGCAACGAAACGCATGAAGGAGCTGGGGGAGGGCATTCTCAAGATGGATGCGCAGACCGAGGCTCAGATGCAGAAAATGTCCAAGCGCTATGATGAGCTGGGGGCTATGAGCCGTGCCATGAGCGAGATGAACAAAAAACTCTACAAAAATCAGATGCTCATCATGAGCATGGCGCAGCAAGATGTACTGACCGGGCTGGCCAATCGCCGTCGTTTTGGAGATTTCGTCAAGCAATGTTCGCCTGATACCAAGTTTACTCTGATCACCCTGGATTTGGATCACTTCAAGGAAGTCAATGATAATTTTGGCCATCAGACCGGGGATGCAGCTCTCCTGATCTTAGCCGAAGTGCTGAAGCTCCAGTTTCCTGATGCGCTGAACGTGCGACTGGGGGGCGATGAGTTTTTGGTGGTGCTCACGGGAAAGGTGCAGAAAGAGAGTGTGGAGGAGCGGCTGCGGGCGTTTATGCAGCAGCTCATATCCGTCTATCAGCAGGACCCGGGACTCGAATGCCTGACCGTCAGCGCTGGCATCGCCTACGCTGACGAGCACCCGGTGCCCATTGATGTGCTGATGAACCGCAGCGACGAGGCCCTGTACGCAGCCAAGTCCGCTGGCCGTTCCTGCTATCGTGTATACAGCGAAGAACTGGAAAATGAGAATAAAGAAAAAGCCAAGCATGATTCTAAGACATAGCGCACGAAGCCAGCATGCAATTATCATTGACAGATATGCAAGTCAAAGGCTAATATCATTAGAGAACATTAGAGAACATTTGACAGATAGGATGGATTGCCTTGCTGAAAGTAGAAGGAAAAGCCAAGATCAACCTGACCCTGGACATACTGGGCAAGCGCCCTGATGGGTATCATGAGGTAGCCATGATCATGCAGTCCCTGGCCCTGCATGATACGGTCACTTTGGAGAAGATGCGTGAGGGGATTGACCTTTCCCTCAATCTCTCCTGGATGAAGCCCGATGAGACAAACCTGGCCTGGAAGGCGGCGGCCCTGATTCAGGAGCGCTGTGGCGTGAAGGGCGGGGTGCGCATGCATCTCACCAAGCGGATACCCGTGGCGGCGGGACTGGCGGGGGGCAGTGCAGATGCAGCAGCGGTGCTGCGGGGCATGGACAAGCTCTACGGGCTGGGACTGAGTGACGAGGAGCTTTGCAGCCTGGGGGCGGAACTGGGCTCGGATATTCCCTTCTGCCTGATGGGAGGCACCATGCTTTCTACGGGCAGGGGCGAGATATTGCGCCGCCTCAAGGGCATGCCCACCGCTTGGGTGGTGCTGGCCAAGCCCCGGGTTTCCGTGTCCACGGCATGGGCTTACCAGAACTATGACGAGCAGGGGGCGGAGCGCCACCCTGATAATGATCTGGTGGAGAAAAAAATCATCAGCCAGGACCTCAAAGCCATGGCGCCATTATTGTGCAATGTGCTGGAAAGTGTTACTATTAAGAAGTATGAGGTCATAGAGCGGTACAAGAAGCTGATGGTGGAAAAGGGAGCGCTGGTGAGCATGATGTCCGGCAGCGGCCCCACCGTCTTCGGCCTGGCTGCCAAGAAGAGCGAGGCTCTGCGCATTGCTGGTTTCATGCGCCATGCCACCAAGGCTGATGTCTTTGTCACCCGCACCAGCGGCTGCGGTACCCGCTTTGGCCAGAATTTCAAGAGGATAAACTAAGGTTTCAGAATAGGGGAATCGTTATGGACAGGAGACTTTCTCCCATCAGACTTGACAGCTATCAGCCCTTGCGGGAAGTGGTGTGCGAATCTTTGCGCGAGGCCATCCGCAACGGGGTGCTGAAGCCGGGAGAACGCATTATGGAAATACAGCTGGCAGAGGAGCTGGGAGTTTCCCGCACCCCGGTGCGCGAAGCTATCCGCAAGCTGGAGCTGGAGGGCTACGTCATCATGATGCCCCGCCGGGGCACTTATGTGGCCACCATGTCCATACGCGACATCAACGAGATCTTTGAAATCCGCACGGCCCTGGAATCCCTGTCCAATGGCCTGGCGGCAGAGCGCATCACCGGCGAGGAGCAGGAGCACCTCCAGCGCCTGCTGGTGATCATCGGGGGCTATATTGCAGAGAACAATATGGAAAAGATCGTGGAGACGGACATCGAGTTCCACGACCTGCTTTACCATGCCGCCCGCAATTCCCGCCTGGTGGGGGTCATTTCCAACCTGCGCGACCAGCTCACCCGCTTCCGCACCCTCTCCATGTCCTACCCGGGCCGTCTGGAGGCTACGCTGGAGGAGCATAGGGCCATCGTGGAAGCCATTGCCCAGGGGGATGTGAAGGCAGCCCGCAAGGCGGCAGAAGTGCATATGGAAAATTCCGAAAAGACCCTGCTTCAGGCTATGGAAGTGGTGAACCAGAAGCAGAAGGAACAGAAGAGAAGCGCTTCCAAAGCGAAGAAATAAGCAATTAAGCCATGATTTATGTGGCATAGATGGGAGATAGAAGATATGTCAGATTTGGTTACTATTATCCTTGCCGCCGGCAAGGGCACCCGCATGAAGTCCAAGCTGCCCAAGGTGCTGCACAAGGCTGCAGGCAAGGCCATGCTCCAGCATGTCATTGATGCTGCCAGGGAGGCCGGGGCTGACCGCAATATCGTGGTCACTGGCTTTGGCGGCGAGATGGTGCGTGAGGCCATGGGCGAGCAGGCCGGGGTGGAATATGTGACCCAGGCCGAGCAACTGGGCACTGGCCACGCTGTGCTGCAGGCCAAGGAGAAGCTTGAGGGGGTCCGGGGCACGGTTATGGTGCTCTGCGGCGATACGCCGCTGCTCACAGGGTCGCTCCTGAAGAACCTCTATGAGGCTCACAGGGAAGCCAAGGCCAAGGCCACGGTGCTCACCGCCATCATGCCCGATGCCACGGGCTATGGCCGCATTATCCGCGGCGAGGACGGCTCAGTGCTGAAAATCGTGGAGCACAAGGATGCCAGCGAAGAGGAGCGTCAGGTGAAGGAAGTCAATTCCGGCATCTACTGCTTCGATATCGAGGCCATGTTCGGCGCACTGGCCAAGGTCACCAATGACAACGCCCAGGGCGAGTATTACCTGCCGGACGTGCTGGAAATCCTGCGGGGCGAGGGTGAGAAGATATGGGCCGTGGCTGCAGATGACTATGAGTCCACTCTGGGCATCAACTCCCGCCAGCAGCTTGCAGGTGCCGAGAAAATCCTGCGTCGCCGCAAGAATGAGCAGCTGATGGCCGAAGGCGTCACCCTCATGGACCCTGACACCACCTATGTGGATTTTGATGTGCAGGTGGGCCGCGACACTGTCATCTATCCTCTGACCTGGCTGGAAGCAGGCACAGTCATCGGCGAGGAATGCGAGATTGGCCCCAGTGTGCGCTTCCAGAACGTGAAGTGCGGCAACAACGTGGTGGGCCAGTTCTGCTATGCCCATGACTGCCAGATTGACGATGGCGTGGCTCTGGGCCAGTTCAACCATATCCGCCCGGATTCTCACCTCTCTGAAGGGGTGAAGATGGGCAACTTCGTGGAGGTCAAGAACTCCAACGTGGGCAAGGGCTCCAAACTGCCGCATCTCTCCTATATCGGGGACTGCGACATGGGCTCCGGGGTCAACATGGGCTGCGGCACCATCACCGTCAACTATGACGGCAAGACCAAGTTCCGCACCGTCATCGGCAATGATGCCTTCGTGGGCTGCAACTCCAATCTGGTGGCTCCAGTCACTGTGGAGGACGGCGCTTACATCGGTGCAGGCTCCACCATCACCAAGACCGTGCCAGAGGGGACTCTCGCCATTGCCCGCGCCCGCCAGAAGAATATCGAGGGCTGGCTGGACAAGCGCAAGTGAGAGGGGCAGTTCCAGCTTAATTTCAGCAAAATTAAATGAAACTTTAATGCTGCCTTAAAGACGTTCTAATCATTCTGTTATACACTATTGTCATAGTCAAGGAAATCCAAATAAATATTATTTGCTATGAGAAAGGCGTGAATGAGATGAATGCTATGAAGAAAAAAATGCTCACTGGGATTATTGCAGGTGCCATGCTGCTGGGCGGTGGCCTGGGGACCATGTCTGCCCAGGCAGAGACTGCCCATGACAGCCGCCCGCCCCAGATGGAGAAGCAGGGGCAGAGGCCCCAGCACCCGCCGGTGCAGATGGATGCCGACAAAGCGGCCAAATATGTGGCAGATACCTTTGGTGTCAAGCAGTCAGAGGTGAAGGCAGCCATCGAGGCCAAGGAAGACTTCCGCGACATTGGCCAGGCAGCCATGCTGGCGAAAGTCAGCGGCAAGTCCTTCAAAGAGATATTGGCCATGCACAAGAGCCAGTCCGACTGGAAGGCCATCACCAAGTCCTTGGGCATCTCCCATGCCCAGATGCGCGAGGCCAGGCTGGAAATGAAGGCCATGCACATCGCCCAGAAGGGGCTGCTGGCCCAGGACAAGGCCCTGGCTCTCCTGAAGAACGGCTACCAGAGCAGGGACATCAACATGGCAGCTATCCTGGCCAAGGAAAGCGGCAAGGATATCCAGGCTGTGCTTGACATGAAGAAGATCAACAACCGCTGGACTGACGTGGCAGGGCAGCTGGGCGTGGACAAGAGCAAGCTGCGCCCCGAAGGCTCTCACCACGGTGGCCCCCAGGGCGGCCCACCTCCTGCCATGCCGGGGGATAGGGCTCAGGAGTGAGCAAATAAAAATTAGTTTTGCAGACAAGGCCCGGTTATCTACAACTGGGCCTTTTTTTGTGATATAATAAGATACTGAATAGGTGCCCGCAGGTTTTTCGTGTGGGCGCATCGAAATAACGCTTTGGCACTATTAGGTGGTTACCATACATGGAAGATGTGTACAAGAGAGGATGAGGTATTGGCATGCCGCCTTATATGATGAGAATTCCCTTTGCCCAGAAGATTTTCCACAAGACTGTCTGCTTTGACAGCCCTGTGGAAGAGCTGATGGATATAGCGGATATGACGCACCTGCTGGACGGAAGCGGAGAATCTGCGGACAAGTCCCTTTACAGCTTGTCGCCGGATGGCGAGATGTCCCTTCCCTGCCAGGAGAGAGTGGAAGAAATATATTTTTCCTTCCGCAAGAAGGGCCTCTATGGCCTTTGTGTCAATTACCGCGCAGATGGCATCACCTATGGTGAGGTGTGCGATCTGATTGTGGGAGTTGACGATCAGGCCAAGGAACACGGCCTGAAGATTACCAGTGTAGAGCTGGCGCAGCGGGCATTCAAGAAAATCTTGAGTCCTTATAGCGTGGAGGCTGTTGGCGATATAAGTGAATGCCTGCCCTCCCTGACCTGGACAGACGGAGATGTGGAAATCTGCATTTCCGGGCTGAAATGTTCCAAGCATATCACCGTGGAAAGCTACTTTGCCAAGATGGGCAGCCTGATCGACCAGATAGATTATTCCGACTGCATCCAGGCCCGCACGGAAGCGGTGAAGAAAGCAGAGCGGCTGGAAAGGGAAACTGCCGTCGAGGAAGAGGAAGATAATGCTCCTGTCAGGGAAGACGTGAGGAACCAGAAGACCGAGGAAGAGAAGACCCAGGATATAAACGAGGCAGTGGCGAAAGCCAAGTCCGATGAACCTGAGCTCAGCTATGAAGAACTCATGGCAGAGCTGAATTCCCTGGTGGGTCTGGATCAGGTCAAGAAGGATGTGCAGAGCATCATCAACAGCCTGCGCCTCAACAAGCTGCGCGAGAAGCGTGGCCTGCAGCAGGTGCCTGTCTCGAGGCATCTGGTCTTTGCAGGCAACCCGGGCACAGGCAAGACCACCGTGGCCAGGCTACTGGCCAAGATTTACAAGGAGCTGGGCATTCTCTCCAAGGGCCAGCTCATCGAGACTGACAGGGCGGGGCTGGTAGGCGAGTACATCGGCTGGACGGCTCCCAAGGTCAAGAAAGTGGTGGAGAGCGCCCTGGGGGGCGTGCTCTTCATCGATGAGGCGTATTCCCTCAATGGCGGGGATGGCAAGGACTTTGGCCGCGAGGCCATTGATACCCTGCTGAAGCTCATGGAAGACCACCGCGACAACCTCATTGTCATCGTGGCGGGCTACACTGACTTGATGGGCAAGTTCCTGAGCACCAACCCCGGCCTCAAGTCGCGCTTCAACAAGTACATCGAGTTCCCGGACTACAAGCCGGAAGAGCTTCTCTCCATTTTCGAGGGCATGTGCGAGAAAGCCCAGTTCGTGCTTTCTGATGAAGCCAAGGATTACCTGGGAGAGTCCTTCAAGGAACTCTACGCCCGCCGCAAGCCGGACTTTGCCAATGGCCGCACCGTGCGCAACTACTTCGAAAAGGCCCTCACCAATCTGGGTGACCGCCTGGCGGAGAGCACGGAGGAGCTCACGGACGAGGATCTCATGACCATCGTGGCAGAGGATGTCTGGAGCATTTCCTTTGCCCAGGATACGTGAAAAAGCATAAAGAAGCCTTCCCACAGCTGTCATGAAGCTGTGGGAAGGCTTCTTTTCGTTGCAAGTCTTACTTTTCGGGATGGCGGTTTCGGGCGAGGAACTGGCTGGTTTCCCAGTCCACTTCCCTGATGCCTATGCCCACGGCATGTACCCCCAGCCCGCTGCGGCTGTCGGGGTTCTTGATGGCGGCGATGCGCACCAGCTCGTAGAATTCAAGTTCATCGCGGTGCACCATGAAAAGATGGGTGATCAGCCTCTTTTCTCCCATGGCCTGGTGGATGGCCTCGGGGTGCATGAACTTCAGAAATGCTTCCCGATCAGCTTCCACCACGAAGGATTTCGCATATTCTTCCATGGTATCCAGGAAGGTGAATTTCTGGCCTGGGGTCAGGCTGCAGTCAAGACCGATGGCTTTGTGGCAGGTACCTTCGCCAGTGTCCAGATCAAGATAGTAGACATTGCGGTAGTCTGAGCCAAGGGCAGTGATGATGTTATTGGCCTTGGAGCTGGAATCCTCCCAATAGCGGCGCAGCCCGTCTCTGACTTCCTGCACACGCTCGTGCAGATTGCCCAGGTTGGTTTCGTCTTTCCTGGGGGGCTGATGTTCATCTCCCTGGGCTTCAATATCGGCCACTGCCCAGGTAAGTTCACTGAGGTCATGGGACAGGTCGCTGAGATTCTTCGTCATGTCCCGCAATCTGCTCCGCAGGCTGCGTGTAGCCACCAGTACCAGCAAGATGCAGAGGCCTGTGGAAATCGCCAGGCAGAAAGCGATGGTGCGCGTCTGTTTGGCAAGTTCGTTGTCATACCATTCGGCATCGAAATCCACGGCCACGATGCCTGCCACTTTGCCATCTGAGCCCAATACCGGGCTGTAGGCGCTGTAGAAGCTGCCCCATTCATCGGTATATGGTTCCTCGTCCACGGCTGACTGGCCCAGGCTGGCCTGATAAAGGGCGTCCGTGTAGACCACCGGCGAGCCGAATTCTCCAGGGTCTTCTATGGTGGGGTCTACGGAAAAGACAAACTGCTTGTTGCCGATGTACTGCACGCAGTAGATGTATTTCAGGTCTATATTGTTCTGGAAATACGCCAGGGTATCATTTACCTGCTGATAGTCAGGCTTGCCCTTGTCCTCGGCTTTGAGGGCTTTGAGCTTGTCGCCGTCCAGCATGTCTGCAGCTGTTTTAGATATGTCCAGCATGCGGTTCTGGATCAGCACTTTCATGGCTGAGCGGGACTGGCCTGTCAGCATGAAGCCCAGCAGGGCATTGGCTGCCAGCAGGACGGCCAGGGCCAGGCCCACGAGCAGGAGGGTATTGTCTGATTGTGCCTTTTTCATGATAGATATCACTCCGAAATCTTTTCCGAGCCAATAGTTATCCTCTTGAATCCTGCTATTTCGACATCGTCGCGGCAAAGTCCTGCCCTGTTTTTCCATGATAAGAAAATCCTTGACACCTGGCCTGCAAAATGGTAAACTACCCATTGTTGAGCAAGTAGAGCCACCGCTCTCACCTGTCGGCTGAAGGCCGTTTGGGTTCATAATGTGAGATTATGGAGAGGTGGCGTATGCCATCTCTTTTTTTGCTAAAGACGATTACTTTTATTAGGAGGTGTTTTTACTATTAGCAGGGAATCATTACGCATCAATGAGCAGATTCACATCCGCGAGGTGCGCGTCACCAGCGCCACCGGCGAGCAGCTGGGCATTATGCCCACCCGTGAGGCACTCCGCATGGCGGAGGAGCAGCACCTGGATCTGGTGGAGGTAGCTCCCAAGGCCAAGCCGCCTGTTTGCCGCATCATGGATTTTGGCAAGTACCGCTATGAGCAGCAGAAGCGCGAGAAGGAAGCCAAGAAGAAGCAGAAGACCATCAGCATCAAGGAAGTGAAGC
>JAGBLH010000117.1 GCA_017635515.1 Selenomonas sp.
ACCATCGGCGTAGAAAAAGCTTGACATCGGCTGAATGATGTCGGAGGCTCGAAAGGTCGACCCCTTTGGAAGAAGGGCTCAGAGCCTCCTAACCGCCCATAATACTCGCTGATTCTTTCCAAAGTCCAAAACAATTAGTTCACGACAAATCATTTTTAATAATTTTTTTATAGAAGTTCTAACTCTATTTCATCTCAGAAGATTGAAGCTAGAGGTTCTTGAAATGGCAAAGAAACAATTCAAGGCAGAATCGAAGCAGCTGCTCGACCTGATGATCAATTCCATCTACACCAACCATGAGCTTTTCCTGCGGGAGCTGATTTCCAATGCTTCTGATGCCATTGACAAGCTCCACTTTGAGAGCCTCACCAATCGTGAGCTGCTGGAGGGTGATGAGGACTATGAGATTTTCCTCATTCCCGACAAGGACAGCCATACCCTGACCATCTCTGACAATGGCCTGGGTATGAACAAGGAAGAAGTCATCGAAAACATCGGCACCATCGCCCAGTCTGGCACCAAGGCTTTCCTGGAGCAGATTCAGAAGGCCAAGGAGGCTCAGGGGGAGGGTTCCGAGCTTTCAGACAAGGAGCTTATCGGCCAGTTCGGCGTGGGCTTCTATTCTGCTTTCATGGTAGCTGAGAAGGTCACCATCATCACCCGCAAGGCTGGCGAGACTCAGGGCTGGCGCTGGGAGTCCACTGCTGATGGCAGCTACACCATCGAGGAGTGCGAAAAGGAGAAGCGCGGCACCACCATCACCATCACCCTCAAGCAGGAATTCTATGGTGATGAGGCTGAGGAGAACTTCACGGAGAATTACAAGCTCCAGAATCTGGTGAAGAAATACTCCGATTATGTGCGCTACCCCATCAAGATGAGCTTCGAGGTGACTGAGCAGCCCAAGGACGACAAGGGCGAGCCCATCAAGGATGCAGAGCCCATCAAGAAGACGGAGATCCGCACCCTGAACTCCATGAAGCCCCTCTGGACGAGAAACAAGAGCGAGCTGAAGGACGAGGACTACAACGAGTTCTTCAAGAATCAGTTCCATGAGTGGGAGAACCCCATGGAGGTATTCCACACCAAGGCTGAGGGTACTGTGGAGTACACGGCACTCCTGTGCATTCCCGCCAAGGCTCCTTTCAACCTCTATCACACGGACTATGAGCCGGGCCTGCAGCTCTATTCCCGCCATGTGTTCATCATGGACAAGTGCAAGGACCTCCTGCCTGACTACCTGCGCTTCATGAAGGGCCTGGTGGATTCTCCCGACCTTTCCCTCAATATCTCCCGCGAGCTCCTGCAGCAGAGCCGCGAGCTGAAGACCATCGGCAAGGCGTTGGAGAAGAATATCCTGAAGTCCCTTGCCAAGAAGCTGGAGAAGCATCGTGAGGACTACGAGAAGTTCTGGAACGAGTACGGCAAGTCCCTGAAGATTGGTGTCTACAACAGCATGTACGGCGGCAGCGACACCATCGACAAGCTGAAAGACCTGCTGCTCTTCATGAGCTCCAAGGAGGGCAAGCTGGTGACGCTCAAGGAGTATGTGGAGCGCATGCCCGAGAGCCAGAAGAAGATTTACTATGCTACTGCCCGCGACAAGGAGACCATCGAGCACCTGCCCCAGATGGAGCTTCTGCGCGACAAGGGCATTGAGGTGCTCTACCTCCTTGACCCTGTGGATGAATTCGCCATTGAGTCTATCCACCAGTATGACAGCAAGGATTTCCACTCCATCAGCAAGGGCGACCTGGATCTGGACGATGCCGAATCCCAGGAGGTCAAGAAGGAGACTGAGGAAATCGCCAAGTCCAACGATGACCTGATGAAGGATATCAAGGAGGCTCTGGGCGACAAGGTAGCCGATGTCAAGGTCTCCAGCCGCCTCAAGTCCAGCGCTGTCTGCCTGGTGGCAGACGAGGCCGGCCCGTCTCTCTCCATGGAGCAGACCTTTGCAGATATGGATAACCCCATGTTCAAAGCCCGCCGCATCCTGGAAATCAATCCGAAGCATGAGCTCTTCACCCGTCTCCAGAGCCTTCACGCTGCAGGCAAGGATACGGAAGACTTCAAGGACTACTGCGACCTGCTCTACACCCAGGCCTTGCTCATCGAGGGCATCCTGCCTGAGAATCCGGTGGAGTTTGCCAACAAGCTGGCCAAGCTGATGGCTCAGTAAGGAATAAACGGCATACGAAGAAAGCACCCGCTCATGGGTGCTTTTTTCATGCCTGTTTTTAGTTGTCCCTGTCCTCGCTGGGCTTGGCCAGCCAGCGCGAGGCGCTGCGCCGTTCCATTTCCTGCTGCCGGGCCAGATAGATGTCTTCGATCACCAGCTTGCAGATGACGATGACGGGCACCGCCAGGAACATGCCCGCAGCTCCCAGAAGCTCGTCTCCCAGCACCACGCCCAGGATGATGGCGATGGGGTGCAGGTGCAGGGTCTTGCCTATGATGTTTGGCATCACCAGATTGTGGTTGATCTGGGTGAGCAGCAGATAGAAGCCTGCTGTCTGGAGAGCCGTCCAGGGGCTGGTGGTGGCGGTGAGCAGCACGCCGAAGGCGGAAGCCACGGTGGGGCCCAGCACGGGTATGAACTCCGCGATGCCGGACACCACGGCGAACACCGAAGCATAGGGCAGGTGGCGGATGGTGAAGTACAGGAACACCACCAGGCCTGTGATGCAGCAGATGAGCATCTGCCCGCAGATGTAGATGCGCAGGGCCTTGAGTATCTTGTTGAAGAGCTTCATGATGCGGCGGTTGTCCTGATGGGGGAAGAGCCCCGCAATATATCCCTTGATATCGTCCCCGTCCTTCAGCAGGTAGAAGGTCACGAAGAAGATGATGACCATGTCTATGAACTTGCCAAAGGCAGAGAACATGATGGTCATGGAGGATTTCAGGGCCACTACGCCGGCATCCTTCAGCCCTTCCCAGAGGTTGTCCAGTTCATCATGCAGGAAGGTGGGGCCGGACATGAGCCAGGTTTCCTGCAGCCTGCCCGCGATATGGGGAAACTCCCTGATGAAGCGGGTGAAAGTGGGCAGGAAGTTGCTGGATACCAAGGTGAGCAGGCTGAAGGAAATCAGCAGGAAGAGGGCCATCACCACGGCAGCTGCTGCTCCCCGGGGCATTTTTTTCTCCAGCTTGTCCACCAGGGGACTCAGCAGGAGATTCAGCAGCAGGGACAGAAAGACAATGAAGGCCAGCTGCTGGGTGTACCAGAAAGCGGACAGCAGCAGGGCCGACACCAGCCCCAGGATGATGGAAGTCCGATAGGCGCGAATCTGCATGAAGTGACTCCTTGAAATTCGATGGGTTCTTACTTGATGGCGTTGAGCCTGTCGGCCAGGGTCTGAGCGCTTTCATCACCGTTCAGGCACTCTATGATGGGCTGGGCGCCAAGCATGACGATGCTGCCGCTGACTGTGGCAGCGGAGCTGCTGTGACCATTGCGGAAGGCAGCAGCGAGGTTTCCTGCTACGAAGTAGGAACGCTCGGCGCCGCTCATGCCTGCACTGGCAGCGGGGGCGACAAAGTCTTTGCCGTTGACCTGCACCCTGCCGCCCTGGACGCTGACATGCTTGCCGCTGTACTCATGGAGCTTTTTGGCGTAGTTGTCACGGCGGTCTGAGTGGGAGGGATGGTCAGAGCCTCCGGCCATGAAATGGGCAAAGCCGGAATTTTTGCTGTCTCCTCCCTTGTCGATGACCCGCTGCCAGACGGCAGCACAAGCTCCCGGATTGTAAGGCGAGTGGGTCATGTACTCGAAGGCCAGATTATCTGCTTCCCATTCCATAGGCTTGGTGATGCCCTGATTGTTCCAGGTGTTGGCTATGAGAGTGCCGGCAATGCCTGCGAGGCCGCTACCTGCAGCGTTGGCCAGGATCTGGGGGCCGATGGACTTCTTCATGCCCTTGGCAGGGTGATCCTTCTGGCCGTGTCCCATTTCATGGCCAAGCACTACGGCGATTTCGTCCTCGTTTTCAATGACACTGAAAAGGCCGGTATTGACGCTCATATTGTGACCCAAGGTGCAGAAGGCGTTGAAACTCTGGTCATTGTTGATGAAGTAGTTGTAAGGCTTTTCGTAGATGCTTCCGTCCACCTGGCCTATGGCATTGGTGAGGTTGGCCATGATGCTTCCCAGTCGCTCATTGAGATAAGGGTCGTCGTTGACACCGTAACGCTCCTTCATAGACTGGAAATATTGCTGGCGGCCCTCCTCAGTGTTGTTATACTGGCTGATGGCATCATTCACCTGGGCAGAGGTGATAGCTCCTCCTATGGCTGCCCCTATGACGGAGCCGATAGAAAAAGCTTCTGCGGCCACAGGGCTGGCTGCGCCCTGGAAGCCTACGGCAAGGGTGCCTGCCAGGCAGGCTGCGGCTATCTTGGTTTTGAGTTTGCTTGTAATCATAGTACATCCCTCCTATGTAATAATCATACTCCATGAAGGGAAGACTGGCAATAGATTCAAAATTATAGTACAATGAGAAACAAGAGAAAATAGGGGAAAGATGGCAAGACCGAAAGCAAGGAGTGCTGAAATATGAGTGAAAAACAGTGGCGCAGCTGCCGCTTCATGATCAACGGCCTGGCTCACAAGGTGAGGTACAATGAGGCCACCATCCAGGAACTCTTCCTGCCCTTTTTGCGGCAGATGACCAGGAAGCAGAAGGAGGCTGGCAGGAGGCTCATCATCCTGCTGGCGGCGCCTCCGGGCACGGGCAAGTCCACCCTCTGCCTGCTGCTGGAGAAGCTCTCCCAGACAGTTGATGGGCTCGTGTCCCTGCAGGCTGTGGGGCTGGACGGCTTCCATCACACCTCCGCCTATCTGCGCTCCCACAAGATAGAGCAGGACGGGAAGATGGTGCCCATGACTGCCATCAAGGGGGCGCCGGAGACCTTCAACCTTGAGCGTCTGAAAGAAAAACTGGCCCGGGTGC
This sequence comes from Selenomonas sp., assembly GCA_017635515.1. Lineage (GTDB taxonomy): Bacteria > Bacillota > Negativicutes > Selenomonadales > Selenomonadaceae > Selenomonas_B. The sequence continues at coordinate 4,956 of JAGBLH010000117.1, forward strand.
GGACAGAAAACATCCGCTGGCCAGTTTACGACCGCAGCATCCATGATGTCATCGAAGATGTGACCACTGTGAGGCAGGACATCGTGCTCCTGGAGGGCAACTGGCTGCTTCTGGGTTACGGAGGCTGGCAGGACCTCAGGGATCTTGCGGACTATACGGTTTTTGTCGAGGCGAGGCAGGAAGACCTGAAGGAGCGGCTGATAAGCCGCAAGGTCCAGGGGGGCAAGACACGGCAGGAGGCGGAGCGCTTCTATCAGCAGAGCGACCGCTTGAACGTGGAGCGGGTGCTGGACGGCTCCTGGCCCGCTGACGAGACCTGGCAGATGCTGCCGGACGGCGATTACCGTCTCAAGAAGCGCACCCAGAAGGTGAAACTGGTGGACAGGGAAGCCCTCTGGAAGAAGCCGGATGTGATGCTGGGAGACTCGCCCCTCCTGAATTCACTGGCCCGTCGCATGTCCCAGCTCACGCCCCAGGAGAAAGCCGAGGGCAAGGGGGCCTACGAGAAGGGCTTTGTGGAGGGGCTGCTGACGGCCCGTGATGACATTCTCCGCCGCCTGCACAGGGCGGGCATGGACGAAGCAGAGCTTTGCGAGCGCTTCGAGCTGAAGCCCGAGGCCGTGCGGCAGATACTGTCTGCCAAATAGCGTGTCTTATTTTGCCTTGCTGGAAAAGATGTAGACGAGAATGGTAAGGATAATGCCCAGGCCTCCGTACAGGGGGCCTTTTTCCATGAAGGCGTAGATGGTGGCTGCCAGGCAGAAGAGCACCGCGAAGAAAGTCTGCTTGGCGTTTTCCTTGCGGAAGGCGAAGGTCTGGTAGTCAACCCCCATGGCCTCCTTGAAGCAGTCGTGGCAGATGATATGCTGGTTGCCCTCGGGGTCCTTGTGCACCAGGGCGTCCTTGTCTGCTAAGGCTTTGCCGCATTTGCTGCATTTGAGCATACTGTGTTCCTCCAATTACATAAGTCAACCAAATCAAAACCTTTTACATTGTACCCTAAAGCGGGATTTTTTGCCACCCGTAAGTGAGCATTAGATGAATTCAAGGGCGGGGTTTGGGGGCGGGCTGGGAAGCTATGTTTCCTTGACAGAGACAGGGAAAAACATTAGAATATATACGTATGGGTGTGCCATACACACAATGAAATTCAAAACTATGAAAAAACAAAGAAAAGGGGGGGTGAGTATTATCGTTACGGTAATATTAGCGGTAATAGTTGCACTAGTTATTGGCGCAGCCGCAGGCTATACGGCTCGCAAACGCACCGCAGAAGCACAGATTGGCTCAGCAGAGACAGAAGCCCAGCGCATCGTGGCAGAAGCCAGGCAGCAGGGAGAGACCAAGAAGAAGGAAGCGCTGCTGGAAGCCAAAGAAGAGATACATCGCCAGCGTCAGGAGCTTGACCGCGATACCAAGGAGCGCAGGAGCGAAATCCAGCGTCAGGAGAGGCGGATTGTCCAGAAGGAAGAGAACTTGGACAGGAAGCTGGAGTCCCTGGAGAAGAAGGAAAGCACCCTGGCCCGCAAGGAAGAGCGGCTGGACAAGACCCAGGCGGCGGTGGACGAGCTCCACGCCCAGCAGCGGACGGAGCTTGAGCGCATCTCCAGCCTGACGGCTGAGGAAGCCCGCACCATGATCATGGCCGAGACGGAGGAAGAGCTCCAGCATGAGAAGGCCATGAAGATCAAGGAATACGAGCAGCAGATCAAGGACGAAGCGGACAAGAAGGCCCGCGACATCCTCTCCACAGCCATCCAGCGTTGCGCTGCTGACCATGTGGCTGAGACTACTGTATCGGTAGTGGCTCTGCCTAATGACGAAATGAAGGGCCGCATCATCGGCCGCGAGGGGCGCAATATCCGCACCCTGGAGACCATGACGGGCATCGACCTCATCATCGACGATACGCCCGAGGCTGTGATTCTCTCCGGCTTTGACCCTGTGCGCCGCGAGGTGGCCCGCATTGCCCTGGAGAAGCTCATCCAGGACGGACGCATCCATCCCGCACGCATCGAGGAAATGGTGGAGAAGGCCAAGCGCGAGGTTGACCAGCGCATCAAGGAGGCCGGTGAGCAGGCTACCTTCGATACCGGTGTCCACGGCATCCATCCGGAGTTGGTGAAGCTCCTGGGACGCCTGCGCTACCGTACCAGCTACGGGCAGAACGTGCTGAATCACTCCATCGAGGTTTCCCATCTGGCAGGGGTCATGGCCTCCGAACTGGGCTGTGACGTGATGCTGGCCAAGCGTGGCGGCCTGCTGCACGATATCGGCAAGGCCATCGACCACGAGGTGGAAGGTTCCCACACCGCCATCGGTGCAGACCTGGCCCGCAAGTTCCGCGAGTCCAAGGATGTCATCAATGCAGTGGCTTCCCATCACGGCGACTGCGAGCCCAGCTGCGTGGAGTCCGTGCTGGTGGCAGCTGCTGATGCCGTGTCTGCCGCTCGTCCCGGTGCCCGCCGCGAGAGCCTGGAGTCCTACCT
>JAGBLH010000118.1 GCA_017635515.1 Selenomonas sp.
AGTACTAATACCATGCTATAATGAAAGCCTGACCATTGAGAAAGTTATTGCAGATTATCGAAGTGCTTTGCCAGAAGCAGATATATATGTTTATGATAACAATTCAACAGATGATACGGCAATTATAGCAGAAAGAGCGGGGGCGATTGTGCGTCATGAATATCGGCAGGGCAAGGGAAATGTCATACGTTCGATGTTTAGGGATATTGAAGCAGATTGCTATTTGATGATTGATGGCGATGATACATATCCAGCTGAAAATGCAAGGGTACCGAGACTGTGCCAGAATTAGCTCCTGATTGTATTCGCTTTATCAGGAGTTATGAGACTGGATTTGATTTGTATGAAAACCTGGAACCTACAAGAATTCCTTTCATCTTGAAATAATGATGCGAGATGGCACCTGCTGCTTGTGCCCGCCTCTGACATGAGAGGCGGGCTTTTTGCATGTGTTTGTTGTGTCTCAGCGTCTGCCATGGTATAATGTAGGCAGTTTTCAGTAGTATGTAGCTACGGCTGTTCATATAGAGGAGTGTTATATTGTTGTGAAAGTAATCATACTTGCAGGCGGAGGGGGATCCCGCCTATTTCCGCTTTCCCGCAAGGCATATCCTAAGCAGTTCCTGGCTTTGGAGGATGATAAGTCACTGCTTGTGCATACGGTGGAGAGGTTCTTGTCAATGGTTCCGGCAGAGGATATTGTGCTGGTCACTAATGAGAGCTATTTTTACCATGTACAGAGTGAGTTGGAGCTTTGCCATGCGGACAAGGCACACATCGTGCTGGAACCAGTGGCTAAGAACACTGCGCCTGCCATTGCTTTGGCGGCCAAGTATTGTGAGAGTGAATTGGAGTGCAGCCGCGATGAGGTGCTGATCATTGCTGCTGCTGATCATGTGATCAAGCAGCAGCAAGCCTTTTCTGCCTGTGTATCCAAGGCTGCTGAGGTTGCACGAAATGATGCCTTTGTGACCTTTGGCATAAAGCCGCGTAACCCGGAGACTGGCTATGGCTATATCGAGGTCGGGTCGGGGCAGGATGGCAGTTTCAACGTTCTTTCATTCAAAGAGAAACCAAGCCTGGAAATGGCTGAGAAGTATTTGGCCTCTGGCAACTATTACTGGAATTCTGGTATGTTTGCGTTCACTCTGGGCTGCATCATGGACGAGCTTGCAGCTTATCAGCCTGAGATAAATGGGCTTATGGACGGGCACAGCTATCAGGAAGTCCATGACAGGTTTGCAGAAATGCCCTCCATTTCCATTGACTATGCAGTGGAGGAACTCAGCAAGAAAGTGCGTATGGTACCACTTTCCTGCTATTGGAATGACATCGGCTCCTGGGATGCCATGTATGACATCCTGCCCAAGGATGCGGCTGGCAATGCTGTCAAGGGTGACTGTATAACCATAGATTGCAAAGATTCCCTGCTCATCGGCCATGACCGCTTGATTGCTGGTATTGGCATAGACGATTTGTTATTAGTGGAGTCTGACGATGTTATTGTGGCTACCAAGAAAGGTAACTCGCAGAAAGTCAAGGAGGTGGTGGAGACACTCAAGAAAAACCATCGCTAGGAAGCCACGGAGCATACCACACTTTATTATAGCTGGGGGACTTCATCGGCTTTGGGCAAGGGGAAGAACTATGTCATGCGCAAGCTTCGCATCATGCCTGGCAAGACACTGCCATTACGCATGCACTACCATCGCACGGAACATTTCATCGTGCTTTCTGGCACAGCTGAGGTGAAGCGGGATGAAAAGACCATGATGATACATGAAAATGAATCAGTCTTTATTCCCCAGACTACACGTTATGAGCTATCCAATCCGGGGTGCATACCTTTGGAAATCATAGAGATCCGCAATGGAATCTATCTGGGTGAGGATGATATAGTTGAATTCTGAAGTCAGGCACAGACCCATCAAGGTTGCGCTGGTCTGCGAATGGCTTATCACCTTTGCAGGCTCAGAGAAAGTGGCAGAGGCTATCCTGTCTGTCTTCCCTGAGGCTGACGTCTATGCTGTGGTGGACTTCCTGCCAGAAGAGAACCGGGGCTGGCTGCGGGGCAAGGAGGTACACACTACCTTCATACAAAAGTTGCCCGGAGCAAGGAAACATTACAAGTCCTATCTGCCGCTTATGCCGCTGGCCATAGAGCAGCTCGATATGTCAGGTTATGACCTGATCATCTCCAGCAGTCATGCCGTGGCCAAGGGAATACTCACGGGCCCGGATCAGGTGCATGTTTCCTATGTCCATTCACCCATACGCTATGCTTGGGATTTGACTCATCAATATCTTCGGGAGGCGAACCTTACTGAGGGGCTGAAAAGCTGGCTGGCCAGACTGATTCTTCACTACATGAGAATATGGGATACCCGCACAGCCAATGGGGTGGATGCTTTTATAGCCAACTCTGCCTTCATAGCCAGACGCATAAAGAAAGTCTACGGAAGGGAGGCAAAGGTCATCTATCCTCCTGTGGACATAGAGAAATTCACCTGTTGCGAGGCCAAGGAAGATTATTACCTCACGGCATCCAGGCTGGTGCCATACAAGCGGGTAAAGCTGATAGTAGAGGCATTCAACGCCATGCCGGACAAGAATCTGGTGGTGATAGGCGATGGGCCAGAATTCAAGAACATCAAGGCCGTTGCCAAGAGCAACATAAAAATGATGGGCTACCAGCCAGATGATGTGCTAAAGGAAAAGATGCAGCATGCCAAAGCCTTTGTCTTTGCGGCTGAAGAGGATTTTGGCATCACGCCTGTGGAAGCTCAGGCGTGCGGCACACCTGTCATTGCCTATGGTCGTGGCGGCGTACTGGAGACTGTAACTGAGGAAACCGGGATGTTTTTTTCTGTTCAGGAGGCAGAAGCAATCTGCAAGGCGGTGGAAGCGTTTGAGTCCGGGGGAGGCAAATCAGTTGAGGCTTGCCACATCAATGCAGGTCGTTTCAGTCGTGAGCAATTTACGCAGGGATTTAGCGCTTATGTGTAT
>JAGBLH010000119.1 GCA_017635515.1 Selenomonas sp.
CTACGGCACGGCCTTCGAGAAGCAGGCTGACCTGGACGAGTACCTGCACATGCTGGAGGAGGCTGCCAAGCGCGACCACCGCAAGCTGGGCAAGGAACTAGACCTCTTCAGCCTCCACGAGGAAGGCCCCGGCTTCCCCTTCTTCCACCCCAACGGCATGGTGATCCGCAACGAGCTCATCAATTACTGGCGCGAAGTTCATCGCCGCTATGGCTATCAGGAAATCAAGACGCCCATGATCATGAACCGCAAGCTCTGGGAGACTTCCGGCCATTGGGATCATTATAAGGAAAACATGTACTTCACGAAGATCGATGATGAAGATTACGCTGTGAAGCCTATGAACTGCCCTGGCGGCATGCTGGTGTACAAGTCTCACCCGCACAGCTACCGCGACCTGCCCCTGCGCATGGGCGAGCTGGGCCTGGTGCACCGCCATGAGCTTTCCGGCGCCCTCCACGGCCTCTTCCGCGTCCGCAACTTCACCCAGGATGATGCACACCTCTTCATCACTCCCAGCCAGATTGAGGAGGAAATCCAGCACACCATTGACCTTTTTGACGAGGTGTACAGCACCTTCGGTCTGTCCTACACGGCAGAGCTTTCCACTCGTCCTGAGGACTCCATGGGGTCCGATGAGATTTGGGAGAAGGCTACGGAGGCCCTGCGCAATGCTCTGGAGCATCGTGGCCTGGAGTACATCATCAACGAGGGTGACGGCGCTTTCTACGGCCCGAAGATTGACTTCCACCTCCGTGACTCTATCGGACGTACCTGGCAGTGCGGCACCATCCAGCTGGATATGCTGATGCCTGAGAAGTTTGATCTGACCTATGTGGGCGAGGATGGGGAGAAGCACCGTCCTGTCATGTTGCACCGCGTGGTGTATGGCTCCATCGAGCGCTTCATCGGCATCCTCATCGAGAACTACGCCGGCGCTTTCCCGGTCTGGCTGGCTCCTGTGCAGGTGAAGATCCTGCCCATCACGGACAAGCACGCCTATTATGCTTATGAGCTGAAAAAGAAGATGTTCGACCTGGGCCTGCGTGTGGAGGTGGATGACCGCAACGAGAAGACGGGCTACAAGATTCGTGAAGCCCAGGTCAAGAAGATTCCTTACGCTCTGGTAGTGGGCGACCAGGAAGTGGAGAACGGCACCGTCACTGTCCGCCGTTATGGCGAGAAGGAAACCCAGTCCATGTCCGCTGAAGACTTCATCAAGCTGGTGCAGGAAAAGATTGCCAGCAAGAAGTCTGCCAATGAAGAATAAGATTTGATATGAAGGCGACCTTAGCAAGGAAAAAGTTGAAAACTTTTCCTTGCTAAGGCTCTTTCTTTATGGTAGAATGTTTTTGTTATGTTTGAAAGCCATACCACTCACGGTTTTCGACACACAGTAAGGAGGTGTAGCGATATGGCAAGTGTTTGCGAGATTTGTGCAAAGGGTGAGCTGTCCGGCAACAATGTCAGCCATTCTCATTTGAAGACGAAGCGCTCCTGGAAGCCCAACATTCAGCGTGTCCGCGCTGTGGTTGAGGGTGAGGTCAAGCGTGTTAACGTTTGCACCCGTTGCCTGCGTTCTGGTAAGGTTCAGCGTGCTCTTTAATCTATGCGCATAGATGGGAACCAAATAAGCTGATATATCATAAAAGAAGCTGCCTAGCCAAGTGCTAGACAGCTTCTTTTATTTATATGTTTTTATCAAATATCCCAATGCAGCAAATCCGGGTTCGGCGTGGCCTTGTCTATCTCCGCCAGGATGAAGGGCGTATTCTCGTGGGTGGCGGCAAAGGCGTGGTCGAGGGCTGCCTGGTTCTTTTCGGGAATCTCCATGGCGTGGAGAGCCATGTGCATATAGTCCTTGGCAATGAGGGTGCCGTCGCCTCTGGCAGCAGCCAGGTGGGCCTTGAAGCGGTAGCCGTAGTAGACGTAGCTGTTGTGGGGTATGGGCAGGTCTTTATAGGCCTCCAGGCGTTCGTCCACCTCGGCTTCGGCCTGCTCGGTCAGCTTCATCTTGTGCATGAGGTTCCAGCGGTCAGCCCAGAGCTCGCCCCGCAGGAGGTATTTGTAGAGGAAGTCCGTGTTCTCTGCCAGCTCGATGGCCAGATTGATGTGGTCCAGGGCCTGCTCGTTTTGGTTCAGGCTTTTTTCCAGTTCGCTGAGCTTCTGGAGGGCAAAGGCCTTTTCCTCCACTTCCTCAGCATTCTCCTCGTCAACCTCAGCCTCCACCACGCTGCGGAAAAGCTCCAGAGCCTCTTTGTCCCTGTCTATTCCCTTCATCGCCAGGAAGTGGGCCAGCCTTGCCCTTGAACGCCAGCTGTCCATGCCGCCTGCGAAGAGGGACTCCGGGGGATGGGCAGGGGAGTCCATTACCAGATGTACAAGTTTGTGGAATTCTTCTTGAGTCATGATAACCTCCATGTGAAATCAATGAAAAAGCCCCGAGGCTGAACCTCAGGGCTTGTCTTTGCAAATGGTGCCGGAAATCGGACTTGAACCGATACGTTGTTGCCAACGCCAGATTTTGAGTCAGCCCTGAGCAATAGCCTATTTTATACTAAGTAGTGCAAACCCGCATAA
>JAGBLH010000120.1 GCA_017635515.1 Selenomonas sp.
TGGCATTGAACAAAAAGCCTGGCAGATTGTCTGGCTTGCGTGCCTTGGCGAGCTTCACGGCATGCTTCATGCGCTTCAGGAACTCCTCATTGCTGCCGCAGATGGTCGTGAGCTTGTTCACCGCCTGCTCAGAAAGCCCATGCCAATCCTCTTTCCGGGGCAGCTTCTCCAGTTTCATCACCTCGGCAGAGGTGTCCTCCGCAGCCACTATCTCCCTGCAATCCATAGTGAAATCAAAGCCCGTGACACTGCGGCCAGTCTTTGTGACCTCATAGGACAGCTTGTACTGCGTGCTGCTGTTGATGTCAGCAATGGGGGCATTCAGCACGCGCTTCTTGAAATCATTGATGCGCCTGTACTCATCTGGCTTGATATCCATCTTGGCCCGCAGGTCATCCAGCTCAATATGGCGTTCGATGATGCCATCCCTCATCAGCCCCTTGTACTGGAGCATCAGCTCCAGCAGGCGCACCCCGTAGGCTGAATTGAGGTTGAACAGTTGCTTGGCAGCAATCTTTGTATATCCGTACCCGGACTCGAAAATATCCAGGATGAGGGGCCGCATGTCATCGTTGAACTTGATGCGCAGCCCCTCCTTCTCCTTGTACTCGATATAGCCAAAAATCGGGTACTTCTTGAAGCCGCCGTCCTCATAGTCCACCGTGACCACCTTCTGAGCCATGCCATCGCAGACGCTCTGAAGCCGGTTGAGGTACTCGCCGTGGCCAAATATCTCCTTGGTCTGCGTCGGCGTGAGGTGAAGCTCCTCAAACCTTTGATCAAAAAACTTGTCATCCTTGGACAAATGCGGGTTCACATGCTGCAGCGCCAAGAGAAACAAGCGCATCTCAATGGTGCCAAAAGGCTTCCGACCCTCAATCAGAGGGTTTGCTTGGTATATAACAGGCCTGCGGTCTTCGATCATGAACATCTCTCCCAAATGCAGACAGATTGTGCCCGAACTATTGTTCCTTACAAGGGCACAAAAACATTATATACCGCATTGCAAGACGTGTAAATATATCAATGTCCCATTATTTATGGCATTATGTGACACCAAAAGTACACTATGTCCCACTATAAGCGAATATTTGGTCACAATCCGTCCCACAATTGGTCACATTATGTCCCACAATGCTCGGTGATTTGGTCACAATCTGTCCCACAATTGGTCACAATCCGTCCCACAATGGAGCCGAAAAACCGCGTCATTGCTGGCTTCGTGGCCCCCTAAAGCATTAAAAAGCAATATGCTTAAAAGCAAGCAAAGCAAGAGGGAGCTATCACCAGGCATGATGCTCCCCAGAATACCCACCTCCTCCCCCGCCTTGCTTGCTGCCTGCTTTTTCTGCTGAGGCGGTGGGGCTATGCCCCACAAGACTACCCCGTAGGGCGCACCACTTGACGAATTTTCGTCAAGTGGTATTGCGTTATTACTTGACGACAAAAACAGCAGGATTATAATGTGCCTAGAACAGCTTGCCTTGGAAAGGATGAATATTATGCGGGTATCTCAACACAGTGGTCGAGAAGGCAGTGCTCGTCACAATGACAGAGATTTTGATTTATCACTAGCTCCACATTTGGTGGAAGACAAACTGAGTGAAAATCAGACCTGGCAAATGTCAAAGTATAAAGGTATGACTTTTCAGGAAATGGAAAGGGCATACTACCACGATACCTATAATGCAGCACAGGAAGCAAAAAACGAACGATATAGAGCACAAGGGCACCCAGAACGCTGTAAAACTACAGATGATTTATTAACTGGAAAATTAACACGTCCAGAAGAAATTATTTTACAGATTGGTGACCGTAATTCAGAAGTAAAGCCAGATGATTTCACCAGCTGTATCAATGACTATTTTCTCACGCTGAATGCCTGGAATAAAGAGCATGGAAAGCCTATGCAAATACTAAATATGGCAATCCATCATGATGAACAAGGTGGTCTTCATGCTCATATTAGACGAGTGTGGAACACAACAGATAAAGACGGAAATCTTACTCTTGGTCAGAATAAAGCCTTGGAGGCAGCAGGCGTAGAATTGCCAGAACCAGAAAAAAAGGTTAGTCGATATAATAACCGAAAAATGACCTTTGATTCATGGGCAAGAGCACAATGGCAAGAGATAGTAAAAGCACATGGATATGAGATAGAGACAGTCCCCTTAGACAATGGCCGAAAACATAGCCGCATGGCAGACTATATAAGGCAGGACAACGAAAGAGCACAAAAAGAACTAGAAGATACTAGGCAAAAATTGAAAAACATTGAAATCGAGAAGGGTGCTGCTGAAAAAGGCAGGGACTCTGCCATTGAAGAAAAGAATACAGCTGAACGTATCCTAAACGAGAGCATAGACCAGTACAGCAAGCTACAAGAGCGCATAGAAACTGCCCAGCAAGAACTGAAAGCCGCTGAAGAAGCCCGTGAGAAGGCCCTGACAGAACGCAGGGAGGCAGATGAATATAGCTGCAATATCAGAGAAAAAGCTCATGAACTCTACAAAAACGCAGAAAATTACGCTCTGAGCAGACAAAAAGAGGTTGACCATGCACTAGAAACAATGCAGAAGGCGGTTACAACCAATAGGGCTGAACGAATAGATGATGAATGGATAAAACAGAGGGAGCAAAATCTGAAAATAATACATGCAAAACATACGCCTGGACTTACTGGTATACACCTTTCCACCGATGAGTGGAAAGAGCTTTGTGGCGCATGGAAAGACGTGAAGGTGCTTTCAGAGAAGAAACGAGCTGCCGATGAAGCCGCTGAAAATCTCAGGAAAGCCGGAGAACGATATATAAAGCCCCCCAAAGACATAGCTGAACAGTTGGCAGAGGCTGACAGGAAAAATACCAGCCTAAAGAAGGACTTGGAGGCCATGCACCGCCAAAATGCTGATTTGCGTAGCCAACTTGACGAGGCCAGAAGTACAGCAGATACACGCAAAGCAGAGCTTGATGAGACAGGCACCGAGCTTGAACGTGCGAAAAAACAGATGAAGGTTATGGATGAGCTTGCTCCGGGGCTAAAACAGGCCAGCAGCAATGTGCTGAAGCGTTCAGAGAAGCTGCAAGAGCCAATCAACAAGGTCATAGACCAGCTTTTTGACGAAGCTGATTCCAGCAGCCAATATTTCATCGACATTGCCAACCAAGAAGGTTTCGCCAAGGGCGCAGGTATTCTTGAGCGATTGGCAAAGCAACGGCCAGATCAGGGGTTGTTCGTGTACTACCGCAAAGGAGAATGGCCGAAGAACGTTCAGGAAAGCGTTACCCACGCTGCTGTAGCATTAGGATTTTCAGAAAAGCAAGCTGCTGCTGTTTCCAAACAATACGGCGTAGGCATTGGAACGGACAAGGTACCGCACGTATTGCCACATGGCGCTATTCCTGGCAGTAGCAAGGTTGTAAATGCAGAAATGGCAGCTAGAGCTGCGGCTTGTTCAGCAAAGGTAAATGCTCTCTCGTCTCGATTAGCGTCTCTACCTTCGTCATGGAAATCCGACGGTGACAGCGTTTTATCCCACATACTTCGAGGAGAAACCAGCGTAGCAGAGTTAGGAGCTGCGATGAGTGTAGCCAGAGAACGACAAGAAATTGAGGATGCCATAGCCGTTTTAGAAGCTGCATGCTCCAGTGCTATGGCCAAAGCAGAAGCAGCAGAGGTGTTTTGGACGTACTGACAGGCCGTACAAGCGCCTTTTATAAGCTAAGGCATATTCTTATACCTAAATCCGTCTGGCAACGCTCTACGGGGCCGTGAGAGCGTCTGAAGGGGACAGGAAGATAAATCCTGTCCCCTTCTTTTAGCGATTTTGTATATTTTGTGTTGAAAAATATATTTCACTACTTTAGAAGCCTCTGCACAGTGAATGTGCTTGCCTCCATGATTTCTGCTATCTTCCTGATGGAGGTACCCTGCTCCTTCAGTTTTCTGGCCTGTATCTTGGCTTTAAGGCCATACTTAACAGGTCTGCCCGTGCTTTCCTTTCGCTTGGGCTGCTTAGGTAATAACACTTCTTCTAGGGCAAATAACCCTGCCTCACTCACCCTGATGGCCTTGAAATACTCTCCCTTACCTGCATAAGCCGCTTCATCCACGATGAGTTCGCTATGTGAAAGATACTCTGCCCAAATGGTAAGTGCACCAACATCGTTCCTTTTGCTCTTGCTTAGTTCACCATCCAGCAGGTAGCAAGTGGCTTTCTCCATGGCCTTGGCTAGTTTAGGTCGTGCTCTCATGTTGATATGCTCTTTGTCTATGATTTTGCCATGTCTTGTATGACTAGGCATTCTTTTGGGACTATCCGAAGAATTAACTTCGCCGGTCACTTCACATCGCTTCACAACGCTATTGGCAGCAGAAAGGGCTTTCTTGTAGACAGCACGCCAGAAGTCCTCATTCTCATCGTGTTCGAAGTAGTCTTCCCTGTTCTTAACCCCTTTTCGTGCCTTGCCTGTTTGTATTATCTTGTTTTGCAGTTCTCTGAAAGTCATCTTTACCCCCTCCTGTGCTGAAAAATATATATCTATACACATTCTACCCGCACTTATGCCTCAAAGCAAGGTTTGAGTAAAAAAACGTAGAGTTTGACGAGCAAATTCTGGTGTAAAGTGAAAGATAGCGGCCAGTTGGTAGAAAAAAGCAAGGGAGAGATGAGTATCATGAAATGATGAAAAAGTGGGCACCAACATGGGATGTGGGCTTGCCCCCTATGTTGGTGTTTGTCATGTAACAAATGTAAATAATGTAGAAGGGCGGGAAGCCCCGCCATTACTAGGGTTCTAGTTATGAAAAGCTAAAAAAAAAGTGTGAAGCTAAAAAAAAGTGCCTTCAAGCTAAAGAGAGATGATTTTTAGCTTGAAGGAGATTTACCTATTCAATTACATGATTTGACATCATAGTAAGGCTTTGACAATTTACTAACTCAAGGTTGGTGTAGATGGAGATGAGCTTCATGAAAAACCGAAAAAAGAAGGCAACAACAACATGGATTTATGTGGGCTTGCCCCCTATGTTGTTGTATATAATGTAACAGATGTAACAAATGTCGGCGGCCGTGAAGCCTTTATTCATGCGGGTTTCCAGCTTCAAGTTAGTAAAAAAATGCGGTCAAGTTAGTAAAAAAATGCGGTCAAGTTAGTAAAAAAATGCGGTCAAGTTAGTAAAAAAATGCGGTCAAGTTAGTAAAAAAATGCGGTCAAGTTAGTAA
>JAGBLH010000121.1 GCA_017635515.1 Selenomonas sp.
AAACTACCCCACTGTATTGATACACAAAAAGGCTCCAGATAATTGAAAAAGCCCACCAGCCAAGGGCTGATGGGCTTTTGTCTCTTTCGGCGTTGACCGTAATGATTAACGCTTCGAGAACTGGGAAGCCTTGCGGGCTTTCTTGAGGCCGTACTTGCGACGCTCTTTCTCGCGGGGATCGCGAGTGACGAAGCCAGCCTTCTTCAGAGCCGGGCGGAGCTCAGCGTCCATCTCCATGAGCGCACGAGTGATGCCGTGGCGGATGGCGCCTGCCTGACCGGACACGCCGCCACCAGCAACATTGGCGATGACGTCGTACTTGTCAACAGTCTCAGTGAGGTTCAGGGGCTGACGAACGATGAGTTCGAGAGTCTTGAGACCGAAATATTCTTCCATGCTACGACCGTTGATCGTAACCTTGCCCTCGCCTGGAACCAGACGAACACGGGCAACAGAGGATTTCCTGCGGCCGGTGCCGTAGTAGCTTACTTGTGCCATGTAATATGTTCCTCCCTATCCAGATTAGCGAATGTTCAGCTCGAGCTTCTCGGGCTTCTGAGCTGCATGCGGATGCTCGCTGCCAGCGTAAACGCTGAGCTTGCGGTACATCTGAGCACCGAGGCGGTTATGAGGCAGCATGCCCTTGATAGCATGCTCCAGAACGCGCTCCGGGAAACGCTCCAGCATGTGACCGGCCTGGGTGAAGGTAGTGCCACCCTGGTAGCCGGAATGACGGAAATAAGTCTTGTTGATGAGCTTCTTTCCAGTGAACTTTACTTTCTCTGCATTGATGACGATGACATAATCACCAGTATCAACGTGCGGAGTAAAAGTCGGTTTATTTTTACCGCGAAGAACTTTTGCGACTTCAGCTGCGAGGCGGCCGACAGTCTGGCCTTCAGCGTCTACAACATACCATTTACGCTCGATACTATCTGCGTTTGCCATAAACGTTGTCTTCATGCGATTTCCCCCCTATTGGTGTCAAAATATCATTCATTTCGATTGCAATATCCTGCACTGGCCTCCGGGGCTAATGGAAACCCTTGCCTTGACATCACATAGAACTATTCTATAGAAAAAGCCCTGCCCCGTCAAGAGTTTTTTTGTTTTCCCGTCAATTTTTTTGACCAGCATCTGCTATGGTCTGCAGCTCACCTTTATCGAACTGATATTTCTCCCCGCAGAAGTGGCAGACCACCTCCGCCTGACCATCTTCTATCAGGCTGTCCAAATCTTTCCTGTCCAGACCGGCCAACACCCCGCCGATGCGTTCCTTGGAGCAGTGGCAGCGGAAAGCCAGGTCCGTGGTGGAAAGGTAGCTGATTTCAAAGCCCTCCAGCAATTCTTCAATGATGCCCTTGGCATCAAGGCCCCGCTCCACCATCTTGGAAACAGAGTTCACCTTCTTCAGGTTTTCCTCCAGCCCATCAATGACTTCGTCGCTGGCACCGGGCAGGGGCTGGATGATGAAGCCGCCTGCCCCGATGCATTTGAAATCCTTATCCACTAGCACACCCAGCCCTACTGAGGACGGGGTCTGCTCAGACACATAGAGGTAATTCATCAGATCATCGGCAATCTCGCCGTCCGTCAGTTCACAGCTGCCGGACACCGACTCCTTCAGCCCTGTGAAACGGGTGACGGTGACCAGGCCGCTATTGCCAACGCCGCCCCCTACATCAATCTTGCCCAGGCTGTTCAAAGGCAGGTTCACATGGGGCTCTCCCACATAGCCCCGCACATAGCCCTCGGGAGTGGCATCTGCCGTCACAGTGCCCAGCGGGCCGCCACCGCTGAACTTGATGGTGATGGCTTCTTCATTCTTCAGATTAGCCGCCATAAGCAGCGCTCCTGTCATGGTGCGGCCCAGGGCCGCCGCTGCCACCGGGTAGCAGTCATGGCGCCTGATGGCTTCATTCACCAGATCCGTAGTCACCGCTGCATAGATTCGCACACCCTCTGCGGTGGCTTTCACCAAATGGTCTTTCATATTTTCCTCCGTAAAACAAAGGGACACATGGCGAATCTTCCCGCCATGCGCCCAGAGATATTGCCTTCAATAAATCAGAATTCCAATTCCTGCAGGACTTCGTCCGTATCCAGGTCATAGATGCGGATACCTGTCTCGTCCATCACCGCTGCCGTCTGGCGGCCATCCTCCCGCTTGGAGAGAGCTGCCGAGCCGGGATTGAGGAAGATGGTCTGACCCCGCTTTTCCAGCACCGTGATATGCACATGGCCGCTGATGAACACATCAGCTTTCAGATGAGCCGCCATCTTATCCTTTTCCTCATCAGACATGACGCTGTCCCCATGGGTGACGATGATGCGCCTGCCCTCCTGCACCACATAGGCATAAGGGGCCTGCACCGGCAGCTCAAGGCAGCTGGCATCCACAGAGGAATCGCAGTTGCCCTTGGCGATGATTACGGGCACGGGACATGCGTTTATGCGCTGCACCAGCCCTGCAGGGTTATAATCCTCCTTCATGGGATTGCGGGGGCCGTGGTAAAGCACATCCCCGGCATGGAGGATCAGATCCGCATCATGGAAATGCTTGTCAAAGGCCTTGGCCCAGGCCCCTTCATGGCCATGGGTATCACTGATAATGCCTATCTTCATGGAATTACCTCCTAAACACAGTCCACCTGGCATTTCTTAGCCAATCTTCTTCAAGAGGTTGGCCATTTCCATGACAGCCATGGCGCTGTCGGAGCCCTTATTCCCGGCCTTGGTACCGGCACGCTCAATGGCCTGCTCGATATTCTCGGTGGTCACTACGCCGAAGATAGTGGGAATGCCCGTATTCATGCCCACCTGGGCCACGCCCTTGGAAACCTCGTTGCAAACGTAGTCATAGTGGGTCGTGGAACCACGGATAACAGCGCCAAGGCAGATGACGGCATCGTACTTGCCGCTCTCCGCCATCTTTTTGGCTATCACAGGGATTTCAAAAGCCCCCGGCACCCAGGCCACATCCACATCTTCATCTGCCGTCTCATGGCGGTGCAAGGTATCAAGCGCCCCGCCCAGGAGCTTGGAAGTGATGAACTCGTTGAAACGGGCCACCACGATGCCAAATTTCAGTCCTTTGCCAGTGATATAGCCTTCCAGTACATTTGCCATTTGCTATTCCTCCTTATTTATCTTCATTTACCTGCCAAAGTTTCCTCAGACAGCTTATGCCCCATTTTGACCTTCTTCACCGTCAGGTAGCGCTTGTCGAACTTATTGGCCTTGACCTGCAGGGGCACCCGCTCCACGATTTCCAGGCCGTAGCCCTCAAGTCCTGCCCGCTTGGCGGGGTTGTTGGTCATGAGACGGATGCTGGTGAGGCCCAAGTCGGAGAGGATCTGGGCGCCGATGCCGTAATCACGGAGGTCAGGAGCAAAGCCCAACTCCACATTGGCCTCCACCGTATCAGCTCCCTTGTCCTGCAGGGCATAGGCCCGCATCTTGTTGGCCAGGCCAATGCCGCGGCCCTCCTGGCGCATGTAGAGCACAACGCCCTCGCCTTCGGCCTCGATTTTCTTCAAGGCCAGTTCCAGCTGCTCGCCGCAGTCGCAACGCATGGAGCCCAGGGCATCACCCGTCAGGCACTCGGAATGGACGCGCACCAGCACATCTTTCTTGCCTGCCACCTCACCTTTCACAATGGCCAGATGGCACTTGCCGTCCAGCTTGCTCTCATAGGACTTGATGCGGAAATGACCGAACTTGCTGGGGAAGTCCACATCAGCCACCCGCTGGATAAAGGTCTCCGTACGCTTGCGGTACTCAATCAAGGCCTTGACGGTGATGATGTTCAGCCCATGCTCTGCCGCAAACTCAATCAGCCGCGGGGTGCGCATCATGTGCCCGTCATCGTCCATGATCTCCACACAGAGACCGGCAGGGTAGAAACCTGCCAGCCGTGCCAAATCCACCGTAGCCTCCGTATGGCCTGCCCGGCGCAGCACGCCCCCCTCCACGGCCCGCAGGGGGAACACATGGCCCGGACGGCGGAAGCTGGAAGCCTTCGCCTTGGGATCCAGCAGCTTCTTGATAGTCTGGCAGCGCTCGAAAGCGGAAATGCCCGTATCCGTATCAAAAGCATCAATGGAAACCGTAAAGGCGGTCTCGTGGTTGTCCGTATTGTTCACCACCATCTGGCCGATGTTCAGCTCATCAAGGCGCTGGCCATCAATGGGGGTGCAGATCAGACCCTTGGCGTACTTGGCCATGAAATTGATGTCCTCGGGCGTCACAGTAGCGGCAGCCACAATGAGGTCGCCCTCGTTCTCCCTGTCCTCATCATCCACCACCACGACCATCTTGCCATGCTTGATGTCCTCGATGGCCTGTTCCACCGCAGCAAACTTATCCTTGTAATCAGCAGCCTGTTCAGACATGTTTTTAGGCTCCTTTCCTATCTGTAAATATCAAAATCCGTTCTGCAATAGAAACTCACGGGTAAGGCCGCCTGTTTTTTTGCTTGCTTCCCTGCCCCGCAGGAGTTTTTCTACATACTTGCCCAGCACATCCGTCTCGATGTTGATGGGGCTGCCCTTCTGCTTGGCGTGCAGATTGGTCACCTCACGGGTATGGGGAATCAGGCTCACGGTAAAATCCTTCTCCGTCACCGCCGCCACCGTCAGGCTGATGCCATCCAGGGCCACAGACCCCTTCTCCACAATGTAATGAAGAATTTCCGGCGCCGCCTGCACCTTCAGCAGGACGGCATTGCCCTCATTTGTAAAGGATTCCACTTCCCCTGTGCCATCTATATGGCCGCTGACGATATGACCTCCCAGACGGCTGGAGAGGGTCAGGGCCCGCTCCAGATTCACAGGACTGCCCTTTTTCAGTTCCCGCAGGGCCGTGCGCCTGATGGTCTCCGGCATCACATCAGCAGTGAAATGCTTCCTGTCAAAGCTGGTAACGGTCAGGCAGATGCCATTGACGGCAATACTATCCCCCAGCTGCACATCCTCCAGTACCTTGGACGCCAAGATGGAAAGGCGGCCAGAACCAATGCTGTCTACCTTGCCCAGTTCCTCGATAATGCCCGTAAACAACCTTCCCACCTCAGCTTTCTTCCGCATCAAGTTTCAGCCACAAGGGCATATCCTCTTTCTTCACATAGCCAGTGAGCAGCACATCCCTGCCCACAGTCTCCGCCTCCAGCCGGGTCAGCTCGGCAGCTTCGGAAAGCTCTGCGAAGCCCTCGCCTTCCACAGGAGTCTTGGCCTCCCTGCCGCCGATGAGCTTGGGAGCCACAAAGGCATAAACCTTATCCACAAGCCCGGCTTTCAGCAGGGAGAAGTTCACCGTGCCGCCCCCTTCGACAAAGACGGAGGTGATATCCCTCTCCCCCAACGCCTTCATCAGCAGGGTCATGTCCACCTGCGGCCCTGGGCCAGCCACAATCAGCTCTGCCCCCGCAGCCTTCAAGGCCTCCACTCTGTCTGCAGGTGCCGCTTCCGTCACGGCAATCAGCACAGGCGCCGCCCCATCGGTCAACAATTTGGCCTGGACGGGGGTGCGGGCCATGCTGTCGGCAATGATGCGCACAGGATTCTTCCCTGCACCCCCTTCAAGCCTGGTAGTCAGGCTAGGGTCATCGGAGAGCACCGTGCCGATGCCTGCCAGAATACCATCATACACATCCCGGTACTCATGCACCCTCTGGCGGGCCACTTCCCCCGTAATCCACTGGGATGCTCCCGTGAAGGTGGCGATCTTGCCATCAAGACTCATGGCGGTCTTCAGTGTCACGAAAGGCAGACCTGTCTCAATCCACTTGAGAAATGCCTCATTGAGCCGGGCAGCCTCCCGGGATAGCACACCGCACTTGACTTCAATGCCAGCTTCCTCCAAAATGGCAATGCCCTTCCCCGCCACCAGCGGGTTTGGGTCCTGCATGGCAATCACCACTCTGGCTATGCCAGCCTCTGCCACGGCTTTGGCGCAGGGGCCGGTGCGCCCGTAGTGGGCGCAAGGTTCCAAGGTTACATAAAGGGTAGCTCCTTTAGCCAGTTCTCCCGCCATGCGCAGGGCATGGATCTCCGCATGGGGCGTGCCCGCCTCCCGATGCCAGCCTGTGGCGATGATGCGTCCTTCCCGCACTATCACCGCCCCCACCAGGGGATTGGGCGAAGTGCGCCCCCGGGCGTTCTCCGCTGCCCGCAGAGCCTCCCGCATATAATCTTCATCCGTCACCAAACTCACCTCGCAAAAAAGTATCTTCAATGAGGCAAAGACCTTTAAATCAAAAAGACCCGCAGAAAAGTCTCTCTGCGGGCTCATTGCATGCAAATAAAGCTAACATGCCTTTTCTCATCCAGACTATTCCTCGGCAAAGACCAAGGAGAAGCAATGCTTCACTGTCGGCCACGGAATCTCACCGTGTCGTGCTCCTGCATCAAGGAGCTTGCGGGCTGTACCGCCGGTGGGGAAATTCTCCCCGCCTCAAAGAGCGATGTCTCATTAGCTAATAGCATAACATAATTTTTCAGATTTTTCCATAGGAAAATTGCCGCCTATAGGTCGCTTTCGCTATCATTCCTGAGCTGTATCGCCTCGGCAATATGCCCCGCCTCTATATTCTCTGCCCCAGCCAGATCCGCTATGGTCCGCGCCACCTTCACAATGCGGTCATAGGATCTGGCAGAAAGGTTGAGACTTTTGAAAGCCTGCTCCAAAAGCTTCTGCGCCTTAGGCTCCAGATTGCAGAGCTTTTGCAACAGGGCGTGATTCATCTGGGCGTTGCAGAACAGATGATACTCCTCCAAACGCTGCAGCTGGATTTTCCTGGCGGCCAGAACCCTCTTGCGAATCTCGCTGGAAGACTCTGCCCGCTTCTTGGAGGACAGTTCCTCGTATTTCACCCGGGGCACGCGTATATGGATGTCGATGCGGTCCAATAACGGCCCGGAAATTTTCTGATTGTAGCGCTTGATTTCCGCCAAAGTGCATTTGCACTCCTTTTCCCTGTCCCCGGCCCAGCCGCAGGGACAAGGGTTCGCCGCCGTAATCAGGATAAAGCTGGAGGGAAAGGTCAAGGAAGCATGAACCCTGGAAATGGTGATTTGCCTGTCCTCGATAGGCTCCCGCAAAACCTCCAAAGTCTTCTTGCTGAACTCCGGTAATTCGTCCAGAAACAGCACGCCGTGATGAGCCAAGGTCACCTCCCCGGGCTTGGGCACGCTGCCGCCGCCAATCAAGGCTGTCATGGAACTGGTGTGATGGGGACTGCGGAAGGGCCGCTCCTTCACCAGCCCACGGCCTGACAAAAGCCCTGCTATGCTGTAGATTTTCGTCACCTCGAGGGCCTCTTCTCTTGTCATCTCCGGCAAAATGGAACTCATCCGGCGGGCCAGCATGGTCTTGCCTGCACCGGGCACCCCCACCATAAGCACGTTGTGTCCTCCCGCAGCAGCGATTTCCAAGGCACGCTTGGCCTGATATTGGCCCTGTACATCAGCAAAATCATCTGCAAAAATCCGGCCTGCCGTTGCTTCCTCCTGTCGGGGCTGGGCAGGCTCCAGAGCCTCCTGCCCGTTCAGATAGCGCACCAGCTGCCCCAAATCCCTCAGGGCATAAACCGTCAGCCCTTCCACCAGCAAGGCTTCTTCCGCATTTTCCTCCGCCACGAAGATATTCTCAAAGCCCGCCTCACGAGCTTTCACCGCCATGGGCAGGATGCCTTTCACCCCGCGGCACTTCCCTTCCAAAGAAAGCTCCGCTGTAAAAAGGCTTTTTTCCACGCTATCCTGAGTGACCGTCCCATAGGCCGTCAGCAGCCCCACGGCGATGGGCAGGTCAAGCCCCGAACTGTCTTTCTTCAAATCCGCCGGAGCCAGGTTGATGGTGACCCGCTCCTGCCGCAGCTTTATCCCCGTATTGCGGATGGCTGTACGCACCCGCTCCTTGGACTCCTTCACCGCCGCGTCCGGCAGTCCTACAATATCCATGCCCGGCAAGCCTGAGCTTGCATCCACCTCGGTGGTGATGATGACCCCGTCCACCCCCAAGGTAGCCGCCCCAAATGTTCTGGCAAACAATCCTTACTCCCCCTTTTCTCTATGCTTCAAAGGCCCCCGCCAAATGCCTGATATGGCAGGTCTCCCCACGGGCATAGACCTCCAGCACATCAAAACGGCAGGGGCACTCATCCAGGTGCCTCTGCCTCAAATACCATTTAGCTGTCATGATGATCTTCTGCTGCTTGCGATAGTCCACTGCCTGAGCAGGGCGGCCACAGCTTTCCGAGCGGCGGGTCTTCACCTCAGCAAAGACAAGAGTATCCCCTGTCTTTGCCACGATATCTATCTCCCCTGCGGGCACACGGAAATTCCTTGCCAGTATCTTGTAGCCGTGACGCTCCAAATAGAGAGCCGCAGCTTCCTCGCCACGGCTGCCCAGGCTCTTGTTATCCATCAGCTTTCTTTACCTCTTGTTATTCTGCTTGCGACGCTCCCCGGCGTGCTTGTCTATGCGGTAGACATAGGCCATGACCTCTGCAATGGCACGATACAGCTCAGGTGGAATCTCCCTGTCTATATCCAGGGCCATGAGCATATTGACCAAAGTCTTGTTCTGATACACCGGCACGGCAGCTTTCTGGGCTGCCGCCATGATGTTTTCCGCCACATAGCCCTTGCCCTTGGCCACCACCTTCGGAGCCTTGTCCCTTTCCATATCATAGCGCAGGGCCACCGCTTTGGCCTCTGCATTAGGGTCGGTTTCCGGCTCCTCTATGGGACGGCTCCTCTTCCTCGGCATATCTCTCACCTGCCCCGTTATCCCCAATATTCTCCATTTCAATTATTCGCCCCCAAAGCATTTCTTCCTGCCTTGAAGGCGCATTTTTCTCAGATGAAGCGCCTTTCCCCTGCGGCACCTACTTTCAGTTCATTGAGCCTGAGATTATCATTGCCACGGAGAGCCCGGCGTATGTCCTGCATACTGGCACGGAATTCATCTGCCACGTCCGAGTCCGAGAAGAACAGCCGCATATCCAGCTGGTTCTCGTCAAAGACCCGACAGGTGAGCTCCACTGCCCCGATGTTTTCCGTCAGCACACAAAGGCGCAGCCAGGTTTCTTTCTTCATATAGCCAGTCTCCGGATCCTGCTTAGCCTCGTCATAGACATGGATGTATGACGGATAGCTCTGCTCGTTCTCTCCCAGATACATGGGCATCATGAAGCTGAGAGCACGCTGCCCCTGCACCATGGAATTCTCCCCGGACATGGAGCCGCGCATGGCCAGCACGAAGGCTGCCACATCACGGCTGGCCTTCTTGAGCTGCTTGGCATTCATCTGGCGGGCATTGGCCATGTCGCAAAGCTGCATGAAGGCGTAAAGCCTGGGCAAATCAGGGATATTATGCTGCAAAGCTGCCTGCTGGACGGCGACAGGCACATTCTGCTGGCAAAGGCGGATCAGCTGCTGCAACTGCCTGGCCTCCTGCTCTCCCATGGCAGTCTGGCGGCCATTGACAAAGTTCTGCAAAAGCTGGGCATCCTTCTGGGCAAGCTGGGAATTTTTCAGCAAGAGCTGAGCCAAGTCCTTCATGGTCTCCATGGTCTGGGGCGTGTTTTCCATAGTCTGGCTCATAAGCTGGGCTTTGGCCTGCTGCATGGCTTCCTGCTGTGGAGCATTAGGCTGGGTAAGCTGCCCTTGCTGTGGCCGCGTACGCATCTGCTGCATAAAGAAGGGTTCTTGCTGAAGAGTCGGCCCCTGCTGCATCTGCTGGCCCTGCTGCATTTGCTGGCCTTGCTGCGGCATTGCCTGCTGACCCTGTGGGGCTTGCTGCATCTGTTGCCCCTGCTGTGGCATTGCTTGCTGACCTTGCGGCATCTGCTGACCTTGCTGCGGCATTGCTTGCTGACCCTGCGGCATTTGCTGCATCTGCTGACCCTGCTGTGGCATTGCTTGCTG
>JAGBLH010000008.1 GCA_017635515.1 Selenomonas sp.
GCAGGCAGCCTGGGCGCAGTATTTGCAATCTTCGCTGCATCTGCCGCTGCGCCCGTTCAGTATAGTGCACAAATCCACATGCCTGCCACAGAAAAACCTTTGCACTTCGCCAGCTGCTGACTGAAGCTCATCCAAAGGAGCCTCCAGCAGCAATATTATATCATCTTCTGGCTTCAGCCTCGTTCCCGCAATTATTTCTTTGGTCAAAGTGGAAAGTTTGGTTATTTTCATAAACATCTCCCTCATATAGATACAGTCAGTCAAACAGGGCCGCGAGTTTCTCTGCCTCAAGGCCACGAATTGTCTTATCTTCCTTGGCAATGCAGGCCAACACTGGCAGGCCCGTCATTTCCTCGCACATGTGTCGATTGTCTTCTTCCATAACATCACCGGCGTGGAAGTTGTTGAAGATTATTCCTTTCAGAGGCAGCTTTTTCTGCTTCATGTATTCATGGGTCAGCACTACACCATTGATGGTGCCAAGGCCAGCATCCGCTACCATTACGCTTGGAAAGTCAAGCTGCCGGATGATATCCTCCAGTTGTATGCGTTCTTCGTCATAGCCTATAGGGCAGGTTATGCCACCACTGCCTTCTACTACCACGTAATCATGTTTACGGCTGAGTTCCTGAAATGACTTTTCCACCACGTCCATGCGGACGGGATGCCCTTCAAGGCGGGAGGCCAGGTGGGGTGAGACAGCGTGTTCGTAGACGTAAGGGCACATGCTCTCAAGGCTTTGAGAAAGATGAGCAAACTCTTTGACAAACAAGGCATCACCAGGTATCAGGGTTCCATCTGCACATCGCTTATTGCCGCTCATGGCCGCCTTGTAATAAGCCACATCCAGACCGGCCTCATGGAGTTTTTTTACTATAAGGCCAGCCACATAGGTCTTGCCAATCTCTGTCCCCGTGCCCGTGACGAAAAGATTCCGGCTCATGCACATACCTCCTTATGGGCGGCATTATGCTTAGCTTCCTCCACCCAAATACCACTTTGCCAGCAGCGCAGACCTATGGCCGCCACAGCCATGCATAGGAGAAAATCAGGTACAGCCTGCAGGATGCCGCAGTAGAGAATGGCCGTCCAGAGAGTGATGGGCGCATCTATCACAAAATTAGATACGAGATAGAACCAGGTGATGCCAATCAGATAAACGATGATCATGCCGCCTAAATTCGCTACCAGCAAACGGCGATAGGATATATCAGGTGAGCGACGGACAGAGAAACCGCAAAACCAGGCCTGCAGGATAAAAGCTAGCAAATAGCCAAAGGTTGGCTGCAGAAGATAGGCCGGGCCGCCGCCTGAGGCAAAGACTGGCACTCCCACCAGCCCCAGCAAAACATAAGAACCTACGGCAATAGCTCCCAGTCGGGCTCCCAGTACCAACCCTGCCAGCAGGGTGAACATGAATTGCAGAGTGTACACATCGGTTCCCACCGGGATGCGGATAAAGGTTCCCGTGGTGATAAGAGCTATAAACAGGCCACAAAGAACTATTTCACGAACAGTAAGTTGATTCATTGCTTATCTCCTTGTTAACAGCATTCTAATATAAAGTTGACTATCAGGGTAAAATAATCCACGTAAAAGAATTGTCAGCCTCTCCTGAACCATTCTTTCATGACAGTGAAGATGTGAACCAATTCTTCATCTGTGAGTATGTAAGGTA
>JAGBLH010000122.1 GCA_017635515.1 Selenomonas sp.
GACGTCCTGAACGGCGGCAGCGGAGAAGATGTCTTCTACTACGGCAAGGAAGAGGGCAATGACATAGTAAACAACGCCTCGGCAGATGACAAAGTCATGCTCTACAACCTGAGCCTCGGTGACCTGAAAGCAGCCGACATAGACACCAACAAGGTAACCATCACCCAGCAGAACGGCCAGACCCTCACCATAAACGGCAGGGCCGGCGAATTCACCCTCTCCGACGGCAGCACCTGGACAGCCGACTACAGCACCAAGACCTGGAACCGGATAAAGTAACACCAAAGGCACAGGCAGACAACTGAACAGAGAGAAAGCCACCTTTCCAAAAGAGGAGAGGTGGCTTTCTTGATGACATTTTCAGACATTTATGGTAATATAAAGGCAAGAAAAGCAAGGCGGGGTGAGGTTTTGGCGATATGCTGAATTAGCTCCCTACCGACCGTCACGGGCAACCGTGGCGGTTTTTGAGGTTTAGGATGGTATAAGATGGAGAAAAAAGCATTCTTTCAGAAGCAGCAAAAGACAATCAGCGAGGCTTTGGCGGGGGCTGGGAAGATAGACAGCCGCCTGAGCCTTTGGCGCTCCCTGGCCTTTGTCCTGGCTGTGCTGGCCCTGGCGGCGGGGGATGATGGTTACCTTTGGGGCTATGGGGCGGGACTGGCCATGCTGGTGCTGTTTGTGTTCCTGGTCAGGCGGCATGGCAGGGTGAGGCAGGAAATAGCAGGGCTGTCAGACAGGCTGAAGGCGGCAGAGAATTTCCTGGCCCGCATGGAGGGCGGCTGGCGGGAGTTTCCTGCCGATGGGGCGGAGTTCTTGCGGGAGGAACTGCCGCAGGGGCAGGATTTGCATATTTTTGGCCGGGCTTCCCTGTTCCAGTATCTCTGCCTGGCCCGGACAGCGGGGGGCAGGGAGCGTCTGTCAGAGGTGCTATCGCCTTTCCCGGAAGGACGGGAGGTGATCCTGGCCCGCCAACAGGCAGCGAGGGAGCTGGCCAGGGACAAGGATTTTTCCCTGAAGCTGGCGGGGCTGCTGCTGGCCCTGCCGGATAACCACGACCTGGCCCCTTTGGCTGAGAAGATACAGGGGCAGGAGCCGGAGGGACTGGCTTACGCCATAGCCAGGCAGCTGCGCTATGCGTTGCCCCTTCTGCCCTGGCTGGCACTCTTTGGCTATCTGTTGGGCGCGTTGCCGCTGGAAGCAGCTTTCGCCCTTTGGGGGCTGAATCTGGCGCTCTCCCTTTGGGCGGCGGGGACACATGGGGAAATCCTGGTGCCCTTGCTGGAGATAAACCACGCCCTGAGGGGCTATGAGGGCGTGTTCTCACTACTAGAAGCACGTGAGCACAAGAGCCCGTATCTCTATGACCTGCGGCGTCATTTTCTGGGGGAGACCGAGGGCAAGGACAGGGGGCTTCGGGCTTCGGAAGGCTTGCGCAAATTGGCGGGCCTTTCCGAGCGTTTTCTCTACCGCCAGAATATCCTGGCCTTTGTGCTGCTCAACGCCCTTTTCCTGATGGACAGCCATCTGGCAGCTGCCTTCCTCAAGTGGCAGCGCGGGGCAGGGCGGCAGCTGTCCGGCTGGCTCTCCGCCCTGCAGGAGATGGAAATGCTCCTGTCCCTGACCGTTCCTGCCCTGACCCGCGCCAAGACTTCCTTGCCTGTCCTGCTGGAGGATAGCGCGCCAAGGCTCAGGGCCGTGGGGGTGGAGTCCCTGCTGATAGAAGAGGGCAAGGCCGTGGGCAATGGGGCAGACTTCAGGGGTGAAAGCGTCATTATCACCGGCTCCAATATGAGTGGCAAGACCACCTATATGCGCACGCTGGCAGGCACAGCGGTGCTGGCCTATGCCGGGGCAGCGGTGCCTGCGGAGAGCTTCGAGCTTTCCCTGCTGGACATTTATACCTCGATACAAGTCAGCGACGACCTCTCCAAGGGCATTTCCACTTTCTACGCCGAGCTTCTGCGAGTGCGCCAGATGGTAGAAGCCGCCGAAAAAGGCAAGCCCATGCTCTGCTGCATAGACGAGATTTTCAAAGGCACCAACAGCGCCGACCGCATTGTAGGGGCCAAAGCAGCCATCAGCTGCTTGGCCCGTCCCCATATCCTCGCCCTGATAACCACCCACGACTTTGAGCTCTGCGACCTGCGGACGCCCCAGGGAGAAGGGCTGAGAAACTTCCACTTCGAGGAACACTATGAAAATGACAAGATAGAATTCGATTTCAAGCTCAAAGAAGGCCGCTGCACCACCACCAACGCCCAATATTTGCTGAAGATGGCAGGGATTATGGCATCGTGAAAGTCTGTTATATTAGGCAGACTGCCGCAGGTCAAACATTCACCAGCCACTCGGCCAGGTTTCTCTGCCCAGAGTCGAAGCTCACCCCGATCTTGAGTACCTGCCGTGAGTCTGAGGCAAATGGGGCGGCGTAGCCCTTGTCCTCTATCTGCTGCAGGGCTTCCCGGGCGGTTTTGTCCATCTTGAACTCGAAGATGTAGACGAAGTCATCGGTCTCCACTATGCAGTCGGCCCTGCCACGGCTGCTGTGTACCTCGCACTGCACGAACTGGCCCAGCAGGGTGAAGACCATGTATAGCACCGACTGGAAATAATGCTCGAAGGGAGCATCACTTGTGGTATAGGGGATGCTGGCAAAGAGGGCGGTGAGAATGTCCCTCATGCCCTCGGTGTCACCGGCCAGAAGGCGGCGGCGCAGGGCGAAGATGTCTTTGCCATTGCCGGAGCCTGCTTCAGGGGCGTACTCGGGCAGGAGGCTTTCCAAAAAGCCGTACTTGACTTCCTCATTGGGGAAACCCAGGGTGTAGAGCCTTGCCCTTTGGTCATAGCCCACAATGGTGAGGTAGCCCGTCTGGTACAGGAGCGGCAGGGGATTGGGATTGTCTGCTCTGTAGTCAGAAAGTATCCTGTCATTGGTTTCCAGGGTCTTTTGAGTGAACTGCCGCACATCGAAATGCATGGTTTTCAGCCGCCGTACCAGGAAGGTGGGGGTGCCAGTGGAGAACCAGTAGGCGCCCAACATCCTGTCTGCCAGAGCGTTCAGTAGGCTGAAAGGATTGTAGATGCCCTCTGCCCTGGGAGCGAAGTGATAGCCATCGTAATGGGTTTGCAATGCCTTTAGGCAGTCTTCTTCAGTGAGATTTAGCGCTGCGGCCATGGACTTTATTTCCGGGGCCAAGTTTTTTTTCATTTCCTCCTGGGTGATGCCGCAAATCCTGGCATATTCTCCCAGCAGAGAAATATCGCGCAGCTGGTTCAGATCGCTGAAGATGCTGACCTTGCTGAACTTGGTGACGCCGGTGATGAAGACGAACTGCAGGTATTTGTCATAGCTTTTCAAGGTGCCGAAGAAGCCTTTGAAGACTGCTTTGTTGTGTTCTTCCAGTTCGTTTTTCTCCAAAACTTCC
The DNA here is from genome assembly GCA_017635515.1 of Selenomonas sp. Lineage (GTDB taxonomy): Bacteria > Bacillota > Negativicutes > Selenomonadales > Selenomonadaceae > Selenomonas_B. The sequence goes on from JAGBLH010000122.1 coordinate 3,429, forward strand.
AAGAGGGGCTTGTCATATTCGTCCACCAGCACCACGCAGCGGCGACCGGTTTTTTCGGTAGCAGTTACCAGGAGATTTTGGAAGCGTCCGCTCAAAGTGCCTTGCGCCTGACAGCCGTATAGGGCTTCCCATTTGCACAGATGCTTGTCCAGCACATCCTCCAAGGAGGTATCACGCTGATAGTTTTCGCCGTTGAAATCAAAGTAAAACACGGGATAAGGCTGCCATGCCTCCTCATTGTCCTTCTCCAGCTCCTTGATGGCCAGCCCTTCAAAGAGTTCCTGCCTGCCCTCCCAGTAGGCCGCAAGGGTGGAGAGGAAAAGGCTCTTGCCGAAGCGCCGGGGGCGGCTGAGGAAGTATTGCTTGCTGCTGTGAA
>JAGBLH010000123.1 GCA_017635515.1 Selenomonas sp.
CCTCGAACAAAATCTTCTTGTCCGCCGCCAGCTCGTCGTTCAGGAACGCGATGGTGTCGCAAACGTAGGGGCGCAGCCTGTCGGCGTAGCCCTCGTATTCTCGCAGGATTTCGTCGTAATCGAGCGGCGCGGGGTTATAAAGACGTTCCAGCTCGATATTCTTGACCCGCAGGTTTTCTTTCAGCCGCTTGCGGAACTCCTCCTTGTCCATCAAGTCGCAGACGCGGATGCCGATGCGCTTTGCCTTGTCCTGGTAGCAGGGACCGATGCCGCGCTTCGTGGTTCCGATCTTGCCTTTGCCCAGGAGCTCCTCGCTGAGGCCGTCCATCAGGCGGTGATAGGGAAGCACGACATGGGCGCGGTTCGACAGGCGAATGCCCGAGATGTCGATGCCGCGCTTTTCCATCGCGTCCATCTCCTCGAGCATGACCTTCGGGTCGACGACAACGCCGTTGGCGACGACGCAATACGTTCCTTTGTAAAGGATTCCCGAGGGCAAGAGCCGGAGCTTGTACTCCTCGCCGTTCACCGAGACGGTGTGACCGGCGTTCGAGCCGCCCTGATAACGGACGACGACGTCCGCCTGCTGCGCGAGGTAATCGACAATCTTGCCCTTTCCCTCGTCGCCCCACTGGGTTCCCATAACTTCAACTGCTGGCATGACTTACATCTCCTCTTGCTTTCTTGCTTTGTGTCAAACAGTATATTCAAAGTCCGAACCGTTCAAAAATCATATCGACGTTGCGCAGGAACCACTTGTAATCGAAGCACTCGTCGATTTCCTCTTTCGTCAGGTATTTCGTGATGTCGGCGTCTTTTTCGACGTTCGTTTTGAAGTCCTCTTTTTCGAGCCAGCGCTTCATCGCGTTGCGCTGCACCCATGCGTAGGCGTCCTCACGGAGCACGCCCTTCGAGACGATGGCCAGCAGGATACGCTGGCTGTAAATCAGGCCGCCGGTCTTCCCCATATTCGCTAGCATCGCGTCCGGATAGACGAGCAGCTTGTCCATGATGTTCGTGAACTTCCGCACGCAGTAATCGACATTGATGGTGCTGTCCGGCAGGATCACGCGCTCGACCGACGAATGGGAAATATCCCGCTCATGCCAGAGGGTAATGTTCTCCATGGCTGCCTGGGCATTGCCCCGCACCAGACGAGCCATGCCGGAGATGCGCTCGCAGTTGATGGGATTGCGCTTGTGGGGCATAGCAGAGGAACCCTTCTGGCCCTTGGAGAAGAACTCCTCGGCCTCGCGGATATCCGTGCGCTGCCAGTTGCGAACCTCAGTGGCGAACTTCTCGAAGGAGCTGGCAATGAGAGCCAGGGTGGTGATGAACTCAGCGTGGCGGTCACGCTGGATGACCTGGGTAGCCAAGGGCGTCGGCGTAAGGCCCAGAGCCTTGCAGGCCATCTCCTCTACCTTGGGATCGATGTTGGAATAGGTGCCCACAGCGCCGGAGAGCTTGCCCACGGAAATGGTCTTCTTGGCGTGCTCCAGACGGTCGATGCAGCGATCCACCTCTGCGCTCCACAGCAGGAACTTCAGCCCCAGGGTCATAGGCTCGGCATGGATGCCGTGGGTCCTGCCGATGCAGGGGGTATGTTTGAATTCTGTTGCGCGGCGACGCACCACCTCGCGGAATTTCTTCAGGTCATCCAGGATGATGTCTGCAGCATCTTTGAGTTGCAGGCAGGTAGCGGTATCTTCCACGTCAGAGGACGTCAGCCCCACATGGATATACTTGGAATCCTCGCCTACATTCTCAGCTACGGTAGTCAGGAAGGCGATGAGGTCGTGGTGGGTAACCGCCTCGATCTCAAGGATGCGCTCCACGGTAAAGACAGGGCCTGCTGCCACCTTCTCACGGATGCGCTGCACAGCGTCCTTGGGAATATATCCCAGTTCTGCCGCCGCATCACAAGCAGCCAGCTCTACCTCCAATACCCGCTGCCACTTGGCCGTGTCCGTCCAAATAGCGCCCATCTCAGGATTCGTGTAACGTGCGATCATCAGTTTTCCTCCCTAATGCCCTTGCGGCGTCACTGCACCGCAGAAGTGAAAACAACACAACGAAAAAACTCAAATTGACCGTGCCGACACCTTCGGCTTCCGGCCTCATTTTGAGTCTGGAAGATACCTTATTTACATATCCCTTGACAATGATAGCATTTTTACCGCTCATCTGTCAATCTGTTTACTCAGCATATGCAACAAAAGCCCTCCCCTTGAGGGGAATGCATAAAATTTATCCCGCTTTCAGCAAATTTTAATTGCGCCCTGTTATCATAGCAGATATAATTGTTCTATGTGTGACTTTCACAGGGAAAAGCAAATAACTACATTGAATCAAGAAAGAAGAGGTTATCTATTGGCAGCTTCAAACTCCAGTATTCCCCCCAGAAAGAATAAGCGCAAGCGCAGCATCTGGCCCTGGGTGCTGGCCATCCTGATCTTTATCAGCGCAGCTCTGGCCGGAGCCTACTTCGCCTCCTCCAGCCTGGAGGACAAGCCCGTAGCCACCAAGGAAAAGAAAGAGGAGCTTCTCACCGCCAAGGACAAGTCCACCATCATGATCATGGGCGTGGACGAACGGGCCGATGATGTGGGTCGCTCCGACACCCTGATGGTGGCCACCATCGACCCGAAACTCGATCAGGCCGCCCTGCTTTCCATCCCCCGCGATACCCGCGTGAAGATCAAGGGTCACGGCTACGACAAGATCAACGCAGCCTACGCCTACGGCGGGGAACGCCTGACCCAGAGCACCGTGGAGGAATTCCTTGGCGTCAATATGGATCACTACATCATCGTCAATGTCAAGGCCTTCCAGCGCATCATTGACGCTTTGGGCGGCGTGGATATTGATGTAGAGAAGCGCATGTACTACGAGGATCCCTGGGACGATGACGGCGGCCTGCTCATCGACCTGCGCCCCGGCCTGCAGCACATGGACGGCAAGACCGCCGTCACCTATGTGCGCTACCGTGACGAGGAAGGCGACATTGGCCGCATCAAGCGCCAGCAGGCCTTCATGAAAGCCTGCATGGACAAGGTCACCTCCCCCGCCATCATCACGAAGCTCCCCGCCGTCATTGCCGAGGTCTTCGAATCCGTCAAGACCGACCTCTCCGTGCGCCAGCTGCTGGAGTTCGCCGGTTCCCTCAAGCAAGCCAAGTCCAACGGCCTCAAGACGGAGATGGTGCCGGGACGCCCCATGTATATCGAGGGCATTTCCTACTGGATTCCGAAAGTCTCCGAATTGCGCACGGCTCTGGTGGACACCCTGGGCATCACCATGAATGCCAGCATGAGATCCCGTATCGAGCGGGCCGAGGCGGAGTATGAAAGCTCCATTCCCTCCACCGCCACGGAAGTGCCGGAGAGCGATACCAGCATAGGCAAAGCCACCACCATCAAGCGCAGCAGTTCCTCCGACTCTGAGGAACGCACCAGCACAAGCAGCAGCAAGCGCAAGGAAACTGTCAAGACCGACAGGGAGAGCAAGGATAGCAGGGACGAAGAAGAAGAGATCCCCGAGCGCAACCGTGCCCTGCGTGAACGCGAAAGCCGGCAGGAAGAGGCACCCCGCCAGACGGAGCAGGCAGAACCACCTGCTCCTGCCCCTGACACAGGAAGCGATGCCCCTGCCCCTGACAAAAGCAATGCAGGCAAGACCAGATAGCAAAACAGCCTTCCCCTTGGGGAAGGCTGTTATTTTACTTCTATGAGCAATTTATGGGGCAGGCAGGCTGTCGTTTCACCAGGCTGGGACAGGCGCCCCGTCTTGACGCAGATCCTGTCAGGGCAGTCCGCTTCCTCCACCCGTATGCTTTCTTCTTCTATTATAATGAGATTCTTTCCCCGGGAATTTTCCACCAGAAGCTCTTCCCGCCCCCGATGGCCCGTGAGCTGCACGCGCTTATAAAGTTCCCCGTCCACCGTTATCTCTGCCCGGCAATCCTCCCCGGCCTCCTGGCGGAGAGCAAAGAAAGCCCCCAGCAGAATAACAAGCAAAAACAATAAAAGGAACTTATCTCCCTTCAAAGTCATTCTCAAACTCCCTCCCACCTTCCAACTAATCATACATCCCAAACTGAAAAAATGCCAGTTGCGAATCAAGCTCGCAACTGGCATTTTCTTTTGCCTTGCTCCAAGCAGCACCTTAGCTGAACTTGTAGCTGTCCAGCTCCCAGACGCGGCCGGAGACGCTTTCCATATCCGCATCGGAGTAGATGCGCAGTTCGGGCTGGATATTCTTCTCCGGGAAGAGGAAGAAGCTGGCGGCTTCTTCGCCGTGCTGGAAGAAGGTTTCCACCGCTGTCCTGTCCACGAAGAGATGCAGGGACAGCACGCCGTCGGCATAGAGGCGGAACTTGCGCTTGCCCTTGCCTCCCAGCTTCATGCCGCTGCGGTCAATGGTGCAGGCCTGCTCCTGCGTGTCATAGGTGATGACGGTCTTTTCCAGGCCGTACACCAACTCCAGAGATACCCTGTGGGCTTCGCCCAAGCTGATATCCAGAATGACCTCCGAAGCATCATAGAGGCCGCAGACCACCTCATCGGTGCTGTCGCTGTCCAGGGATACCGCCGTTTCCTCGATGCGCAGGGCCTTCATTTCCCGGGCCGGCTTGCTGTAGATATGGCCCTGGCGCAGGGTGAGCTCACGGGGCATGGTCAGGCTATACATCCAGCCCTTCTCCGCCGTGGGATAGTCATCATCCTTGTCCGGCATGCCCATCCAGCCCAGCATGAGATTCCTGCCCTCGTGCTGGAAGACCTGGGGAGCATAGAAGTCAAAGCCGTGGTCCAGCTCCTGAAACTTGCCATGCAAGAGCGTCATGGCATCCAAAGATGCATGGCCTGCCACATAGCCTGCCTGATAGATATTCTGGCGGTCATACTCACGGGCCTCAAGGCCCTGGGGGCAGAAGATCAAGGCTTCGTAATCGCCGAAGCGCAGAAGGTTCGGGCACTCCCACATATAGCCGAAATCCCCCAGGCGATGGGCCAGCTCGCCCTTGAGCTGCCAGCCGTCTGCCGTTTCCTCATAGACCACCACCGTGCCCTTCTCGTCCTCCCGCTGGGCCCCCAGCACGAAGTAACGCTTGCCGTGGCGGCTGAAAAGATACGGGTCGCGGAAATGGCCCGTGTAGCCCGGAGCCGCATCCGGCACCATGATCTCTTCCTTCTTGATGGTGCCATCGGCCTGCAGGGTGCCGAAGCGCTGGGCAGGGGTGCGCTTGCCGTTCTCGTCCTTGGCATTGCAAGTATAGGCCACCCGCAGCTGCCCCTTCTCCACCGTGCCGCAGCCTGAGTAGCAGCCATCCTTGTCATGCTCGTCCGAGGGCCAGAGGGAAAGCTCCGGCATGGAGTAGTGCACGAAGTCGCGGGTCTTCACATGGGCCCAGCACTTATTCTTGTGTACTACCCCCAGAGGATTCCACTGGTAGAAGATATGGTACTCATCCTTGTAATAAGTCAGCCCGTTGGGATCATTGATGAGCCCGAAGGGCATTTCCAGATGAAAGCGGTTATGCCAACGGTGCTTAAAGGGCATCCCCTCCCGCACTTTGGCATCAATTTCCGCCTTGTTGAAATTTTCCATAAAGCTCAGCCTCCTTCTAAAAAAGGCGGCCCACAGGCCGCCTTTTATGATAATGCGTTAGCCGCAACTTACTCTTCCGGAGTGAAGAGAGTGAAGGTCAGTGCGAAAGCTACGGCAAAGCCCACCACATTGACCATGATGTACGGAAGCAGATGGTCAAGGTACAGCAGGGTACCGGGGATTACCGTGATGCCCATGCCGGTGCCGGCCAGCTGCATGAAGCTTGCCAGGCCGCCTGCACAGGCACCGCCCACCAGACCATAGATGAAGGGCTTCATGAAGCGGAGGTTGATACCGAAGATAGCAGGCTCGGTGATGCCCAGGAAGGCAGGAACTGCAGAAGAGATGTAGAGAGCGCGCTTCTTGGCATTCTTGGTCTTGGCAGCCACAGCCACGGCAGCGCCGCCCTGAGCCACGATAGCGCCGGTGATGATGGCATTGAAGGGGTCAACACCAGTAGTAGCCAGGAGCTGGACTTCCAGAGCGTTGAAGATGTGATGGACACCGAAGACCACGACCACCTGCTGGAGGCCGCCCACTACGATGCCGCCGATGCCGAAGGGCAGCTGCAGGAAAGCCTGCACAGCGCCGAAGACAGCGCTCTCAAGAGCGTGCATGATGGGGCCGACAACCAGCAGGCCGAGAATCATGCAGGTGAACAGAGTCAGGAACGGGGTCACGATGAGGTCGATGAGGTCAGGCACGAACTTCTTCAGGAAAGCCTGCAGCTTGGCAGCCACGATGCCCAGCACCAGAGCGGGCAGCACGGAACCCTGATAGCCAACTACGGGGACGGTGAAGCCCAGCACATCCATCATGAGGGGCTCCTGTGCGCCGCCGGGGATAGCAGCCCAGGCGTTAGGCAGCTGGGGAGCAACCAGCATAAGGCCTAATACTAAGCCAATGACCGGAGTGCCGCCGAAGCGCTTCATGGTGGACCAGCAAACCAGAGCCGGCAGGAAGATGAAGGCGGTATCCGTGAGCACCTGGCTCATGGTCAGCACATTGCCGCTGAACTCCACGCCCAAGGCCTGGGACGCGCCACGCAGGCCCATGAAAAGACCTGTTGCCACCAGCACGGGGATGATGGGCACGAAGACGTCGCCCAGGGTGCGGGAAATCTTCTGCATGGTAGACATCTGCTCATAGGCCTCAGCCTTGTTGTTGCTGGTGGAGCCCAGGGAAGTGCCTGCCACGAAAACGTCAAAGACCTTATCCACAAAGCCGGTGCCCAGGATGATCTGGTACTGGGCAGCAGCGAAGAACTGGCCCTTGACACCGTCGATGTTCTCGATAGCCTTCTCGTCAATCTTATCGCGGTCATTGACGATGAGGCGCAAGCGGGTAGCGCAGTGCTCGGCACTGCGGACATTCTCCATGCCGCCCACATATTTAGCAATCAGCTTGGCTACGCGCTCCTCAGCGGGGAGGTTAGCCAGAGCCTTTTCGTCAGCAGCCACATCATGGCCGGAAGCGGCAGCAGGAGCAGCACTAGCAGCAGCCTCTTCAGCATCCACAGTGATCTCCTGGTCACCCAGAGCCACGGTGATCTTGCCGAAGTCAGCGGCATTGGTGACCAGCACCGGGGTGGTCACATCGTAGCCGGCAGCCACGATAGCAGCCACATCGAACTCCAGCAGCAGCTGGCCGCGCTTCACCTTGTCACCCTGTGCCACATGGGCGGTGAAGTGCTCGCCCTTGAGGTTCACAGTATCAAGGCCCACATGGATGAGAATGTCAGCACCATTATCGCCGTGGATACCGACAGCATGCTTGGTCTCAAAGAGAACCGTGACCTCGCCATCAACCGGAGCATAAACCTTGCCCTGAGGCTCGCTTACGGCAGCACCCTTGCCCATAGCCCCGCTGGCAAAAGCCTGATCCTTGACCTCTGAAAGCGGTACCAGCTTGCCCTGCAGGGGGCTGTCCAGACGCAAATCTGACATGAATGATTCCTCCTCTTTCCTCTCTCTGGAAACGATACCCTAAACAAACGCAGATAGTAATATGAATAAGAACACAGGAACTTTATCCCCGGTACTATACTCTGTACCAGTCTCCTCGTTCCTGTCAGGGATACCTATGAAAACAGTTCCAATCGCCTGTGGAACCAATTCCATTTACTACATCATAATACGCCCCGGACATTTTGTCAAGGGCGTTTTTTTAAATTCATATGTTAAAGAATGTTCTCACAGAGGCCATCTCTCACTTTTCCTCTTTCTTCTTCAGTACAAGCTGGATGGCGTCCAGAGGACTGTCCTCCTGACTGGCACTTTGGCCACTGCCCAGCCAGGGGCTCCAGCCATCTCTGATGTGCAGGCGGAAACTGAGCTCGAATTCCTGCGTGCAGGAAGGCACCAGCTCGATGCTCAGGCCGTAAATCTGCCCGCCGGAAGCCTCCGCCTCCTCCCCGGACTTCCGCTGAGGACTCCAGCCCTGCTCCTTCGTATAGAGCTTATAGGTGCAGGCCGCCCTATCATCGGTGAAGGAAATCCTGATATCCCTGATGGGAGCAGTGCCATCGCCGCAGACCTGGCCATTGTAAAAGCGCAACGTGCGGTAACGGTCAGTAGTAATCTCATAAACAGCCAGCACAGGCTTGCCCACCAGGTCATTGAGAGCAGCATTGTAATTTGTCTCGGAGCCAAGCTTGTATTCAAGCTCTTCTATGTGCTCTTCCTTGGGGGATTTTTCCAACATGCCCGCCGGGCATTCCTTCCCCAGCACCACTTCATACATCTGACGAAAGAGAGAGACAAAATCCTCCTCATCCAGGCGCCTCAGGTTACCGTTATTTTCATAATACCTGCACCATTCACGCATATAAGTCAGAGCCATATCCGAAAACGTATCCGGTACATTTTCTTCAGCATATTGGTCCTTGACAAACCTGCGCCAGCATTCAGTAGTTCCCAGCAATATGACGCCATAGCTTCTATTGCCATACAGGAAATTCTGCGAAACATCTATGATATACCAATCAGCCTGAGCTGCCTCATTGATAAGACATTGTGCCACCAACACATTATCACTTGTGCGTGTTAGCATAGTTAGCTTAGTATGGGGCTTAGCCAAAAGTATCAGGTGACTCAAGGTGCTGACCATGCAAGCTACTTCTTCAGCTCCTTTAAGCAGCGCCACCTGCTCGGGCAGGCTGTATTGCTCGGGGCTTATAACCGCGTATCCTTTGTCAGCAAAATAATCTTCAAAGTATTTTTCATTGCAACAGGTCAGCGCACTTTTATATTTGCGATGAGTTAGGTAAATCTTCTTGTAGTTAGAAGCGGAAACTGCTTCACGCAGCTTCTGATAGATCTGCCTGTACTCTTTGGTATAAAACTGTCCCCAGGAATGAACAGATTCCTCCGGTACTGTGACAGAAACAAACTGAGTGGGATGCTCAAGAATAATGACACGCCCTATGTCTATGCCCAATAACTCCAAGAACTCTGCCATCTTGGGGTCTGATTTCCAGCCATTGGCAATGAATACAATCTTCTTTCCCTGTCCCTTGCCTTGTAGAACATACCATAGCCTGGACATACATTCAACCAGGAAGTGACCAAAATGCCTCAGAATCACACCACCAAAGATAACTTCTTCCTGACTATGCTGTAACTCCTCCGGCTTTACCTTGTAGCCTCGTATCACTGACATGTAGCCAGGATATCGCTTATTGACCCTGATAGAACCGGCCACAAAATTCCCTTTGGCATCAACGACACCACCTTCATAAAGGTCATCTACACAAGGATTGGGCAGAATAACCTTCACCGGCAATATAATTCCCTTAGACACAACTTGGACTTTCAGTTCTTCCGTAGAAAAACATTCTTGTTTGCAGAATCGTTCCCAATCCTCATAGTTCTTTACATATAGTCTTTTTCGCAAATCCATCTGCCGTATCACACCGCCTGCTGTATCATCAAGGGCTTGCCCGTGACCCTGTAGAGGGTCACCACGCTGGACCAGTCGCCATAGTACATATCACTGAGGGCCATGGAACGGTACATATTGCTGGTATCGTCATAGACTCCCCACTTCTCTGTCCGAAACTCCGCCACCAAGCGGTCATACCTGGCCAGCCCTTCAGGAAATGCTTTGACTATGGACTCTCGATACAAAGGATGTGGACGCCAGATAAAAGCCACTTGCTCATGCCTGACCTTGAAGATATTCAGCACCGCCTCAATCTTGTTCAGGATTTTCTCCGGCTTATCAAAGAAGGTCTGAACGCTGATGTTGTAGAAGACGGTGGGCTTTTTCTGACCATTGGCATCCAGCAGCACGCTCTTCCACTCTTCGGGCATCGCCAAGTCCTCAGCCGTTGGGAATTTCACCCGGTCAAACTTTGGCGAGCCCAGGACCATGAACTTAGACTGCCCCGGCTCCATCTCAGCCCAGCAATTATTATCCTCGCCAAACTTGCGATAAACCTCCAAATACTGATTCCTGATGCGGTCATTTTCCATAGGGACGAGATCCGCATGGTCCATCCCCGATGACATCAGCCTGTTCTTTGGCACCCAACCATTCAGGGAAACAAAGTAAGGCACGTATACCAGAGTCCTCACATGGGGACGCATGTATTTGATGAAGAACTGCGGTTGGATGACGGCTATCTTGTTGAAATTGTCATAGGGGTTGTGGCAGAAAACCACATCCGGCCTTATCTGCCTGTAGTCATACTGCTCCCAGGGGGTGAGCTGGATATTCTTGGGGAACTTGCTGCTCTCATCATGCTTCACCGTGAGATTGCCCTCATCATCCTTCTGATACCAGGGCACCACGATGGTATGCACTTCAGCCTCAGGATCCTTGAGTGCTTCCTCATGGACGGTAGCCAGGGCATCCCACATATCGGCATTGTAAGCCACAAAGGCAATGCGGCGCTTGCGGCCCAGGGGGCCTGTTTCCCCGGCCCTTGCCCGCTTCTCTTCATCAATCTTGATGGCAGCCTGGTAGATCCTGGTACCATCGTTAAGCTGGGCTTCCTTGGGCACTGCCGCAGCTGCAGGCCGCAGCCTGTCCAGAGCATCTGCCACAGAAAAATCCTTGTTTTCAATCTGGGTATGGTCAGGCTTTGCCAGCCAGGCCTTCATGATTTCCTCTTTATCCACTGCTTTTTCTACCTCACTCAATCAGCAAATCCCTGAACTTGGTGAATTCCTTCTGGAAGAACAGTTTGATGGTATCCACGGGGCCATTGCGGTGCTTGGCGATGATGACCTCGGTGATGTTCTTGGCTTCCGTGTCCTTGTCGTAGTAGTCCTCACGGTAGAGGAACATGACGATATCCGCGTCCTGCTCCAAAGAGCCGGATTCGCGCAGGTCGGAGAGCATGGGGCGCTTGACCTGGCGGTTCTCCACGGAACGGGAGAGCTGGGAGAGAGCGATGACAGGGACGCTGAGCTCCCTGGCCAGCGCCTTCAGGGAGCGGGAAATCTCGGAGATTTCCTGCTGGCGGTTGTCGCTGTTCTTGGAAGCACGGCCCTGCATGAGCTGCAGATAGTCGATGAAGATGACGGACAGGCCATGCTCGGCTTTCAGGCGGCGAGCCTTGGAGCGCATTTCCATCACCGTGATGCCTGCAGTATCGTCGATGTAGATAGGAGCACTATTGAGGCGGTTGGCGGTTTCCACCAGCCGCGTCCACTCCTCGTCCTCCAGTTGCCCCGTGCGAAGACGCTGGGCGTCGATGCCGCCCTCGGAGCAGAGCATGCGCTGCATGAGCTGCTCCTTGCTCATTTCCAGCGAGAAGAAGGCCACGGTGCCCAGGTTGTGCAGGCCGATATAGCTGGCCATATTCAGGGTGAAGGCAGTCTTGCCCATGGAAGGACGGGCCGCCACCAACACCAAGTCCGAGGGCTGGAGGCCGCTGGTGATATGGTCAAGATCCTTGAAGCCTGTAGAAATGCCTGTGATATTGCCCTTAGACTCATAGAGGTCATTGATGCGATCAAAGGTACGGAGTAGGATGGCCTTCATGGGCTCGAAGCCGTCATTGCTCTGCCCCGCCGCCACGGCGAGGATGCGCTTTTCTGCCTCGTCCATGATGTTGGCGACTTCGTCCGTATCCTCATAGGCCGCCGCAGCTATCGCCGTAGCCGCGTCAATCAGGCGGCGCAGCTCGGCCTTTTCCTTGACGATCTTAGCATGGTAGGAAATATTGGCTGCCGTGGGCACGGTGTTGGCAATGTCCGTGACAAAGCGCACGCCTCCTACCCTCTCCAGCTGTTCCTCCTTGCGGAGTTCCTCGGTGAGGGTGACGATATCCACGGCCTCCTCACTATCCGTGAGCTTCAGCATGGCCTCATAGGCCACCTTGTGCGCCTCACGGTAAAAGTCCTCCGGCCTAAGGATTTCCTGCACTTCTATAATGGCATCTTTTTTTATGAGCATGGCTCCCAGCACAGCCTTCTCAGCCTCAATATTCTGGGGCGGCATACGATTCTCTGCCATGCGCTCCTCCTTGCTTTACTTATATTATCGAACCACGGCGGCCCAAGGATGGGCCGCTCCCGCGAACCTTTGGACTCGCGTGAAGCGATCCAGGTTCACAGTCTCTTTTTGCTACTTTTTCTCTGCATCAGAGAAAAAGTAGGCCGCAGGCTACTGCTGCTCAGGTGCAAAAATCAACTCGAAGGCCTCCTCAGCCGTCTCCACAGGGTGTATCAAGAGCCCGAGGTGCTCCTCGGGAATATCCTTGGCATTCTCCTTGGGAATCACCATGGTCTTGATGCCCGCCTGCTTGGCCCCATAGGCCTTCTCGAACACGCCGCCCACGGGCCGCACCCGGCCTGCCAGCGAAATCTCCCCGGTCACCGCCACATCCTGACGAATTTTCCTGCCAGTGACGGCACTGACCAATACGGCAAGGATGGCCGTGCCTGCCGAGGGTCCGTCAATATTGCCGCCGCCAATCACATTGATATGCACATCATAATCGTGCAGATCCTCTCCCGTGACCTTCCGCAACACAGAAGCAGCGTTGAACACGGAGTCCTTGGCCATGGAGCCAGCGGTCTCATTGAACCGCACCGTCCCCTTGCCCTTCTCATGGGCAGGGAAAGCCACGGCCTCAATCTCGATGACAGAGCCGAGGAAGCCCGACACGCCCAGGCCAAAGATATGGCCCTTGACAGCCTTGCCGGAGGCCTTCTTGGTGACGAACTGATAAAGGCGGCTGACCTGGGCCACCTCGTAGATATCCTCTTTGGTGATGGCAACGGGCTCCCCTTTGGCTGCTCCCGTACGCTCCAGTGCCAGGCTGTAGGCATCAGCCAGGATGTTGATGGCCTTGCGGCCCTCGATGGTGTACTCGGAAATCAGGGAAGCCAGTTCCTCCGGCAGATCTGCCCCCAGCTTTTTGGCCGCATTCTCCACAATCTGCACAATATGCTTCGGTGTCAGCGGCTCGAAGTAAATCTCGGCGCAACGGGAGCGCAGGGCCGGGTTGATATGGGCAGCATCGCGAGTGGTGGCACCAATCAGCACGAAGTCCGCAGGCGCCCCTTCCTCAAAGAGCTTCCTGATATAGGGCGGCACATGGGGGTCCTCCGGGTCGTAGTAGGCAGACTCGAAGAAGGCCCGCTTGTCCTCCAGCACCTTCAGCAGCTTGTTCTGGAGCATTTCGTCCATCTCGCCGATTTCGTCGATGAAGAGGATGCCGCCGTGAGCATCGGTGACGAGGCCCGGTTTCGGCTCAGGCACCCCGGCATCAGCCAGAGTCTTGGACGCGCCCTGATAGATGGGGTCATGGACGGAGCCCAGAAGCGGGTTGGTGATATCCCGCGGGTCCCAGCGCAAGGTGGTGCCATCCGTTTCCACGAAGGGCGCCTCCTCGTTGAAGGGCGAGCTCTCCTTTTTCTTGGCGGCCTCCAGCACCAGCCTGGCCGCCGTGGTCTTGCCCACGCCGGGAGGGCCATAAAGAATCAGGTGCTGGGGATAGGGAGAGCTGAGCTTGGCCATGAGAGATTTCACAGCCCGTTCCTGTCCCACGATTTCCTCGAAGGACTGGGGCCGCAGAAGCTCCATCACCGACTGGGTCAGATGCACCTGCTCCAGCTTCTCCAGTTCCTCCCGCTTGGCCTTGTCGTGGGGGCTTTCAATGCCTGGCTTTTCCTCTTTGATGACCTGGCGGCGGATATCCTCCACATAGTCAGCATGGTCCTGCTCCAGCTTCTCCGAGACTTTCTTCTCGATCATGTCTTCCACGCTCTTGCGGGCTACCATATCGGCTACCCGCTCCTCCAGCACAGCCAGCACCTTGCTGATATTCTTGCCCTTGGGGGCAGGGCCAGCCAGCGGATTCTGCTCCAGGATGCGCTGCAGGGCCAGCACCCGCTCGCCGGGGTCATCGGAGCGCATCAGCTGCAGGGCATCCATCTTCCCTGCCTGCACCACCAGCCGCTCCGTGGTCCAGAGGTCCACCAGTAGGGCATAGACGGCATTTATTTCCCGGTCAAGGTCCGTGAGAGCGGGAAAAGCCGGCGAGGCAGCCTGACTTTCCTTGGGCTGCCCACCGGCAAATTTCTTGAATATATCGTAGAGAAAACTCATGGTCTCACTCAGCCACAATGTTGACCTTCACGGTGCTGGTGATGGCAGGATGGACCTTGATGACTGCCTCATAGACGCCTGTACCCGTGATGGTATCCTTGATGGAGATTTTTTTCTTGTCAATGTCGATATTCTGCTTCTTCAGGGCCTCGGACACATCCTTGCCCGTGACACTGCCGAAGAGCTTGCCCCCCTCGCCGATGCGCACAGGAATGGTGACCTCCACCTTTTCCAGCTGGGAAGCCATGAGTTTGGCTTCATCAGAAGCCATGGCCTCCTTGCGGGCCTTGGAGCCGGCCTGCTGCTTGGCCACATTCATGCTCTGGGCGGTGGCCAGAACCGCCAGCTTGCGTGGCAGCAGGAAATTGCGGCCGTAGCCTTCCTGCACCTCCACGATGTCACCCTTTTTGCCCAGCTTCTTTACGTCCTGACTCAGTATCACTTTCATTGGAATCATACTCCTTTATATAATCTTGACTTACATCTACGACTCTTGACAGAATCTCCTCCAGCTTCTCGCCCTTCACCTGGGCCCCTGCCACATTCTGGTGGCCGCCACCGCCGAAGAACTCCATGATGACCTGCACGTTGAGCTCGCCGGTGGAGCGGGCGGAAAGGCCCACGGTGTTCTCGTCCAGTTGGAAAGCCACGATGCTCATGCGCACCCCCTCCACCCGCAGGAAGGAATCCGCCGCCTGGGCGGCGATGACCGAACCATTCTGGCAGAGCTTGGGATTGGAGCTGACGATGAAGCCTCCGGGATAGAGCTTGGAGCGGGCCTTGACCTCCGCCAGGGCCACGGTAGTCTCATAGTCCGTGCGGAAAAGGTGCCGCACCATGACCGGGTCAGCCCCGCTGCGCCGGAGATACGCCGCCGCATCAAAGGTTCGCACCCCCGTCTGCACAGCAAAGTTCTTGGTGTCCACCACGATGCCCGAATAAAGAGCCGTGGCATCCAGACGGGAGAGCAGCATATTGTCCTCGAAGTACATCAGAAGCTCCGTCACCAGTTCGGAAGTGGAACTGGAGGCTGGCTCGATGTAGACGAGAAGCGGATTCTTGATAAAATGCTCGCTGCGTCGGTGATGGTCGATTACCACCACCTGATTGGTCATGTCCAAAAGCTCAGGACAGGCCACCAGATGGGGGATATGGGTATCCACCACAATCACCAGCGGATTGGGGTTCACAGCATCCGTGAGGTCTTCCGCCCGCACGAAAAGGTTCTCGTACTCCTCCTTGCCATGCAGGAGGTCAGCGAACTTGTCGATGCCGTCATTCATATCCGACAGCACGATGTGCACGGTCTTTTTCAGCTGGCGCGCCATCTTAGCCACGCCCATGGCAGCACCGAAGCAGTCGAAATCCTCGTTATGGTGGCCCATGACATAGATTTCCTCCGAGCCTTCCATGATTTCCCTGAGGGCATGGGCCACCACCCTGGCCTTGACGCGGGTATGCTTCTCCACGGCCTTGGCCCGGCCCCCGAAGAACTGGGTCTTGCCACCGATATTCACCGCCACCTGATCGCCGCCGCGGCCCAGAGCCAGATCCAGGCCCGCCTGGGCCTGGCTGCCCAAATCCCCCATGGTCTGGCTGTCCGCCACGGCAATGCCCATGGAAAGGGTCACGGGCAGGCGGTTGGTATTGGTGAGCTGGCGCACCTTGTCCAGCACCTCGAACTTCTCCCCCATGGCCATGTCCAGGCCCTCGCGCTCCAGCAGCACAATGTAGCGATCCTCCGCCACACGGCGCATGAAGCCGCCATGAGCCTTGGTCCAGTTATCCAGCTGCTGGTTGACGGCCAGGAGCAGCGCCGTGCGCTCCGCCTCCGTCTGCCGCTGCACCACTTCATCATAGTTGTCAATCTGGATGAAGCAGAGCACAGTGCGGCTGCGCATATACTCATTTCTCAGATGCTCGAAGCCCGACACATCCTGCACATAGAGAGCCATGAGGGGCTGCTGTCCCGCCAGAGGAGACTTGATAGGTTCGTGGAAAACCTGGAAGTACCTGTCCTCGTGCATGAAGACATACTCGCCCTCAGTGCCCCAGACCGGCTTCACGATAAGCCCCGGCCAGACATCGGACATATCCGTATCCTGCTCCACGGCAGAGCCCACCAGCTCCTTGACCCGGGAATTCGTCCACTGCACGCGGCCCTCCTCATTGACAATGAGAATGGCCTGGGGCAGGCCCTCCACCGCATAGTTCAGCATCAGTCCCAGGTTGCGGAGCACATTCTTGAAGTAAATCTCAAAACGGCGGGAGCGGTCGGCACAGCGCTCCCTGGCAAAAGAAGCCAGGCAGAGCCACAGCACCGCTGCCCCGGCAGCTATATATTCGTTATAGAAATAAAGCACCGAAATCAATGCCAGCATCACCACCAGATGAACTGTCAAATCCATCCAGGCCGACAGATTGCGCGGCATGACCATCACCTCCCAAGTTTTCAATCCCCATTGTGGCGGCTGAATCTCCGCCTGTAGTCAAAGACCATGTCAAAAAGCCCCGTGAAAGCCAGAATCTGGGCAAAGAGGCCATTGACGAGAATCAGCAGGTAAAAGAGCCACCGCCAGAAGCCCCTGACCTTGAACTTGTTCATCACCGTGGCCATGAGGGCCAGGCCTTGGATAAGCCCTGCAAAGAGGGCCAGCATATCGGCATTGAGGGAGGCCTGATAGAGCCAGTCAATCTGCCGGGTGCCGCCCCAGTAAAGGCCCACCATGGCAAAGCCGAAGAGGTAGGCAAAGGCCTTGGGCAGCCGCCAGTCAGCGAAGGGCGGCTGCTGGGGCACCTCATGGCCCAGACGGCTGATGATCTTGCCGCCGAAGAAAAAGGCCACGGCGGCATCCAGAAGGCCCAACAAGATGATCAGCAAGGGACCCAGCTGGGACATGAGCAGGAGGCCCGTGTCAATCTGGGAACGCCCCGCCGCAATCTCCTCGGCAGACATGCCTGCCTGCTCGTAAAAGGTGAAGGTGGTATCAAAAGCCGACTTCAATCCGTCCATAAGCATGGCAAAGGGGTTCGTGCCGAAGATGGCAAAAATCAGCCCCAGGACAGCCATCTCACCCAGCATGGCGGCGAGAAAGACCAAGGGGAAAAGCTTCACCCCGGCATACCCCTTCCGATAGCCAAAGCCCAGCATCAGCCCCAGGGGCCCGAAGGCTGCCACCAGCCGCAGAGCGATGACCGGCTCAATGAGCATAGCCAGAGCCGCCCCGGCCACCAGCATGGCCATGATCCCCTGCCGCATGCCGTGCCGGAGCACCAGCACCGCCAGAGGCAGGGGCCAGAGCAGGGCGATGAAAGGCCCCACCAGGGGCAGGTAGACAGAGGCGATAGCAATCACCACCGTCAGCGCCGCCAAGAGCCCCCCCTCTGTCAGGGGAGTTATTCTATGTGAATCCATATTCTTCTCCTTTTCTTCTTTTAGAAGCACGCGAAAAAGACCGCCGCCTCTCAAACGTATTTAACATTATAACAAAAAAGGAGGCCCTTGTCTTGAGAGCAGGTACTAGGTAGCAGAGAGGCAAATTCTGCTTGCCAAATGGTTCTTCCGCGCGTTATAATAATAACAAATGAACAGTTATTCATATGTTATATCGTTTGTTTATGAAAGGGGTCTTCAGCCATGAAAAAAACCTATAAGATTGAAGTAGACTGTGCCAACTGTGCGGACAAGATGGAACAGGCCGCCAAAAAGACCGAGGGGGTGAAGGATGCTTCCGTGAACTTCATGATGCTGAGGATGAAGGTGGAGTTCGAAGAAGGTGCTTACCCTAGCGAAGTCATGCTCAAGGTCAGGGAAAACTGCAAGAAAGTAGAGGATGACTGCGAGGTCTTCTTATGAAATGGCTGGAAGGACTGAGCAAGAAACAGCGCACGAACCTGCAGCGCATCATTGCCGCCGCCCTCCTGCTGCTCATCATCGCCTGGCTGCCCCTCACGGGCCTGCCCCGCTTCCTGGCCTATGCCATACCTTACTTGATAGTAGGCTATGATGTGCTCTGCAAGGCGTGGAAAGGCATCGTGAACCGCCAGCCGCTGGACGAGAACCTCCTCATGGCCATTGCCACCCTTGGTGCCATGGCGCTGGCCATCTATGAGGACGGGGACTACACGGAGGGCATCGCAGTGATGCTCTTCTACCAGATTGGCGAGCTTTTCCAGAGCTGCGCCGTCAGCAAGAGCCGCCGGGATATCACCGCCCTGATGGACATCCGCCCGGACTATGCCAATATCGAAGGCGCAGACGGGCAGCTGGTGCAGGTTGACCCGGACGAGGTGGAGGTGGGCAGCCTCATCGTGGTGCAGCCGGGAGAGAAGATTCCCCTGGACGGCGTAATCGCCGCCGGCAGGTCAACTCTCAACACCGCCGCCCTGACCGGCGAAAGCCTGCCCAGGGAAGTCAGCGAAGGAGAGGAAGTCGTCTCCGGCTCCGTCAATCTCACGGGCCTGCTCAAGATCCGCACCACCAAGGAATTCGATGAATCCACCGCCTCTAAGATTCTGGAGCTGGTCAGCGAAGCCAGTTCCCGCAAGTCCAAGTCCGAGGCCTTCATCACCCGCTTTGCCAGGATCTATACCCCCGCCGTGGTCAGCGCCGCCGCAGTTCTGGCTCTTCTCCCCCCGCTGGCGAACTTGGGCCTTGGCGAAGTGGCCAACTGGGGCACCTGGCTCTACCGCGCCTTGGTATTCCTCGTCATTTCCTGCCCCTGCGCCCTGGTCATCAGCATACCCCTGACCTTCTTTGCAGGGCTGGGCGGCGCCAGCCGGACAGGGGTCTTGGTGAAGGGCTCCAACTACCTTGAAGCCCTTGCCGAAGTGGATACGGTAGTCTTTGACAAGACCGGCACCCTGACCAGAGGTGTCTTTGAAGTCACCGCCGTCCACCCCCAAACGCTGGACAGGCAGGAGCTATTGCATCTGGCCGCCCATGTGGAACGCTACTCCAAGCACCCCATCGCCGCCTCCCTGCGGGCCGCCTATCCCCATGAGGCAGACGACTGCCAGGTGGAAGCCATCCAGGAGATTGCCGGGCAGGGCATCAAGGCTCAGGTCAATGGCCATACCGTGCATCTGGGCAACAGCAAGCTCATGGCAGCCATCGGTGCCAGCTGGCACGAATGCAGCCACCATCTCACAGGCACCACGCTTCACCTCGCCCTTGACGGAGAATATGAGGGCCATGTCGTTATCTCCGATGTGCTCAAAGCCACTGCCAAGGAAGCCATCCAGGCCCTCCACTGCAGCGGCATCAGGGAAACCGTCATGCTCACCGGTGACAGCAAAGCCGTCGCGGATAAAGTTGCAGGCGAATTAGGCATCAGCAGGGTTTATAGCGAACTGCTCCCCGCTGACAAGGTAACACAGATTGAAAACATCCTCGAGCGAAAAACAGAGAGCAAAGGCAAGGTAGCCTTTGCAGGGGATGGCATCAACGATGCCCCAGTCCTCTCCCGGGCCGACATCGGCATTGCCATGGGCGCCCTTGGCTCCGATGCTGCCATCGAGGCAGCAGATGTAGTGCTCATGGACGATGACCCGCTGAAAATAGCCCAGGCCATCAGGCACTCCCGCCGCACCCTGGCCATCGTCAGGGAAAACACTTGGGGTGCCATAGGCATCAAACTGATGTTCCTGCTGCTGGGCGCCCTGGGCCTCTCCGGTATGTGGGGCGCCATCTTCGCCGACGTAGGCGTGACAGTCATCGCCGTGCTCAACGCCACCAGAGCCTTGATGGTGGAAAAAACTTCCTTGAAGGCAAGTGCCTTGACAGCTTGAAAATAACAGCACTGAAAAAAAGGAACCTCGGCCAAAGGTTCCTTTTTTTCAGTGCTGTTTTCCTCAGTATACGAGAAAAGCGCCGCTTGCGCGACGCTTGGATTTCAAGGTGGTGGGCAGGGATGGATTCGAACCATCGTAGCCGTGAGGCGGCAGATTTACAGTCTGCTCCCTTTAACCACTCGGGCACCTACCCACAATGGTGACCCAGGAGGGACTCGAACCCCCGACCCTTTGATTCGTAGTCAAATACTCTAATCCAGCTGAGCTACTGAGTCATATTGCAGTAATGATATGAAGTTTTGGGTGGGCCCACTTGGACTCGAACCAAGGACCGACCGGTTATGAGCCGGTTGCTCTAACCAACTGAGCTATAGGCCCTTACTTCGCCGCTCATCAGCGACAAGTATTATAATAGCACAGGTATTATCCAGCGTCAACCCCTATTTTGATATTTTTTATAGAAAATATCTCTTCTCCTTCAGGGAGGCTCTTTCGGCAACAGAAAAGCCGATGCATCTGCACCGGCTGTGACTTCAATGGAGCGGAAAACGAGGCTCGAACTCGCGACCCCCACCTTGGCAAGGTGGTGC
>JAGBLH010000124.1 GCA_017635515.1 Selenomonas sp.
AAGCACGATGCAGAATCCCCGAGCAGGCTTTCGGTGTCAAATAATATTTTGGATGCACAACCGCCTGCAAAATCTGCGACAAGGTAGATTCTGCGCCGCCTTTGTGGAACTCCCCAACCTTGCGCGTCCATAACACGGTACGCAAGGCTCCATCCATCTCCCATGAGAATGTCGGCATAAGGCCAGCCAGTTTTTTCAAGCATAGGCACCGTGGGAGCCTGCGGTTCTTTGATGCGCACGATTTCCGTGAGGACGGATTGGAAGTCCCTCCCTCCGCTGCTGGAAAAGGCCCCGGTGACATTTTCCCACACGATGAATCTTGGATATCTGCCATTTGTAGCCTCCCTCATTTCTTTGATTACACGCACCGCCTCATAGAAAAGGCAGGACTGCTTTCCATCCAGCCCTGCCCTCTTGCCGGCAATGCTCATATCGGTACAAGGAGAACCGAAGGTGATGATATCCACCGTCTCAACCTTGCCACCGTGTATCTGATTGATGTCTCCATAATGTTTGACCATGGGCAGCCGCTTGGTGGTCACCCGGATGGGAAACGGCTCCACCTCTGATGCCCACTTCGGTTCTATTCCCGCCAGGATTCCTCCCAGCGGAAAACCTCCGCTGCCATCGAAGAGACTGCCCAAGGTCAGTTTTTTCTGCTCTGTCATCGGTTCAAAGTCTCCTGTTCAAAGTCCGTAATTCCTCTGGCAATTGCACGGGCAAACTCATCCTGTTTGGTGCGGAGCAGAACTTCATCATCTACATGGTCGATAAAGGCCGTCTCCACCAGCACCGATACGGCATCTGTATTGGATAATACATACAGACCATTCTTCCCTGGCACAGCACCCTTAACGCCACGGTCTGCCGTGCCCAGCGCATCCACAATTTGACGCTGGATGCACTTTGCCAGCTGCTTGCCGTATTTGCTGGTATGGTAATGCCACACCTCTGTGCCATTGGCCACGCCGTTAAAAGCATTGCAATGGATTGATACAAACACATCTGCATCAAGGTTATTCGATGAGCTGACAACCTCAAACAAATCATCCGACTGCAAATTGCCGGAAACAGAAACGCCGGCCTTGGTTAGATACTTCTCTACCAGGTCGGCGATGTTCTTGACTACATCACATTCTCTAAGACCAGTACCGCTGTTGACAGCACCAGGGTCAGGGCAACCACAAGGTGCATGGCCAGGGTTCAGAAATACACGCATAAGTCAGTCCTCCTCTACTACGCACTTTTTCTTACAAAAGAAACAAACGACTCGCAGATAGATAAATCTACGAATCGTTTGCAGCGATTTATAACATCTTCTCTTATCCATTTAGGTGCAGGTGCAACATCATTGTATCGACCAAATTCACCAAACATACATTTCATGCCAACATTTCTAGCTTGAACGGCCTCTTCAAAAGTCATGTAATAGCCCAAATGTATGCTATGCTGGCATACTTTGATTCGTGCCTGAAATTTATTCCTTGCTCTGTGGAAACGAACTCCTGTGACACCAGAAGTATTATTTCTCTGTAATGGCTGGTTGCATTGATTCTGTTGGTGTGTACAAATTCGTAAATTACAAAGCCTGTTATCCATCGTATCCAAATTTATATGATCAATTTCATAGCCTTTAGGAGCATCAATCAAATAACGGTGAAGATGTTTTCCATGCCGATCAATCACATAAAGGATTTTACCTGTCAAATCCCTATAATTCCGATAGAAACTTACACCTTCAATTTTATGCATTTCGGATGTATCGATTTGAAAGACGATACCATCAGGAAGATGCCCATACGCTATTTTCCCATCATCTGAGAATGTAAAACTGACATTGGACACGACCACATCATCCTTTCCTTCGTCCCTTTTGGGCATCATTAACATTGGCTTCTTTAATAGCCATATCTTCCTCGCTGGGGGTATAAACTTTAGAGCCGACCAGTTCCTTACCATCACGAATGACTCTTGCGTTGTCCGTGTTGCCTTGATAAGCAACAAACCTTCTCACAATGGCCGAAGCATACACCGGGTCAAGCTCCATAAGGTAAGCCATGCGGTCAAGCTGTTCTGCAGCCATAAGCGTTGAACCGCTGCCACCAAACAGGTCTAGCACTATGCCGTTTACCTGCGATGAATTCTTCATTGGATAGGCTATCAAAGGCAGTGGCTTGGTGGTCGGATGCAGCTTCGATTTGTTGGGCTTGTCGAACTCCCAAATCGTGGTCTGCTTGCGGTCGCCATAGAATTTATGCTTGGCTGTATCCTTGAACGCATAGATAATCGGCTCATGCCTCATCTGATAATCCATACGCCCTATCACCAGAGCGTTCTTCACCCAAATGCAGGTAGTGGAATAGTGAAAGCCCGCCGCCACTGTGGCATTGAAGAAATTAACCTTCTCGGCATCGGAATGGAATATGTAAATCGCTGCCCCATCAGCAAGGTGTGCATAAGCATTCTTAAACGCTGCCAGCAGGAAAGAATAAAATTCCTCGCCCTTGAGGTTGTCGTTCATAATCTTCATGCCAGTACCGCCTGTGTAATTGCAAGCATAAGGCGGGTCAGTAATGCACACATTTGCCTGCTTGCCATCCATGAGTAAATCCACATCATCTGGTTTCGTTGAGTCACCGCAAAGCAATCTATGCTTGCCCAGCAGCCACAAGTCACCCTTCTTCACGAAAGGCTCTGCCTGCAGGGCTGTGTCTTCGTCAAAGTCATCTTCTTCCGGTTCATCATCGGTGGCGAACAGGTCAGCCAGTTCCTTCTCATCAAAGCCTGTCAGCCCAAGGTCAAAGTCCATCCCCTGCAAGGCTTCAATCTCGACACGGAGCATATCCTCATCCCAGCCAGCGTCCATGGCGTAACGGTTGTCGGCAAGGATATATGCCTTCTTCTGTGCCTCGGTGAGATAGTCTACAAAGACGCACGGCACTTCGGTAATATGCTCCTCCTTCGCAGCCATCAACCTTCCATGACCGGCTATGACATTGAAGTCCCTGTCGATGATTACAGGATTTACAAAACCGAACTCCCTCAGCGATGAGCGGAGTTTCGTTATCTGCTCCGGCGAATGCGTCCGGGCATTGTTGACGTATGGCACCAGCTTATCGATACTGACAAGCTGCATATCTGTAGTCGTTTTCCCCAAGAAATACACCTCCCAAAAATAAAGTCCAAACCAGGCAGGAAAACACATCTTCCCCGCAGAAAACTATTTCAGATAGTTTTCCCATAGAACGACAAAAGCGAGAGCCTCCATTGGTTCTCGCTTTCTTTATCCTTTTCGTGAACGGAGCAGCCGTTCCATCACATCATCCTGCGGATTGGCTCCGCTGTAGCCCTCCGAGCAGTTTTCCTTCACCACCTGGTAAATCTGATACCAGAGCTGGTTGACCTGCTTCATGTACTGCAGGCCGATATTCACATAAGGAGATACGATAGCAGCCCCTGTGGTTGGATGCTTGGCCAGGAATCCATAATTGGAGATAGCGTCCTGGCATTGAATCCAGCGGGACACGCTCATGGCGTAATGCTCAATAAGCTCCGGGCTAACCAGTTCAGCACAGCCTTTCTGGTTCAGCCAGTTCCAGGTCTTTTCGTAAATCTCCACAGCGTAATTTTCCTGCCCGTTCTTCTGGGGTGCTTTCAGGTACTCCTTGGGAGCGGGCATTTCCATGCCTTGAAGATTGGCCGTTGGCAGCACCGTCACCTTGGCTGTCTTGCCCTCGCTGATTTTGTCAGCCAGTGCCTTTTTCTTGCGGCCTGCTCCGGCTCTGGCACCGCCCCGGTTTGTTCCATCTTTGGCCATCTTCATCACTCCCTTCGGCCTTTGATTTCTTGATTTTTTCAAACGTTTTTCAAACAAAATCGGCGGTTTTTCAAAGGAATTCTGTCTTCCATAGGCCACTTTTATGCCTGTCAGCACGGGAGATAAGACCATCATGTGGCTGCCGCCCTATTCCCCTGTTTGAAAAGTGATTTTTTCGCACGAGGGCAGGTGCCGGACGGACATCTGTCCTCCCGTAGAGATTTCGACCGCCCCCTGCCCCCTCAGTCTACCCTGCGGTTCCGCTTGTGAATCTTCTCATGGCAGCCGATGCACAGGCTTTGCAGATTGCTTTCGTCATGAGTGCCACCTTCTGCCAAGGACAGGATGTGGTGAACAAGCTGTGCCGCTTTGTACCGTCCTTTGCTCTGGCATATCTCGCAAAGAGGATGGCGGCTGATGTACCTGTTCCGAATCCTTCTCCACCGCTCATCGTAGCGTTTGTGATGGTCGTAGCCACGGGCAAAGTGCTCGTAGTGGTTCTGCATCAGCTTGCGGTGGTCTTCGCAGTAGCCGCTCTTGTGGTCGGTCAGCTTTGGGCAGCCTTGGTATCTGCATGACCGCTTTGGTTTCATGGGCATTGGTTTCACCTCTGGTTTTGGGCATTAAAAAACCTCCGCGGGGATTGCTCCCGTTGGAGGTCATTCTCGATTTTTCTTTCATGCTATCATTTTAGCACTTTGGGGTAGGAATTATAGTGAATTTTAGTGAACTCTTTCTGCCAGGATTTTTTCTACTGCCGCCAATGCTTTGGAGTGCATGATATGCACCCAGCGGGATGTATAGTTCATCTCCGCTGCAATATCATCCCATGACTTGAAGCTGAGGTATCTAAGCTCCAGCAAGGTCAGACAGTTGGTGTCCTGAACCTTGCTTATGGTCTTAATGACATCCCTCTTCAAATCCACCAAACGGTCTATATCATCGTTGATTTCATTCTCAAGGGCAACGATATTGTCGATGGTGTCTGCCATGCGCTGTACATTCCTTGTTCCGCTCACAGGCTCTGTGCCCAAGGTTGATGTGGCCTTGGTAGCCATATCCTTGAGGGAATCCAACTGATAGAGCTTGCTGTTGATTCTCTGGTCAACGTTCCATGCCCGCTTCAAATATTCTTTCGCTGTCATTTATGCTCAGCCTCCAGTTTGTTTATCAGATATTCGGGATTGACTTTGGTGATGTTGGCAAAGAGCCGGGAGCGGAAGAACTTCTGAATCTGCTGACGCTCTGCCTGCCCGCTCTTACTCTTTTTCCACGAGAAACGGTAGTCCTTTACCGCCTGGATGATTATGGCGTTTGCCAGATCTTCATAACGCTTCCGCTGATACATCCGTCACCCTCCCAATTTTGCTTTAACTGCATCAATCAAGGCTGTTTGCGTCCTGTCCTTCCGCTCCAGTGCCTTCATAACATCTTCATCAATGGTGCCTTCGGTGATGATGTGGATTATGCTGACGGTGTCCTTCTGCCCTTGACGATAAAGCCGGGCATTGGTCTGCTGGTATAGTTCAAGGCTCCAAGTCATGCTGAACCAGATGAGGATGGAACCGCCATCCTGCAGGTTCAGTCCATGTCCAGCGGAGGCTGGATGAATAAGAGCCACGGGAATCTTACCTGCGTTCCAGTCAGCAATATCCTGACTGGTCTTTATCTCCCTGACCTTAATCCGTTTCTTGATTCGCTCCGCCTCGTGCTTGAACCAGTACGCCACCAGCAC
>JAGBLH010000125.1 GCA_017635515.1 Selenomonas sp.
ATCTGATTTTGGGACTGTTCAAAAGAATAGTTTTGGTATAACATGGAGTCAGCACCTTTCTGGTATTTGGGTTGTAGCTGATTCCATTATACCAAGAACAGGTGCTATTTTGTTGTCAAGAAAGGCTTTATATCCTATACGATGCAAGTATTTTCAAGAGATTAGCCTTATTTTCGTGGTGGGAAAGTTGAGTATGGTAAGAATACCCTCACTGTTATCAAACCGCAAAGCGCATTCCTCCTTAGATAAAATGAATCCTGTTATTATTTATATTCTCCACACTTTGTGAACCCCCCTCTTCTGGTGTATAGCAAAACGGGGCTGCTGCACGTAATGAAAAACGTGCAGCAGCCCCTTGCTATAAATTTTATGCCTTGGCAATCTGCACAGCGCAGACCTTGTACTCAGGCTGCTTGGAGCCGGGATCAAAAGCATCCAGCAGTACCTTGTTAATCAGGCGGTCGTCTTCCGGGTCGTGGAAGGAGACGTACACCAGCCCCGGCATGGGCTTGCCGCGGCCGTTGATCTTGGCCTTGAACTTGCAGGTAGCCCGGCGGGAGGTAATGTTCACCAGATCGCCCTCATTGATGCCCAGGCGCTTGGCATCCTCTTCGTTGACTTCAACATACATCTCAGGAGCAGCATTCTTCAGCTCCGGCACGTTGCCTGTCATAGTGGCAGTATGCCAATGCTCCAGCATGCGGCCCGTGGTGAGGAAGAAGGGATATTCTGCATCCGGCATTTCCTGTGCGTCAATCTGGGGCCTTGCATAGATGACAGCCCTGTTGTTCTTGCGACAATAGAACTTGATGCCCTCCCCCTCCTTCACATAGGGGTCATAGCCCTCCGCATAGCGGATATATGTCTCAGGGGAACTGTCGGGGTCCGGTGCCACAGGCCAGGTGAAACCGTGCCCTTCACGCAGGCGCCTGTAGGAAGCCATCTGCATATCCGTACCGGCCTGGCACTTCTGGTATTCCGCCCAGACCTCCTCCGGGGTCTTGAAGGGCACCAGCTTCTCAAAGCCCATGCGCTTGCCAAAGTCGATGATGGTCTCCAAATCAGACCTGGCCTCGCCGGGAGGCTCCACGGCCTTGGCGATATGGTTGGTGCGGCGCTCGCCGTTACCATAGACACCTTCCTTTTCCATCCAGAGGGCGGCAGGCAGCACCACATCCGCCAATTCCGAGGTGCGGGTAGGATGATAGGCCTCCGACACCACCAGGAAGACCTTCTCCATGCCGGGGCGGTAGTAATTGAGGTTGGGCAGGGACTGGCCCGGGTTGGTGGTCATGACCCAGAGGCACTTGAGGTCGCCAGTGACAGCAGCCTTGAACATCTCCAGAGTGTGGTAACCGGGCTTAGAGGGCATGGTTCCCTTGGGCACGCCCCAGATTTCCTCCAGCTCGTTCCTATGCTTCTCATTGGCTACAAAGCGATGGGCGGGCAGGATGTGGGAAAGGCCGCCGGTCTCGCGGACGCTGCCGCAGGCGCTGGGCTGCCCCGTCAGGGAGAAGGGCGTATTGCCAGGCCTGCAGATCTTGCCCGTCAGGAGATGCAGGTTGTGTACCAGATTGTTGGCCCACACGCCACGGGTACGCTGGTTGAAGCCCATGCACCACATGGACATGGTATTGCGCTTGGGGTCAGCAAAGAGCCTGGCCACCTCGCGGATGGTTGCGGCAGGTATGCCGCAGGCTGCCTCCACTTTCTCCGGGGTATAATCCTGCAGGAAGGCCTTGTACTCCTCGTATGTTAGCTTGTCGCTGGCCCCTTTCATGAACTCCGTATGGTCAGCGATGAACTTCTCGTCTGTCAGCCCTTCCTCCACAATGACCTGGGCCATGGCGTTCATCATGGCCAGATCCCGGCTGGGAATGAAGGGCAGGTAATAGTCCGCAATGTCTGCCGTGCGGGTCTTGCGGGGATCTGCCACGATGATCTTCACATTGGGGTCGCTGTTCTTCCTGTCCACAATGCGGGAGAACAACACCGGGTGAGCCTCGGCAGAGTTGGAGCCAATGAGGAAGAAGGTATCCGCCGCCTCGATATCCGCATAGGTGCCCATGGGCTCATCAGCCCCGTAGGTGGTGACAAAGCCCGCCACGGCGCTGGCCATACAGGTGCGGGGATTGCCCTCCACATTGTTGGTACCAATGCCAGCCCGGAAAATTTTCTGCATGGCATAGGTTTCCTCGGCAAAGGTCTGGCCGGAGCCATAGAAGCCCACAGAGTCCGGGCCGTATTTCTCGATGGATTCCTTGAACTTCTCCACGATGAGGTTCATGGCCTCATCCCAGCTGGCCTCCACCAGCTTGCCATCCTTCCTTATCAGGGGCTTCTTCGCCCTGTCCTTGGTATCCATGATTTTGGGCAGCAGAATGCCCTTGACGCAGAGACGCCCCTTGTTCACGGCGCAATCCGGGTCACCCTTCACGGCTACGATCTTGCCGCCAGTGACGCCTGCCAGCACGCCGCAGCCGGTGCCGCAGTAACGGCAGACGCCCTTGACCCACTTTTCCGCATCCTTCTGCTCCACAGGGCCCTTCTGCGTGTCACGCTTGTTGCCGCAGCCGGCAGCCAGCATGGCGGCCGAAACTGCGATAGCCTTCAAAAAATCTCTTCTTGAAAATTTCATGTTCAGGCCCTCCCTCAAAGCGAACCCATGGCATCAAGATGACAGGTGTAGCAGCGCTCACGGCTGGGCAGCACCTAATTGGCGGCATCGTTATGCACAATGCCGGTATGGCAGGTGACACAGTTCATGCCGTTCTCAAAATGCTTGGCAGTATGAGGATCCTTGCGGGGCCCGGCCACCTCTGCTTCCTTGATCTTGTCCTGATGGCAGTTGTAGCAGTTCACCTCATTGGTGTTCTGCAGCTTGATGGGATCGGGAACATTGCCCGTCACATGGAGAATAAGTTCCTGAGTACCCTTCATCTTGGACTTCACCAGTCCCGTAAAACCAGGCTGCTCATGGCAGTCGGCGCAGTCCACATTCTTGTGGTTGGAGTGCTGCCAGGTGACGTACATGGGGTCCATCTCATGGCACTGCTCTCCGCAGAAGGTATTCTGATTGGTGGCCTCGATCATGCCATAGGCTGCCGTGAAGGCCACGATGCAGGCAATGCCTGCCATGGCAATGTGCTTAAGCTTGACTTGCTTGTCTCCCAGACTCATGTTGCTCCCTCCTTCTTGGCTCTTGGCTCCTTTTCAAACACGGAAGGCCGCAGGGTTTCCCCCATGGCCCTGTACGCTCCTGGCGTAGGCGCAGCATCATGGCTCGTGGCTTTAGATGCTTTTGCTCGGAGGGATGCCAGCACAGATGATCATCACTTGTTTTTTCCCTTGAATGTAAAACTCACCGCTCCCTCCTTGCAACCGTCAATGCAATCCCCGCAGTTAGTACACGACATATTATCATCTACGGAATCCCTGCCCGGGGCCGTGCCCATGCTGCACACGGCGGCGCACTTGCCACAGTGGGTGCACTTGCTCTCGTCCACCGCCACTCTCAGCAGCCGCTTCATCCCAAGAAGTCCATAGATGGCCCCCAAGGGGCAAAGGGTGCGGCACCAGATTTTCCTGCCCCAGACCAGGCCTGCTCCCGCCACTAGAAGCAAGAGCAACAGCTCAAGCCCTGCCCCGAACAGCAGCATGCGCATCAGGGCGAAGACCGGGGAGAAAATGTTGAACACCGGCATGGAGAGGAACAGTGAGAGGCACAATACCAATATCAATGCCCTCAAGGGCCAACGCTTATCCTGCAGCGGCTTCTTCTTGTCCACCGGCAAAAGCTCCAGCAGGAAGTTCAATGGACACACGAAGCTGCAGAAAACTCGCCCCAGCAATACTGCCACCAAAGTCAGCGGCAAAGCCGACAGCAAAAGCGGCCCCCACAGGCTCTTGCTGGCCAGGGTGATTTCCAAGGCCGTCAGTGGATCTGTCAGCTCCAGTCCCATAAGATCTGCCGAAATATAAGTGCCATACCACAGGAGATCCGTGTACCAGATAGGCAGCAGGAGGATGACGAGGAAAAACACCTGCACCATTTTCCGTATGATCTTCACTTTCATCATGGCTCAATCCCCTCTGGGCTTCACGGTGGCGGCCTTCTGAGGGCTGGCAATGCAGACATTCTCGCAGCGGCCGCAACCAGTGCAGTAGTCCGGGTCCACCGTGGGATACTTGTAATCCTCCAGCTTGATGGCCTTATCATAGAAAGGACAGGCCGCGTGGCAGACCCGGCAGTCCTCCCCCTTGCGGGCGAGGCACAAATCCTTGTCAATCTGGGCCAGCCCCATGCGCACCTTTTCCTTCTCTACGGGCTTCAAGGCTCCCGCCGTACAGACATCGATGCACTTCAGGCAAAGGTCACAATAGTTCTCCACCGGCACGATATAGGGCGTGCCGATGGCCACTCCCTGTTCCCCATGGGCAATCTTGATGCAGCCCCGGGGACAGATTTCAGCGCACTTGCCGCAGCGGGCACAAGTACCCAGGAACAGTTCCTCAGGCTCCGCCCCCGGAGGCCTGATCAGCCCCTCATCAGCCGAAACAGCTTTTCCCGCCCCCATGAGAAAGCCAAGTATTCCGCCGCCAAATACCATCTTGATAAAAGCCCTCCTTTCCATACAAGCCTCCTTCTCTCCGATAATTCAAACAAATCTTTATCTTTTAATTTTACCTTATGTTTCCCTGACATGATGTTGCAGCAGTCACCACCTGACAAAAAGTATCAAAAAAGCCTCCCTTATGGAGGGAGACTTCAAGCATTCTCATCTTCTGTTGTAACATAGCTGGGATAAAGCCCCAGCACTCCCTCAACCTTTTCTATCTCCTGGCTGAGCTTGTGCAACTCTCCCAGATTATCTGCCTCCACCAGCAGGATAAGATCTCCCTGAGGAGATTTTTCCTCCACACTGACTCCCGGAATTTTCTCCAGGCTGACGCGCAGGCTTTCCTCTGCCTCAGGCTTTATCTTCATTATCATGCTGCCAATTGCCATACATATCCCTCCCCCAAGTAAAAATCAGACTCAATCACCTCACTATCATTCTCCAATAATATGGCATCTTCCTGCAAGTACCTGCTAGCTTTCTTACTGCGAACCAGCCTTTGCCTTGAAATCAGCTCATGGTGCCCATGGGGGCAGCACACGCACCAGGAGCAGGACTTGTATCCAAACAAAAACACCGCCATGTACCTTTGAGGATACACGGCGGTGCCTTGTGGGATTTATTTTGTTTAACTTTAGCGGATCAGGTCAAAATCTGCCACCTGGCAGTCCTGGAGCCTGTCGGGGTCAACATTGGAGTAAATGCCGGGACGAATTTCAAACATCTGGAGATTGTCTGCATTCTCTTCCATAATGTCACGGGTGTAATTCTCTACATGGTCAAAAAATCTCTTCATCATAGCAATCCACTCCTCGCTACCGTCATAAATCTAGTATATTTCCATTTGACTAATTCATATATTTGATTTATCTTTATTATTACACAAGCAAGCTATAAAGTAAAATATCCCTTTTTGATATCGTTATAATTATTATTTATCCTATTTGAAGTAATTTATAAATAAATCACATAAGAGTACCCACTACTAGCAGATTTTTCAACCACTGCCATGCTCCAAAAAGGAATAATGACATCAGACAAGAATATGTGCATATACATACATAAGAAAAACGAGGTGAATCATTTGAAATTTCTCATCCGGCAACTTTATGAAATCCCCGGATCTATCCAGGAACTCCACGATGGACAGTATCTCTTCCATGAAGAAGACCCTTCCACCCACTTATATATCGTCCGCAAGGGACGTATTTGCCTCATGAAAAACTCCTGTCAGGGACGTCTGCTAGCCTTCAGCCTGACCACTCACGGCAGCCTCATAGGCGAGCTGCACCTCTACGAGGAAGAGCCCGCCTACGTTTTTGATGCCGTCGCCCAATGCCCTTCCGAAGTTTATGCCATAGAACTTCCTGTCCTGGAAAAACATCTGGAAAAACGCCCGGCCTTGGCCGTGAACCTGCTGAAGATCACCAGCCTCACCATGCGCAGGCATCAAGCCTGGCTCCGGGATCTTATCCTCTACGGCAAAAAAGGTGCCCTTTACGCCACCCTCATCCGTCTGGCCAATAGCTACGGCCAGAAAACCGAAGCAGGCATTGCCCTTTCCATCACCCTCACAAATCAGGAATTGGCCAATTATTCCAGCATGACCAGAGAAAGCCTCAACCGTCTGCTCAGCGAGCTGCGCCGCAACGGTGTCATAGAAACCCGTGGCAGCCGCCTCACTATCAAGGATATTGATTACCTGAAGCAGGAAATAAACTGTGAAAACTGTCCATTGGAAATCTGCAGCATG
The DNA here is from genome assembly GCA_017635515.1 of Selenomonas sp. GTDB lineage: Bacteria > Bacillota > Negativicutes > Selenomonadales > Selenomonadaceae > Selenomonas_B. The sequence continues at coordinate 6,373 of JAGBLH010000125.1, forward strand.
GGCTGACACTCATTTTCGGCAGACGAAACCCGCGAAGGAACCCACCAGGGACAGCTCCACCTGCTCATAGAGGCCCTCCAGTCTCCTTTTCAGGCTCTCCGCCGTTTCATAAGGCGGGCAAAAAAGTTCGTGCCGCTGGCAGAATTGCCTGACAAAGAGGTCTGTGATGTGATTTTCTCCCCGCACATACATGCACCCGCAGAAAATGCCGCCACGCCTCAACATTCGCCAGGTCTCTATATAGGCCTTGGACTTATTGGGAAAAACATGGAAGCCATTGACTGACAGCACCAGATCAAAGCTCTTGTCCTCAAAGGGCAGGTTGCCCACATCACCCTGGCAGAAGGAAACCTGTGCAAGCTCCATCTGCTCGGCCCGTTCCCTGGCAGCAGAAAGCATTTCCTGTGAATAGTCAAGGCAGGTGACGGAAGCCTGAGGAAGCTTCTGGTACTCCGGCAAAGACAGCACTCCCGTCCCCACTGGCACCTCCAGCAACCGTCCCCCAAAGCCTGCAGGTATCCCCCCGAAGGCCAGCCGGAGGAACCGAGGATAATTCTTTTCGGAAATCCCCCAAAGGCAGCGCATGGCCAACCGTCCAAAGAAGCTCTTGTTGGCCATCATGCCGTCATAAGCCCAAGCATAACGCCCCACACCTTCATAAGCCTCCTTGATCCTTCCCAGCGAATGTTTTTCCACTGTCTCTCCCCTCCTCAGTAATTGTTCATAAACACATTTTAATACAAGGCCAGAAGAAATCATGTGACAAATGTCACTCAAATGAAAATATCTATCAAAAAGGCCCCCGTTTGTAATTTGCGGGAGCCTTTTTCCTATGATTGCAAGGGAAAGTCTGTCTCATTTTTGGCCAGCCTTCGCCTTGCATATCAGCTGGGTCATGGTGCCCATGGGACAGTATACGCACCAGGAACGGGGCTTATAGAAGAGCATAGTGATGATGCCCAGCAGGGCCGATGTGAGCATCAGGCTGTAAAAGCCATAGGCAAACTGGACGGCCCATGGGCTTGCTGCCGTAGAGGCTGCCCATTCCCAGGGAACACCGAAAGTCCAGAAAAGAGTCACCACTTCCGCCACATCCCTGGCTCCTCCTGCCACCAGATAAGTTGCATAAATCACATTGGCAAACATCAGCAGGAAAAAGATCAGGAAGCCATAGCGAAAGCCACGGCTCTTCAGCCAATCCGGCATATCACGCTTACGGGAAAAGCCCTGCTGGCTGCCCAGCATCCTCAGCAGCTGCCCTCTGTCGCAGTAACGGTTGCAAAAATGCTTGTTGCCAAAGCCTATGGCAAAAATCAAGGGCAGGAAAAAGCTGATCAGCCCCAGCCAGGCAAAGAGGATATTGAAAAAGCCCAAGGAAAAATATATGACCGACCAGATCCACAAATAATTGTACCAATGCTGCTTCATGCTCTCACCTCGATGCTAATGGCAGAAGCCGGACATTCAGCGCTGCATCGTCCGCAGCCTACACAGAGATCATCATTTACCACGGAAAAACTGCCTTTCCACACAACGATGGCTCCACGGGGGCAAACTGCCTCGCAAGCCCCGCAGGCTGCACAGTGCTCACGGTCTACCACTGCATGTCTTTTGGCCTTTGCCTTTATGACTGTCTTTTCCACCATCTGCCACTCCTTCCAGACTGCCTTGTTTAGTTTTTCTGTTGCCTGGCCGCCTTCCTTTGCTTCTTTCTCTCGTGATAGAGTTCATGACGCTGCCGGGCAGCCTCAAAGGCAATTTTCTCCTCTTCATTTTCCAGCTTCAGGGGCGGCACATTCATGGGGCGGCCATTCCTGTCCAAAGCCACCATGGTGAAATAAGCTGACAGAGCATGCTGGGGCCCCTGCTCTGCTTCCAGCACCTCAACCTCTACATTCACCGCCACTTCCATGGAAGTGTGCCCCACATAGATGACCTCAGCTGTGCGTATCATCTTCCTGCCAAATATCTGTAACATTTCTTACTCTTTCCAGCCCTTTACTGTCCGATAATAGCTGCAGCCTCCCATGAGGTCCCTGGCCTTATATCCTTTCTGCCTCAGCATGCGCTCCATGAAATAGCCGTTGAGGCCGGTCTTGCAGGCCAGAATATAGGTCTTTTCCTTATCCAGCTCTGAAACTTTCTCCCGCAGTTTTTCCGTGGGAATGTGAATAGCTCCCTGTATATGTCCTGCCTCATACATTTCTTTGGTGCGCATATCTATTACCTGGGCACCATTGGCCAGTTCCTGTGCCACCTCTCCAGGCAATACAGGGTCTGTCAGGCCGTCCCTGATATCCTCTGCCAAATAGCCAGCCATATTGGCAGGCGCCTTGGCTGCTCCAAAGGGCGGCGCATAGGAAAGTTCCAAATCTATCAGATTTTCGATATTGCCTCCCATGCGGATCACGGTTGCCAGCACATCAATGCACTTGTCCACGCCGCTGCCGCCAATGGCCTGAGCTCCCAGTACCTTCCCGTCTGACAGACTGAAAATCACCTTCAGGGCAAACACCTCTGCCCCAGGATAATAGGTGACATGGGAAGTTGGATAGGTAATGGTGAAGCGGTAATCCTTGCCATACACCAGGCCCTCCCGTTGCAAGGCCCGCTCATTCTTGCCTGTAGAAGCGGCTATCAGCCCAAAGACCTTGAGAACAGAACTGCCGATGAAGCCCTGATATTTGCGTTTCTTGCCAGCAATATTGTCCGCTGCCAATCGTCCCTGGCGGTTGGCAGGGCCCGCCAGAGCCAAGGCACCAGCCTTGCCGGTCTGGCTGTCATAAGTCAGCACCGCATCCCCTACGGCATACACATTCTCTGCGCTGGTCTGCATATATTCATTGACCAGGATATGCCCCCGCTCTCCCAGTTCAATGCCGCTGCCAGATAGGAAAGCCGTATCGGGACGGACGCCTATGGCCAGCACCACGAAATTGGCAGACAGAGCGGTTCCGTCTGACAGACGGACCTCCAGCCAGTCATTGTCAAGACTGAAGAATTCCTTTACCCCGTTGCCCAGTATCAGCTGCACATCATGCTTTCTAAGCTCATCTTCCGCCATTACAACCATGTCCTCATCAAAAGGTGCCAGGATATGGGGAACGGCTTCCACCAAAGTCACCTCCAGTCCCCGCTCCCGCAGATTCTCGGCTGCCTCGATGCCCACAAAGCCGCCACCAATGACCACAGCCTTCCCCTTTGCATAGCGAAGGGCCATTTCCTTGATCCTGTCTGCATCCGGCACATTCCTGAGAGTCAGGATATTCTCATTGTCAATGCCGGGGATAGGCGGGCGCAAAGCCTTGGCGCCGGGGGACAGCACCAGAGCCTCATAGCTTTCCTCATATTCCCCTTCAGCATCCTTTATCCGGACTTTCCTGGCTTCGGTATCTACGCCAACTACTTCGCTATGGATGCGCACATCTACACGGAACAGATTGCGGAACCGCTGGGGTGTCATCAGCAGCAGGTTATCCCGCTCCTCAATGCTGCCACCCACATAATAGGGCAAGCCGCAGTTGGCAAAGGATATCTCCTCTCCCCGCTCTATGAGGACAATCTCAGCTTCTTCATCCAACCGCCTCAACCTGGCTGCTGTAGTTGCTCCGCCTGCCACACCGCCGACAATGATATACTTTTTCATTTTAAGAACCGCCTTTCTATGATATGACTAACTCTGTTTATTTATATATTTTATTTTTACAATCAATTTGCCAAAACAAAATGCTGCTATATCTGCCTGAAACATAGCAGCATCTGCCACTTGCCACTCTTAACTTCATGGATATGGATGCGGTGCTCTTCTTTGATAAAATCCATGTATTTTACCTCCTGTCATCAACTTTATTATATTTGTATATTATATTTTTACGTTTTAGTTGTCAAGCCCCTCCTTTTCCAAGTCCCCGCAATATGTCTGAAGCTATATTTTTATTTTCATTATACTATTTTACTCAACTTTCCCAGCATAAATTCTGGAACAACCCCTTTATATATCTGCTCTGGCTGGCAATCCAATTGGTCACTTTGCTTTTTATGGTTTCTGTATCTTCAGTTCCGTAGCCATTGATGGTTTCCATGAAGAGACTCATAAGTGACCGGAGTGCATCTGAAAGTTCCATGTCCTGCACATCCTCGCAAAGTGCAAAGAACAGGCCTCCGTAGGTTTTGGGGTCGTTTTCCTGGCGGCGCAGCCATTCGAGAAATGTATAGCGGGCAAAGACAATTGCCGTATGTGCCACAGCAGAGTCATAGCTGCGGGTCTGGAACTCCCTGCCAAGCTTCAGAAGGGACTTGCTTGCCTTGAAGAAGGTTTCAATGTTCCAGCGCATCCCATATATGCGAATTATCTCATCCTCTGAGAGCGCATTGTCCGTAGACAGGATATACAGCAGCTCGCTCTTTTTGTTGCGGTTCTTGACAAAGACAATGCGAACAGGAAGATGATATTTCCTCGTCCTTACCATTAGGGAACGGTAAAGATGAGTATTGCACCTGTCCATAGCGATTTTTGCCAGTTGTGCCAAGGTGTACAAACGCCCATTGTAATAGTAGCGCTGCTTCATGTCCTTGACCATGCCAATGACATCCTGCCCCAGGTCTGAAAGGTTTTTGACAAAAGGTTCCGTCGTAAACCAACTGTCCATCAGTATATAGTCGGCATGGATTCCTGCCGCAAGGGCAGACTCTACCATGCGCAAGGCTGCTTCCGGCTTTTGCATCATGCTTTCCATCCTGGCTTTCCAGCCGTTGGTGCGGTGGTCGATATCCTTGTCGACTTCCTGGTAGCGATTCCTGAGCTTGGCCGACGAAAGCAACACAAAGGAAACAGGAATGAAGCTGAAGCCGTCTGACCAGCCTAGTGCCAAGAGGTTGAAGCCACGAACAAATTCATGAAACACATGGTCATACACCTTTGCGAGGAGTTCCACGGCTTTGCTGCGGTTACGCCGCAGCACTGAATCGTCGAGGACAAGCACAGTGACCCTGCTCTTGCAGGTAAGCTTCCGCAGGGCAGTCGTTACCCGAATGGCCAGGAGCAGGAGGAACTTCTTCCAATTAAAGGAAGGG
>JAGBLH010000126.1 GCA_017635515.1 Selenomonas sp.
AAGGGTTGGCAATATCATCTCTGTTGACCGCTTCTATGATGATGAGATCGACAACGACAAGTTGCGTAAATATGGCATTCTTGCTACAGAAATGGAAGCAGCAGCCCTCTACACGCTGGCCGCTGAGGCCCATGTACAGGCACTGGCTCTCTTCACCGTCAGCGACCACCTCGTAACCGGCGAATCCTGTAGCGCAGAAGAACGCCAGACGACCTTCAATGACATGATTAAGATTGCCCTTGAAACGGCTATCGAAGACTAAATTCACATCACGCGTTGAAATCACAAAAGCCCCCGGCTGGATTACAAAATCCTTCCGGGGGCTTCTCGTTTATCACAGCAGTTTCTCAATCTCTCCTGCCATATTTGCGGGTCCAAAGGTGGCAGGGCGTTTTTTACTTATGCATTAAATATCACAGGACTGCAGCTCCCTGATTCCGGCCTGCATAAACTGCAGGAGATCATAAGCGCTGTCGAACTCATCCCGGTCAGCTGTCTCCCTGGCATGGTTTGTGCGGTTGCGCTCGTTTTGGATGACCTTGTAGCGCTGATAAATACCAATCAGTGTCTGCTCATCAATCGTGCTGCTGAAATCGTGTTGCTTGAGCACAGTTTCCCTGAAGAGCAGCGACATATCCACTTGCAGAGTGCCGAAAGCATGCAACAATTCGTCGTTGCTCAGTTTTCTCTGGCGTATGAACTTGCCCAATTTTGCCAGTCGCTGCTGACCATTCAGCTGCTCCCAGTCACTCTGCATGTCCTTCCCCGGCTCAGAACGGAGCCAGCGCTTATAGCAGCGAACAAGATATTGCAGTGCCTCAGGCGGCTCTGAACCTTCCAAAGGAGATGCATCTGCCCGCAAAGCCTCCAACAGGGTAAAGGCTGCCTCCAAATGCCACCAGCTGCCCTGATAGCACGCGGTCAGCCGGCCCGTCCGCTCCCGCAGCATGGCCAGCGCCTCCGCGCCTGTACACTGCCCCTTCAGTAAGCTCAGGACCGTCTCACGCAGAGCTTCTATATAATGGGCACGTTCCTTGTCTTTATATCTGCTCCTCTGCCTGTCCAGCAGCAGTTTCAGGGGCTGATTGCCACGCTCTGCCTGTCTCTCCGCACTAAGATAAAAATAGGGATAGACGTTAAATACCAGATACGCCAGATTGCGTGCCTCCTTATCGCCGCCGAAAACATTGTACTGCCTGCTCATCTGCAGGTATTTGCACCGCTGGTTCTCATCCATCGTTATATAGCCCCGGCCGGACAAATATTCCGGCACGCATTCCGTGTAGAGTGTCAGCGCCTGCTGCAAATATCCCCGAGACAGGCACCAGCTGAGAGGAGCCAGTTCGTTCCCTTGACCGGAAAAAAACTCCCTGTATTCCTCCTGGATACGTCCCTTGAAAAGCAAAAGGAACCGGTCGTTCAAACATTCTTCTGCTTCTCCCACGGCAGGGGTATTGAATTCCTGCAAGGCAGCCTGCAACTCGTCTGCTGCCTGTTTCAGGGAACCACGATGGCACAGCTTGACCTCATCAGCAAAATGTCGCATTGCGCTCAGCAAACGCTGCAGCGCCGATGAAACAGCCTGCCCGGCAAAGTAATCAGTTAAAGCCTCTATGCTGCCGAAGCGCACAAACTCCTCTGCCCCGGCCACCACCTCCATCATCTGATAGATAGGCCCGATTTCCTGCACTGCGATAGTGGGGGGCTGCCGGCTGTAGTCCATCCTCGCATAAAGCATCTGCCCCACATGTACGCGTCTGTCATATTCCAGCAGACGAACAACAGACATCATGATCATGTTCGCATCCCTGGGACCGCCGGTGCAATCTACATGCAGCAAAATCTCATCACCGGCGGGGCAGCTGCTGACAAAACTTTGAATTTTAGCTGCCATTTCCAGCGTCATGCCCTGGGCCTTAAACGTATCTGCTTCTTCATCATAGGGACAGAGCGTGTCCGGACCGACACAGTTTTCAGGCCTGTCCAGGCAATCCCCAAGACGATATTTGAAGAAATCCAGTGTGGTCATGCCCTCAGGCACATTGCCTGCCTTGATGACGGTTTCACGCACAGCCCTGGATGCCATCACAAAAATCTTTTCCAGCCGCCCCGCAACCTGGTTGCTTTTCTGCAGATAGCGCACGGCTGACTCATTGGTCTGCATAACAGTCCCCACGCCGGTGCACTCTAAACTTGCCACCAGTCCGTCCCTGCCCGCACGGACAGGACTGAGGAACAGCAGTATGATATGATGTTGCATTTAGCCTGCTCCTTATCTGACAACTTCTTCCACCGTGGGCAGCAGAGCACGTGATTTGAACCTTCTATCTACACTGCCGTCCTGCACGTTCCCGCTCATGGAGGCAATGCGCCGGTTCCAATCGCTATGCCTGGTGAGATTATCCCAGGCCAGCATCTCCGTCAGTTCTTTCATCACTTGCCTGTGTGAGTCGCTGTGCGGTGCCATGGCCTTGGCAAAGGCTGCCAGATAGGGCGTCTGGTCAGCCAGATTGCCCAACGGCTGCCAGCCGTCCGAGCCAAACAAAGCTCTATATTTGTCCAGCCTGTCCAGTTCCAGTTTGGCCGTGATCTTAATGCTGCCCAGCCCCAGGGATTTGCCCTGGCCAATCTTGAAGGCGATCTCCCTCTCCGGCGCTATATTGAAGACCTGCAGAAGTGCCCCCAGCTCCACATCACTCAAATCATGAAAGTGGATAGCTCCGCTGAAGACAGCATCCTTGGCAAGAGGAGCTATCTTATGGGTCAGATTCATATTTGTCTCATCGCTGCTGACCTTCCACTCATGGGTTATTTCCTTGTGCCAGTAGAGCTTGTAGCCTCTAATTTCCTTGGCTGCATCCCAGTGATGAGGATACTGTCCCTTCGTCTGATGCAGGTAAAGCTGAAAAGATGTCGGATTCGGCTGCATAAGCGGCACGCGATATTGCGGCTCCATTTCCCGACCACCTTCTACCAGCCTCGCATCATCAAAGGTCACACGACTGCCCCAGCACGCCTTACGGCCAAAGACGGCGTCCGCCAGGTCAAGCTGCTGCTCCTGCACGGCAGACGGCACCAGGTCACCTACCGTGTTCTTGTAAGGAATGCGATAAGAGCGGCCGTGCCCAAAGGAGTCAATCATGCCCTCCTCATCCGTCGTATAGTAGCACGGGGCCAGGGTCTCGAAGTCCGTATCCCGGTCGCCGGTGAACTTCCTTATGTCCTCGACCCTATGCAGCACATTTCCCTTTTTTGTATCCAGCAGGTCTACGCCACCCCTGTTCTTATCATCCTGATATTCCCTGATGACCTTATCCGGCACAGGGTATTCATGCTGCCAATCACTGGACAGGTAAAAAATCTTGGTCTTGCTTCCCTTGCCAAAGCCTGTACCGGTCAGTATGTACGCACGCTTTTGCTTATAATCCCAGCAAACACGGGAATCCCCGCCGTTGCACGGCTTATACGAACATTCTTCCATCTTCTCATAGTGGCTGCCGACTGCATAAATGAAATATTTTCCCTTTTTACGCACCAAAAAGCCGCCCTTGCATTTTTTGACTTGCTTCCCCTCCGAGTTAAGTGTGCTCATGCGCTCCTTATAGTAATCGCACAGCTCATCATTCCACGGCGTGCTGCCCGTAGACATCAGGCAGCGGAAATACAGATGCACATCATTGAAATCCTCATCACGGCGCATGGCCCCAAGGGTGACAATCTTGAAGATATTCTTGACCATGCCCCGCAGTGAGCTGCCCGGCAGCAGCGGTACATTGTCCACCGGCGAGAAAAATCGCTCTCCCTGCGCCTGCATGCCGATGAAACAAGGCGTGAGTGTCTTGATTTCCAGTTTGATGGTACCGCTGTTATGGCCCTTTTGCAGCAAATAATCACGATAGAGCGCCCGGCGTTCCTGATCCGGCATGGATTCCCAGGTGCATTTTCTTCCCTCAGCATCTGCCCGGTTCCACTGCTCCAGCTCTGAAACAAGCATTTCCCTAGGCAGAGCTACGAAATTATACGCTGCCGTAGCCTCCCTGGCCCGGACTGCACCTTCTCCGGGCCTGGGCCTTGGCTTCGTATTTGGCCGCCTGCTGCCCTGCTGCCATGCCTGTCCGGCACGCTGTTTTTGCTCGCGCTCCAGTCTTTTTCTTTCAGCTTCCCAGTCTTTTTTCGGCTCCTCCTGCTCCCGGACGTTTTCCGGCGCCTTCAGGCCAAGAGCTTCCGCCTTCAAACGCAACTGTTCCTCAAAAGAAATGGATGCCTGTTTTTCTTTTTTCTTTTTCGCCATCTCACTTCACCTCCCTGGTTGCGGTAATAGATACATACCGATAGTCACCATAGCCGGCCTGATAAGTAAGGGGGCTGGCCATGATGTAATTGCGGGTCACCAGCCCGTAGCGGCTGCCCTGCTCCGAAACAGGTACCACAAGTTCCAGCTGGCGGTCCTCATCTTTCAGACGGGCATAGCCTGCCGGAGCCTCCCCTGAGGTCTCCCCCCAGAGAGGGGAAATACTGTCCACATAAGACTGCTGCTCCCCTGCGCCGTCCCGTGCCAACCGGCCTGTGAGCTTTTCTCCGGACCTCACCAGGTGCAGTTCCTCTTGTTCATTGAATACACGCAGCTCCAGAATCAGCTCCGCTTCCAACTGGCTTCCGTCAGACAGGCTGAGCTTGCCCTCCTCCCATCTGCCGAAAATCAGGCGATGCTGCTGCCAGATAACGGCCTTGGCCGGAGCTGACAGCCCGGCCAGCTCCTTCTCCAGAGCCTCCAGGCTGAGGCCGCACTCCACCGGGAGGAAGCTGGTCTGCCCCTCCTGTCTCTCCAATTTTTTTTGTGCCAATACAAGGCTCATACCGTGGCCTCCTCCTGCTCTCCTGCTTGTTGCAAGGCTTGTGCAAATCTTTCCAGTTCCTGCTGCGGCTTGCCGCTGACACGGCCTTCCTTATCCAGCTGCCAGGCGCCGCCCTCGAAATGGATAACAGCCCCCAGCCCCTCCAGTCTGCCGCGCCCGATAGAGCGTTCACCGCCCAGGGCCAGGTCACCCAACCACAGGTCACGCAGCAGGAACAGAGCCAGCCCCGCCTCCCAGGGCTTGCACGCCTTAATCGAAAAACTTATATGCAGGGTTCTCTCGTCCTGCCTCTGCTGCCAGACCGGCTGTGTCGTAAACAGCATATGCTCGATAGTCGCGTTCGTGAAGCGGTCTATCCTGTTGCGCGACTGAGCTGCAGGCGTGACACCCTCACGAAAATACGTTTCCTGCACGATGAACCGGCTCTTGCATGGATTATCACCGGCACGGCTGCTGCCCATAAACTGCTCCAGCAGTTTCTCCGGCCTACCGAGCTGCTGCAGGATGCGCTCTGCCCGATGGCGCAACGCCCCCTTCAACGAAGAACCCGGCAGGCAGTAATCATTCCTGCTCTTTTTCTGCACGGCACTTATGCTGTTCTCACCGTCTTTGGCATCTGTATTGCCATCACGCACCAGGAGCGCTGTGCGCAGCGCAAAATCTGCCTCCACCACGAAGTCCTCAGGCAGCGGCTCCTCCTTTCCCTGCGGCACATAGACACGCTCTGTGTCCACCCTACGCAGCCAGCATCTGATATCTGCTGCCTCATGAAAATCATATGTCACCATGCGGACATCCTTGACACGAACCCGGCCGAACCCCTTGGCTGTCAAGGCCCCGACAGCGAAACCGCCGGCCAGGTATTCTGCCAGTTCTTCCAGGGCAGCGAGCAGCCGGGGAGTCAGGGCTTCCTGCTCCCGACGCAGTGTAGCCAGCAGACAGAACTGCCCCTCGGCACCGCGCTCCACAGCCTCGAAATCATACTTGGCACCTTCAATGGCCGTGCCTGTATAGGTATCCAGGGCCACACCATCACGATAGATTATTTCTGCCTTTTCCAGCACGACATCCATGACGTTCATGGCGCTCTGAAGGCCCGTATTACTGCCCCTGTGCCATTGGCCGTTTTCATCCTGCCTACCTTTGTCAATCTTGCCGCAAAGCTGCTCCGGTATAGCCGGCTCCTTGGCATAGAAGGCATACAGCCATTCCCTCAGCACCCCCGCCAGGGATGTGCCGGGAATCAGCGGCTGCTCCTTGCCATTGCGCAGCACGAACTTATCAACCTCGCTCCGGAACTCTGCCGGCGTCTCCCCGCTGCCGATGAGCAGGGGGGAAAGCAACTGCAGGCGCCCGGTCAGACTGATTTTATGCGTAATCTGAGGCATTTTCTCCTTGGCCATCGTCATCCCTCCTTCCTGCTGAGTGCCGCACGCTTGCGCGCATGACGGAAGAACCACAGCCAGTAATCATAGAATATTGTACCCCCGGTCTGCTCCTCCAGAGAAAAGCCTATCTCTCTCAGAAAATCCTGCGCATTGCCATCGGCAAATTCTGCCAGCAAATCCCTGCCCACATAAGGCATGTTCCTGTCATCCTCGAAAATTGTCCCCAGGCTCCTGCCATACAGGAGCAGACCAGGAGATTTCAAGGCCTTGGTCAGCACGGATTGCTCCTTTCCTTCCGTACGGTTTCGCAGATTATACAGGAAACGCTTCTTAGCCCCTTCCAGGTCTTCCCTGGGGCCAAGAAGACTCTCCAGCTCAGAGAAAAGATGTGTCTTTCCCTCTATGCCTTGCAGCCTCTGGCTGTCCTCATAGGCCAGGCTCCGAATCTGCCGCGAGATATGCCGCAGGACAATCCCGGCCGCCCGCCGGCGGACTTCCGGTGTGCGGATTTCCTGTACAGACAGCTGATCAGGATATAACTCTCCCTGCAAGCAGTCCTTCCGCTCGGCAAAACCATATCTTGCCCAGGCACGCAACTGCCCGAAGCCCTCATCGCAGCGATCACCGCAGCCTGCAGCCAGGGCCTGTGCCAGCTTCTGCAAATTTTCAGCGTTCCAGTTGCCTTCCTCCAGTCTCAGCATGAAGACTGAGCCTGCTTGCAACGCATTCTGCCGGGGACGGCGCATCTGCCAGGCACCGACAAAATTATCAAGCTGCACCTGCGCGGCAGAAATCTTATCCGCCTCAAGGCTGAGGGGCAGACCTGTTCCGGCACTCAGCTCCGCAGCCACCTCCCTCAGCAAGGCACAGGCATCGGTCAGCAGGCCGCCCGCCCGCAGCAGGGGAGTCTGGCAGCGAAGGGCGAGCACCTGCCCGTCAGCCTCCGGCACGGGTATATCCTGAATCTCGCCCAGGCTCAGCTCTGTCTTGCCATATTCCGTATAGCGTGAGCGCCCCAGATAAGCAGTCAGCCCGCCTCCGGCGAACAGCTTCTCCCGCAGCAATCTCAAATCATCCTCACTGCCAATCACGCTGCCCTCGAAGTACTGCCCCGCCCGCAGAGATTCATAATTATAGATATTGCCCTGCTCGCTCTTGCCCGAAATGCGCTCATTGACGGACCGGCGGCTCATATGCAGGGCCACATCCTTATGCACAGCCACAATGTAGAGGGCATCGCCCTGATTGAAGCCAAGTCCCTTCAGGGACTTGAAGCCCGGCGCGAACTCATCATAAAGCATATCCCGCACTTTCTTGGTAATCTTATCCTTGACCAGGGATAAGGGCAGCGGGAAAGCTGTGCCCTTATCCGTCTGCGGATAAGCATCCACAAAGCGCAGCCCCCCCAGGAACATACGCCGGAACAGCTCATCTTTCTCCGGATGTTCCGAATGATTCCTGCGAAGATACAGACTCGCCAGCGCCCCGCGCAGCAGGCTGCCACTGAAATACTCCTGAGAGGCAGTCATCACCCCCGCGTGCTGCTGTGCAGCCAGCACCACAGGTGTTTCCGTGCGCACTGTCAGTTTAGCCATTTTCATTGCCTGCATATCACTTCACCTCCCCGGCCAAGGCAGCCTCCAAAAGACCGGACTGGCCCTCCATGGAGCACTCCAGCACGCCAAAACCTCGATTGCGCTTCATCCCCGCTGTGCGCAGATTGGCCATTGCCACAGCCAGCAGTTCCTCATAAGGGCGAAAATCCTCCCGCCCCTCCGCCAGGACCAGGGTCAATGTCCCCGTAAAGACCTGACCCTCATCCAGCACGCGCATATTGTGCAAAGAATGTTCCGCCGCCGTGCCTGTTTCCTTGTCAATTTCCGTCTGGTAGCGTATGCTGCTGTAAGTCTCCAGCACATCCGCCGGTGTCAGCAGTCCGGGATAGCGCCGCTGCAGCCACGCCCATTCCCTGTGCATCTGCTCGTAGCTGCTGCCGTCCTCACCCTGCAGAGCCAAATCGTGCATGATAAGACGTGTGCCTGAATTCCCCGGATGATGGAACAAGTCTTCCACTAGCTGCCTGTCCAGGATGGCCTGCCCAGACAGTTCCCCCATCTCGACCACTTCAATAGCACTCTCATAGAGCAGCCCCCGCAGGCGCTTCGCAGGAAAAAGAGGCAGTCCCGTATCGTCATGCACGATTTCCGCATCCAGGGAAATATCCGCCTTGCCGGAGCTAAGGTGGACAGGTGACACAGCCCGCACATATATCCTATATTTCTTCTCACTCATCAGCAGCCACCTCCTCCGGCAGGAATTCCGTCAGCTCAATTGCATCTGCATAAGGTGTCCTCTTATGCTCATCATGCAGCGCACAGGCAAAAGCTTCCCAGAGGGGGATATTCCCCGGCAGCTTGCCTCCCGCGCGCTTCAGCTGCTGCAGGAACTCCTGCATATCATGCTCATCACGCTGCAATACATTGCGCAGGCGCTTCATCCGGTTCCTGGCCATCCCGTCCTGCAGCCCCCGGCTGCAAGCCAGCAGCTTGTCCAGGCTGCGGAAATCCTCGGCACTGTCCACCCTGTAAGGGCCGAAATGCAGTTCGCGCAGAAGATGCCCACTGTACTCCTGCGCCCGTATATCCTCCAGACTCGAAGCCTGCTCGCCGTGCAGGCGCAGGAAATCCAGATAGCAGCCGGGCTTATTGCGTGAGGGCTTTTTAGCCGCGCCGCACAGTTCCTCAGCCAGCTCATAGCCACGGAAGAAAGGATAGGAAGTCGGCAGGAAGACAATGCCCGCACAGGACTCGATACCCTCCGCCTTGAAGGCTTGCATGAACGTCCTGGTGAAATCCACTGCCACTCCGGCTGCGCAAACGAAAGTCACATCATCGCCTCCCAAAATGAGTGGACGCAAAGGCAGATAGCGCAGCCCTTTGTCATCCCTTCCCAGGCGCAGGAACGACTGATAGCTTTCATACCCCTCTGTCACATGCAGCAGCAGTTGGCGGAAAGCCCGCTTGGTCTTCCGGGACACCTCCACAGACTTTTGGGCATTTTCCGCCAGCGTCCTGCAGTCGCTGAACTGGGTGCCCATATTGTTGCCGTCTATATGGACAATGGCGATATAGTCTTCGCTCTCCTTCTGCCCCAGTTCATCCAGGGCCATGGGGAATGCGTACCGGTCCGCTATGACATCACCAAAGGCCTCATCCTCATGCAGCCGCTTGTTTGCCCTCCCGACTGCGTCCAGCTTCGCGCCCACCTCCTGGGACACGAAGCGCTGCTCTGCCCTGACCTGCATATAGCGGTTTGCCGCTTCCCCATTGACATCGCAGGACAGCGTCAGGCCGGTATAGGGCACATTGACCTGGGGAAAGATGCTGTTCTGATAGGCCTTCAGCTTTTGATGCATACGCTTGTTGCACTCCCGGAAGCCCTCCTCTGTATCGATAAGCTCCCCCTCTCCCATAATGGCCGCCCCCGTGCGCAGGCCGGGGCACTCGGTCAGCACCAATGATGTAAACTCCGTGACGATGTCTTGCAGCTCTGTATCCGGCACCTCCTCCGCAAACAGCAGCAACGCATTGCCGCCGCCAATCAGCGCTACCTGGCACTGGCCGCTCAAGGCCGTGAATTCCGCGCCCTTTCGCCAGGACTCGGCATCCAGCTCCTCCCGGAATTTGGGCTTCAGCACCTTTCCCACCAGCAAATCCTCAAACAAACGGTCAACCAAATAGGATGCTCCGATATTTGTCCGCAGCATATTGCCGGAAAAAATATATTTCTGTATAGACCTCGTATCAAACAATATCGCCTTGACCTGCATGGCCTCTCCTCCTTTTTCACAGCTTCATGCTCCTGCCGTTTCTGCTCTCTCCAATACATCCAGCGCCGCCAGCAGGGACTGACCCATCTCGCGGTTATTCTCCGCCGTGGCAGGCTCCGAGGCCGCATGGCTCAGGATATTCCTCCAGCTTGCCACATACTGGTTATAACGCTCCACGAAGTCCAACAGGGCTTCCTCCGGCAGACTGGTACCGATAAGACCATCCGCCAGCAGTTGGCGGAAAACTTCGCGCCTCTGGACGACTTTATCCGCCTTGTCCGCACGCACAGCCTCCTGAGGCGGGACATACAGCTCAAACAGATTCTCCACAAAATCCTTCCTGACCTGACGTATGGCACTCAGCAACAGCCGCACCAAATCCTTCTCCTTGCCGTACCGGGTACGCATATACCTGTCCAACGGCGCAATCCCCCTGGCCTTATCCAGGATGCACCTGACAGGATTATCCTGAGGCAGAGCCAGCACAGCCTTCAGGAAGCCCTCGAATTTCGTATTTTGCTCCATCAGCCTGACTGCCTCAGCGATATATGCTGCCAACTTGGGGCACAGCCTCCGGGCAGATTCCTGCAAATCCCTGAGATTCATGGGGCCGTCCAAGAATAGATTCAGACGCTCGCGCATCTGGGCATAGCCGAATTTATTTTCATCCATTTCCAAAGTACGGACAGCCTCACCACCCGGTTCATAGCTGCGCAGGAGATACACACCCCAATAAGACCAGTCCTTGCCCTTATTTTCGCAATCCGGCTGAATCTGCGGGTCAATCAGCGTCAAATATCCCTGCTCAATCAGCACCTGGGGCATCCACTCCGTGAAATACGTCAAAGCCTGCTGCAGAAAAGCCTTGTTCACGCACCAGCGTATAATATCTGCACGGTGGGAGGGCCTGCCCTCATGGGGCATGATGGGTGCATATTCCTCCTTAATGCGAGGCAGGAATTGGCTGAGGAACCGCTCCTCCTCCCCCGCCTCCCTGAGATTGGCATCCTCATAAATCCTGATAGTGGCCTGCAACTGCCCCAGGGACTTCTGCAGGCTCTCATAGCTGCCGCATATTTTGATGGTCTCGGCCAGATTCTCCATCTTCTGGATCAGCCAATCCAGGCGCTCCGAATGATGCCTGTGCTGTTGGAAATAGTACCTGATCTGCGATACATTGCCAAAAGCCGTGAACTCCGTCACGCCTCCCACCACCGACAGCACATCCAGCATGACGCCAGCATCCTCGATGGTGGGCGGCTGCGCCGCCATATTGCTGTAAAGCACCCGGCCCACCTCGATACCCCGATAGCGCAGCATCTGCACCAAAGGCAACATCAGCATGGAGGCATGTCGCGGGCCGCCTGTCATATCTACATGCACACGCACCGTATCCTCAGGATACTGTACCAAAAAATCCTGAATGGCCTCGAACATCACCGAAACGCTGCGGAAAGCGGCATCCAGGCGACTGCTGTCCAGCCTCACATCCTGAATTGGCAACAGCTTGAACAGCTGGCGGAATTTATCCAGGTGCTCCTTCTGTACCTCGTCCGAGACAAAAGCATACGCTGCGTCCAGCTTCTCGCCCTCCTCCTGCAGTTCCCGTGACAGGTACCGGATAGCAGTCTCATTTGTATGCACGGTGGTTACATGATAGCTGCCCTGCACATCTGAGAATTCATGCTCCACCGGCTTATGGCCAAAAGGACTCATGACAAAAATGATGATATTCCTGGTCATTACAATTTCCCCTCCCGCTTAAGCTCGGTCGCCGCCTGAAACAGCAGCTTCTGCACCTTGCTGGAACTGTTCGTTACACTGAACTTCAAATCCTTGCGTACCGATTCCGGCGTCTTATGAAGGAACTCTGCCAAGATATTTTGCAAGTCCCTGTCATCACGTCCCAGCCCACGCTCAGCCAGATAGGCCTCAAGGCCGTGGTCTTTATAAACTTGCAGCGCCTGCTCCGTCTCCCGGGACAGTTTCTTCTCTGCCAACTGCAGCGTCACCCAATAACGTAAAATTTCCTCGCTCTTGCCCCTGCTCTTCCCGGCAATCTGCGCTGCCCTGTCCACCACCGCGACCAGCATCTCTGCCCCCATCCCGCTGTCACTTCTCCGGCTCTGCGTCTCATCGTAGACAACACTTTCCGCTGTAGCCATGGCATCACCATCCTCATCCTCCTTGACAGCATCCAAAGCCAAGTCACGAGCCGGATAATATACCTGCTGAAAACGGTCTGCTTCCTCCTGGCTAAGATCCATAAGTTCAAGCAGATGCTCCATTTTATTCTTTTCCTTTGGCCTCGAATCAAGCAGCTTTTCGAGTTCTTCTTCGGTCTCCAGGCCCCTGGCTTTCATCACCAGCTTCCCCAGCAGATTCTCCATTTTCCTTTGGTTCAGCAGGTTAACGTCAAGCAAAGACTCAATTTCCTTGCGCCCCCAGCCTCGAGCTCCCATCAGTAAGCGTAGCATACGCTTTGTATTTTGCAAGCGCAGCTTTGAGTATTCCACTCCGTTGATTTCCATGACACGCTCGGCTTTTTCTTCCCTGTAGGCCAGTTTGTACTTCCACTCAAAAATCTCCGCGAAAGTGCGCAGGCGGCCTTTTTCATCTTTATAGCCTTCGTACACCCCTTTAAGTGCCTCTTTCCATGCCAGCATAGCTGCCCTGCCACTCCAGCGCTCCCTGACCGACCTATCCGTGCCGCTATTGTCCAGATTTGCATTTTTAAGGGCATACCTGCACAAGAATTCCTTGCGCAGGATGTCAAAGGCTTTCCATTCCAGCTTTTGCTTTTCATCATCTCTAAGGCTTTCCGCAATAAGCTGCTCAGCCTTCGGCCTTATCAGATCCTCCAACTCTGCTGCAGATTTAGATGATATATAGTCCACACAACCCCCTCCTTCACTGCATAGTCTCAGGCCCTCAGTCTCTGATAAACATGCTCAGCAGCGTATTCAAATCCTCTTTCTGTCCCGGCACGGCATCGCCGACAATGGAGTTTATGTAGAAAAGGCTGGTGATGTCCATGAGTTTTGAATACGCAGGCTTGCCATCATCGCCGCGGTACATCTCCGCATAGACCAGCGTATCCATATCCACATCACGCCCTGCCTTGGCCGCATACGCCAGGCCAATGAACACCGCGAAAGTGAAGGCTTTCGTCCCAAAGGTAAGGTCCGCATACAGCCTGTCACCATCCTGTATGAGATCCGCCACCTGCTTGAACACAGAGCTTAAGGCCACGCCGTCATAGCCCAGATACTCCTTGACCTCGACAAATTCTATTTCAGCCCCATGGGCCTTGGCGATAGCTCCAGCTTCTGCCTGCAGTTCCTCATAATGGCGTTGCGGATATTCCGTCTGCTTCACATTGGTGATGAGCAGCACCCTGTCTCCCTGCTCCACATTCTGCTCAAGCATATAAGAAATCGGAAACCGGAATTCCTTGCCCTGCAAATCAAAATTATCACTTCTGTACTTTGCAAGATTGTCCTTGCCAAGCATCGCTGAAGATATAAAAACTTTTCTGGTATCCGTCATGATGATCCACTCCTTTTCCGGCCCATCGGCCAGACAAATGCCTACTCTGATAATTTTCGACGCCCAAGCCATTTATCCTGCCATATTAATAGCTCTGCTGTATTCCCTGAACCCCACGAACTCAAAAACAGAGTCCCGATGCAATTGACCGTCTGCCGTCCTGTACTCCCGCACCCGGCGCCGGCTGCAGGCAGCCAGCACCTTGATGCCTTGATTCAGTAAACGGTCAACCAGGGCGTATGTGTAGCAGGATTCCCCCTGGCAGAGCACCGCCGCCGGATGGAGTGAGGCTATATATCCTGCCTGTTCCCGGGCCATACGGCATACCTCCTCCTCCTTCGCCTCTGCCGACACATCGGGAAAGGGCAGATCCAAAATCTCGCCCCAGGCAGAAGCCGCCTGCCGCTGTACCTCCGTCCACTTGAACGAGGGATGATTGGTGTGATTGATAAAAGTGAAGATAATCGCTCCTTTCTTACTTGGCCCATTTCACAGGGTCCATACAAAAAAATTTTCCTAAAGAACATCTTTACATTTCATCCCCCCTTACACTGATTAAAACCGGCCCCCAGGAAGAAAATCGGCATATATGTCCCGATTTTTTTCAAAATCACGTTAAGGATTCCCCCATAGAATAGAACCACCTTCAGTCATAAAATCCGGCATTGTTGGCAAAAAAAATAAGCCCTGCCAAAAAGGCAAGGCAAACTCAATGCCGCAAGCGGCATTAGGACTGTTGCAACGAAAACTACATAGTAACCACCATGGAAACATACAAGTTTCAATGCCGCAAGCGGCATTAGGACTGTTGCAACAAATGCTAACCCTTATCCAGAAAGCTGACGAGGCTTATTGTTTCAATGCCGCAAGCGGCATTAGGACTGTTGCAACGACGCTTATGACATCCCCTCGGCTGCTGTGGAGTTTCAATGCCGCAAGCGGCATTAGGACTGTTGCAACTGCACGGCTCATGGAGCCGCGTCCTATAAGGGCTGAGAGTGTCCGCCTGAAAAAGACACCTCAGAAACGCCGAAAACGGCAAAATTTAGCGTGGACACGTGTTTAAAAAAGCAACATTTAAGGTTCCCAAAGCCGCATAGCATAAGGCCTTATGATGTCCACGGAGAGGCCTGAAAAACACCTGCCAGGCGCAAAAGCCTCCGAATGCTTATATTATAAGGCCTGAAGCCCTCCCTGTCAATTTTTTTCTGAAAATGCGAAATAGTTTTTCAGGTAAGACATCTGTACATC
>JAGBLH010000127.1 GCA_017635515.1 Selenomonas sp.
CTCACCGGCCCCAGCGGCTGCGGCAAGAGCACCCTGCTGAAAGCTGCAGCAGGGCTGATGCTCCCCAGGGAAGGAAGTCTGTGTCTAAGCGACATAGACCTGCACAAGCTGGCACCTGTCAGCCGCCAGAAAATCATCAGCTACCTGCCCCAGGAACCCCACATCTTCGCCGCCACCTTGGCAGATAATCTGAGCCTGTTCCAGGAAGTGCCCACAGAACGGATGCGGCAGGCCTTGCGGTTAGCCTCCCTGGAAAAATGGTTTGATAAGCTTCCCGCAGGACTTGACACTCCCCTGGGAGCAGGAGGTCTCAGCCTTTCTCATGGTGAGAGGAAACGCCTGGGCCTTGCCCGAATCATCCTGCAAAACAGGCCGCTGGTGCTGTTGGACGAGCCTACCAACGGCCTGGACCAGGACGCGGAAAGGGCTGTGCTGAAAGCCCTCACCGCCTTCAGCTGGCAGCGCACCGTCATCGTAGTCTCCCACCGCCCCGCTCTCAGGGACTGGGCTGAAAGAATCATCGACTGGGAAGAACTCTTCCCACAGGAGCAAAGGCCATGACAGAAACCATCGGATTATTGCTGAAACAGATAGAAAAAAGAAAACTGCTGCCTCCCCTGCTGGCGGGCCTCATGGCTGGCTTCATGGGGCTGGGCCTCATGGGAGCCGGAGCCTGGCTCATTGCCTGGGCCGCCCGTCAGCCCCCCCTCTACACTCTGGCTCTGGGCGTGACTTGCGTAAGAGCCTGCGGCATTTTCCGGGCGGTGTTCCGCTATCTGGAAAGATACTTTGCCCACAGCCTGTCCTTCTCCGCCTACAGCAGCCTGCAGCAGCATATCTACAGGCGGGCGGCCAAGGCTTTGCCCTTGAAGTCCGGGGCCCTGGCCCAAGGGGTATGGCTGGAACGGCTGCTGCAGGACTGCGACCTCTGGCGTGATACCTATGTGCGTGCCCTGCTGCCCCTGTCCTTTGCCTTTTGCCTCACTCTCTGCTTCTGCGCCGCCTTATGTTCTTATTCCCCTTTGGCTTCAGCATCGCTGGCACTGGTTTTTCTGCTGCTCATCCTCCTGCCTCTGACCTTCCCCTCGCAAAAACTTCCCTCCCAGGCAGCCTATCGGCAGGAGATAATAGAAATGCTGGCAGGCAGGGAAGAACTTCTTCCCGCTGGTGCAGCCTCTCCTGCCCTGGCGCGGCTGGACAAAGCCGCTGAAAGATTTCAGGAGGCAGAGCTGAACAGGAAAAAATTGCGTCACTATCAGGAATTAATTATGGCACTCATAAGGCACAGCAGCTTCCTGCTGGTACTCTATCTGCTCTATCTCCAGGTTCCCCAGGCCATGACGGAAATAGATCTGGCAGTCTGGCTGCTGCTATTGCTGACCCTGAGCCAGGATTATGCGGGGCTTTTTCCCGCCCTGCAGCAGTTGAAGGAAGCTGGCAAGGCACTGGAAAACTTCAAGGGAAGCGGAACCTTGACGGCAGGAGAAAGGATTCCTGTTCAGACAAGCATAGAGACCTTACTCAAGGTTGACCGGCTCTCCTTCGGCTATCAGCCAGGCACGCCCCTTTTGGAAAACTTCTCCCTGACCATAGCACCGGGACAGCACACCGCCCTTTTAGGTGAAAGCGGCAGGGGCAAGACCACCCTGGCCTACCTGCTGACGGGGCTTTACCCGCCGGAGGAAGGAACTATCGAATGCTCCTGCCCTGTCGCGGGTAATCTGCAAGGTTGCTTTGTTTTCAGCGGTTCTATCAGGGAAAACTTCCTCCATCTGCACCCTGATTTAAGTGAGGAAGATATGCAGTCCTGCCTCGAATGCGCCCAGCTGGGCAGCCTGGCAGCCAGTCTGCCCCAAGGCCTTGATACCCCCCTAGGCTATGATGGCAGCCGCCTGTCCGGCGGGGAAAGGAACCGGCTGCTGACGGCGCTGGCCCTGGCTTCACCCGCCCCCCTGCTGATTTTGGATGAACCCACTGCAGGACTGGACAAAAAAACAGCGTCCCGGCTGCTGGACGGCCTCTTGGAGAGGACGCACGAACAGCATCAGACGCTGCTGGTGATTACACATGACTCAAGTATTCTGGACAGGTTTTCGCAGGTTATTGAGCTTTGATCATTTCCCCAAAATCTCCTTATCAAAGTCCCTGCCTTGCACCATACGGGGACGGGCAGCATCGAAGGCGGGGTTTATGACGCTTTTTTTCGGGTCATATTCCGGCGTCTCAAGGCCCAGGATATCCATCACGGTATGAATCATATCATCGGTCATATAAGGCCGGTTCACCGCCGCCTGAATAGCCGCCCACTTCTCTCCATGCTTCTGGCGGAACTCCGGGGAGCCCCAGAAAATAAGCGGCACCTCCAGCATTTCCTGGGTGGGATTCTCCTCCACATGGCCGCTGCGGTAGCCGTGGTCGTAGACCGCCTCCCCGTGGTCAGGCAGGTAGATGACCAGGGCATCCTTGTCACGGAACTTGCCGATGAGGGAACTGACCACAAAATCATTGTAGAACAAGGCATTTTCATACTGGGCGATTTCCGTGCGCTTTTCCTCGGACAGCCCATCCTGGGGCGGTGGTATATCCTCCGCCTTGAATTTTGTGAAGATGTAGGGGAAGCGCAGATAGTAGAGGCTGTGACCCCCCATCAGGTGCAGCACTATGAACTGCTTCTGCTGTGGCTGAGCCTGTGCCAGCACTTCATCCACCAGGGGGAACAGCTCCTCGTCCAGCCTGCCGCTTTCCTCATGGGACTCCCTTATCTGGGTGTAGCGGCTCACATCGCTACGCTGGCTATAGAACTGGCTCACATTGCCCCAGATGCCGGAACTTTCCTGATTGGAGAGCCAGGAAGTCTTATAACCCGCCGCCTTCATAATGTCAATGAGGTTGTTGTACTTGTACCAGGTGTCTGTGTGCTCCGCATCTGCAAAGGTGAAAAGCTCCCTGAGCACCGCCGCCGTGGCTCCCTGCGGAGCGATGACCTCGCGGTAGACCGCCAGTTCTCCCTTGCTGTCCAAATCATCCAGATTCGGCGTGTTCTCCAAGGGATAACCATACAGGTGCAGACGGCGGCGGTTGGTGGACTCCCCCAGGATAAAGACCACATAGGGAATGTCGCTGTCATTGCGGGTAAGCTCGGGATTCACTGCGGCCTGGGTGACGATTTCCTCATAGGAACGCATATTCTGGGCCGCCGTATCCAAAGACAGCCCCACCCGCACAGCAGGAATGTCCAGGTCGTTGTTGATGATGAAGGAATGGTAATAATGGAAAACGATGCCCCCTGCCCCCGCCCCTGCCAAAAGCAAGGCCAAAAGCAAGCGGCTGCGATAGTGTCCCGAAGGCCGGCTCCAGCTCAGGGATTTCAGATACCGCCAGCTTCCATAGGCCAGGCCCGCAAAAGCTGCAGCCAGTATCATCCCCGTCACCCCCACATAGCGGGCAAAGAACTCCTGCGCCTCCCTGCCATTGGTCTGGGCCACCGCCGTGATGATGCCCGCTCCAATCTGGGCCTGATAGTTCCAGAGGGCAAAGCACTCCAGGCCCCCCAGGAGGGCCGAGAGGGAAAAGGACAGGGCCAGAAGCCCCCGCCTGATTCTTCCCACGGGAATGAGACCCAAAAGCCCCACATACAGGAAGGCACCTGCCAGCACCAGCACCCCGTCCGCCGCCAGCACCCCCAGCTGCTGAGTACCGTACTTGTGCAGGTTCAGCCAGCAAATGGTAAACCAGTTCAAGAGGAACAGGGCTACAATGATGCCCAGCCTGCTTTCAACCTCCCTCTGTACTTTAGCCATCAAGGACAACGCTCTGGCCTTGATTTTTTTCTTGTTCCAGGAAAGCATTTATCCACCTCCACGACTGTATCATACCACAAGCTTGCCTCTAGGTAAAATTCGCAGGATTCCTGCCTTTTGCTAAATTTTAAGATATTTGTGAAGGATTTCTGCCCTCGGAAAACGAATTAGTGTCAGATATACCAGCAAGTTTCTTGTTTGTTTTTAGGAGGATTGCTATGTTGAACTTCAAATCAGTCCGTGACCGGCTGACCTTTTTGTTCGTGCTGCTCAGCGCAGCCTCAACCTTGGTTGTCGGCCTCTATTTCATCATCTCCCAGATCAGCAGCAACAATGAGCAAGTGGAAACCTATCGGACCCAGCTTGCCCAGCAGTATGACCGGGAGCTGAAGATGCAGACCGACGGTATCATCTCCGCCGTTGAGGGCCTTTACAAGGAACAGCAGGCAGGCCGCATCACCGAGGCTGAGGCCAAGCGGCTGGCTATGGATGTCCTTCGCAACACCCGCTTTGACGATGGCAAGGGCTACTTCTCCGTGGACGAGCGACGCACGGGCATCTGCGTAGTGCATCCCATCCAGGGTGCCAAGGTAGAAGGCAAGGATCGTTCCCAAAGCAAGGACAGCCAGGGCGTCATGTACATGCAGGAAATGTTCAAGGCTGCTGACGCAGGCGGCGGCTTCGTGAACTACTCCTTCCCCAAGCCCGGCGAGAGCACCGATTCTCCCAAGCGCACTTATGTAGGCTATTTCCAGCCCTATGACTGGGTCATCGACACCGGCTCCTACATCGACTACATCGATGCCAGGGCCAACGAGTACGCCGATGAAATGCAGAGCAAGCTGAACAGCCAGATCATGATTTCCGTCATCTTGCTGATCATCGTAGAGGTAGTGGTGGTGCTCATCAGCATGCGCCTGGCCCAGAGCTTTGCCGATCCCATCACCTTTGTGACCCGCCGCCTGGGTCAGTTTGCTGAAGGCGACTACCGCAAGGAACCCATCCGTGAGGACTGGGTAGCCCGCA
>JAGBLH010000128.1 GCA_017635515.1 Selenomonas sp.
CTGGACACCACTTCTAATTACAAGGGCGCGTTTTCGTAAGAAAACGCGCCACACAATTTTGCCTGCTTGTCAAGCAATTTTTATAAAAAATATATTTTTTTACAAACATTTATTCCATTTCTTAACTAAATGACATTGCCTGCAGAGGTGGGGGACATCTTCTTCCTCGTTATAACAGTATAACAAAAGTATAACAGCAATATATTTCTTCTCCTTGGCAAAAAATCCTGCTTTTTTGTGGATTCTCTCCGCAGTGCTGCTTCATACTGGCGCAGAAACGTAAAAACCGCCGGGAAGATACCTCTCTCTGCCCGGCGCCTTTATGTATTTTTCATGTCAGATGGGACACAGCTTTCTGAGCTGCCCGCTGCTAGTGCAGCTTCTCCTGACCCGGACCCAGAAGTCCTTGAATCTTTCGTCCTCTTCATTTCTCCCCTCCTCATCTTTCCTGCTTGCCTGCCTTCCTGTTTTCCTTCTGTTCTTTATATCCTACCAAAGGGGAAAGTGTTATGGTTTTTTTCGAAAAGCATCATAAGCAACGACAGGAACGCCCCCTCGCAGATTGAGGGGGCGTTCCTGTCGTTAAAGATTGGAAAGCACTTAGAGATATTCGTTCCTGCCATTGGGATGGAGGATGATGGTGTTGACATCGCGGACATTGACCTGATACCAATCCTCGGAGCCACCATCAGCGTAATGCACCTGGAAGTCCCAAGTATCGGAAAGGGCCCAGCGGTCAAAATCCAAGGTAATGGTAGTCCCATTGGGCCAGATGTCATTTCCCAGCACATCGTTGTACCACGAAGTGCTGATCGTAGGCGAGCAGTTGAGCACGATGATGTTCTCTCCCGTCTTGTTGACCAGGGCAAGTTCCTTGGCATCTGCCGTGGGCGAACCCACCAGCACCACGCCTACCGCCAAAACAAGTGCCAAAAATAATTTCTGCAGATCTCTCATTCGCATTCGAATTCCTCCTTCTGAACTGCCTTCCAGTACGTCAAGTTGTTTATCCTTCGAACTCCATGCCATCCGCCGCCCCTCACCTCCCTGCAGATGCTGCTTGCGCTCCTGATTCCACTTCCCAGGAATCATTCCGATATGGGTATCATTCTCCCTTCCCGTGGATTTTCCTGCATTTTTTTCAAAAATACACGGGCAGCCTGACATGTATACAGAAAACAAGCCTTCCCTGTGGGGAAGGCTCACACCATAGCTTACTTCTTTTTCTTCTCCGGCTTGTCCTCCTTGGCCCAGACAAAGGACATGACATCGCCGTAGACATCTTCAAGATGCTTCACCAGGATGGAGAGCATCAGCTGCACCATCTGGCTGTCGAAGCTCTCGTCCACGAAGGGCAGGCAGATATCGAGGTAGACATTGCCGTCCTCCCGCAGGTAATACTTGAAAATCTTGAACTCGCGGTTCAGATCATTCAGATAGCCTTTGAGCTTCTCTGCCCGAGCCCCTTCAATGCCCGTGACAATCTGGGTGCGGACGATGGTGAAGACGCTCTTGTCGATGATGATGACCATGGGCAGCATCTGGCCCCGCACCTCGATGCGGGAGCGGAAGAGCACTGTCTCATACTCGTCTTCCAGGGACTCCGTGCTGAAGACATTGATGTTGTTGTCCACCAGGAAGGACTGGAATTTCAGGGCCTTCTCGTTGGATTCTACCCCTTTGGTATCTTTTTCTTCGCTATTTTTCTTTGGCATATTTGTTGCTCCTTTCTCTTGCTATAATACTTAAACCCTGAAGCCGAAATAGCGCAGGGCATTGCCGTAGCAGATATCCCTGACCATCAGCCCCAGCCTGCCGCTGTCCGCCAGATACTCCCCATTTTCCACCATATTGCCGATGAAATTGCAGAGGATCCGACGGTAATATTCGTGGCGGGACAGGGAGAAAGGCGTGCGGGCATCTGCCAGCATGCCGATATCCTCCCCCAGAAGTGACAGGGAACTCACGGTGATGAGCTGGCGCTCCAGCCCCCGCTTGGCATCGTTGAACCAGCAGGCAGTGCCCTGCTGCAGGCGGCCCCTGATGCCGCCCCCTTCCTGATTCTCCACGCTCTCCTGGAAGGCTCCCAGGATGGAGCCTATCACAGGCTGGTCTCCGGGATTCAGGGAATAGATGATCATGCGCGGCAGGGTGCACCGCCTGTCCAGATCATTCAGGAAACCTGCCAGCACCGCTGCGCAGTTATAGTCCCCCATGCCATCGCAGCCTGCCTCCATGCCCAGCTTTTCTGCCAGATTGGAATTCACGCTGCGCAGGGCAGAGAAGCGTATCTGCATGACCCAGCCCCGCTTGGTGCATTCTTTGGCCAGGAACAAGAGGACAGCCGTCTTAAACTTCTCGGCCTGATGGCTGTCGGGGTTGCCCCTCTCTCCCAAAGTCCTGCCCACGATATCATCCAGCTCATATTCCTCGGCCTCAGCGTAGTACATGCGGTCAAGCACGATATCCGCCGCCCGGCAGCCCAGCTTCTCGAAGTAGTTGATGCGCTTCTTGAGAGCCTCCCTGACCTCCTGCATAGTGGCCATGTCTTCCATGCCAGCCGCCGGAGCCAGTTCGTGCTGGATATAGTTGCACCACTGGGGGTGCTCGATGCGCAGCACATAGTCAAGGCGCATGGTGGGCACGACCTGCATGGAGAAGTCCACATCCTCAGAAAGTTTCTGGTGCCATTTCAAATCCTCCGTGGGGTCGTTGGTGGTGCAGAGCACCTCCACCCCCGCCTGGGTAAGCAAGCCCCTGGTAGAAAAGCCCGGCCCTGACAGCTTCTCATTGCACATATCCCAGACTTTTTGGGCGGTCTCGGCAGACAGCAGGCCCTGGAAGCCGAAGAACTTCCGCAGTTCCATGTGTGACCAGTGGAAAACCGGGTTCCCTGCCGCCTTGGGCAGGATTTCGGCAAATTTCAGGAAGCGCTCATAGGGGTCAGTATCCTTGCCCGTGATGTACCTTTCCTCGATGCCCGCCGTGCGCATGAGCCGCCACTTGTACGGGTCAGTATCCAGCCAGGCCTCCGTGAGGTTGTTGTACTGCCTGTCCTCGGCAATCTCCCTGGCAGACAGGTGGCTGTGGTAGTCCACGATAGGCAGAGACTCCGCATACCTGTGATAGAGAGATTTGGCCGTTTCCGTCTGCAGCAGGAAATCCTTGTCCATAAAGCTCCGCATATTATCCCCCCTGTTTCGTAAAAAGCCCAGCCACCCGAAAATGGCTGGGCCTTTGAGCAATCACTTCTCTTTACTGCTTCATCAAAGTAGACTTGGCAAACAGGAACACGCAGACCACTGCAAACACGATGCCTACAGGGTAGGTGATGGAGGTTGCCAGCTGGAAGCCCTCGGGAGCCTGCAGGATGTAGGTGCAGGTCACCGCTGCCATGAAGGTGGCAGGAATGGCAGGCATGAGATAAGCCTTGCTGCCAGGCTTGGTGCGGTAGAGATACACGGCACCAGTCCAGAGGACGATCATGGCCAGGGTCTGGTTGGTCCAGGAGAAATAACGCCAGATGATGTTGAAGTCCATTTGGGAGAGCACGCCGCCGATGGCGAGAATGGGAACAGCCAGCATGAGACGCTTGGCAGGGAACTTCTGCTCCATGCCAATCCAGTCAGCCAAAGTCAGGCGGGCGCTGCGGAAAGCCGTATCGCCGGAGGTGATGGGGCAGGCAATGACACCCAGCATGGCAAGGGTTGCCCCCAGGCCGGTGCCCATGAAGCCCACGCAGATATCGTAGACCACGGTGCCGGCGCCGCCGGCCTTCATGGCTGCAGCCAAGCCACCGGTGCTCTCATAGAAGGTGATGCCAGCCGTAGCCCAGATCAGGGCGATGATGCCCTCAGCCACCATGGCGCCGTAGAACACGGGACGGCCCAGACGCTCGTCCTTGAGGCAGCGGGACATGATGGGGGACTGGGTGGAGTGGAAGCCCGAAATAGCGCCGCAGGCCACGGTAATGAACATCAGCGGCCAGATGGGCATTTTCTCAGCTCCCAGAGGATGCAGATTTTCCAGGGTCAGCTCAGGCATATGATGGCCGCCCACGCCCAAGAGCATGGCTACCATGATGCCCAGGGCCATGACAATCAGGCAGGCACCGAAGAGCGGATAGAAGCGGGCAATGATTTTGTCCACCGGCAGGAGGGTGGCCAGGAAGTAATAGAAGAACACGCAGGGCAGCACATAGGTCACAGCCACGCCCGTGAGCTTGGAGAGCAGCCCGGCAGGGCCCGTTGCAAACACGGTGCCCACCAGCACCAGCAGCACCACGGCGAACACGCGCATGATCATCAGCATGGTACCGCCCATGTGATGGCCTACCACCTCGGAAATGCTCTTGCCGTCCTCACGCAGTGAGATCATGCCCGAAAGGTAGTCATGGACACCGCCGGCGAAAATGGTACCGAACACAATCCAGAGATAAACACTAGGCCCCCACATGGCACCGCCCAAGGCACCGAAGATAGGGCCAAGGCCTGCGATGTTCAGGAGCTGGATCATAAAGACCTTCCAAGTGGGCAGCGGAATGTAGTCCACGCCGTCATTGTGCACTATGGCAGGAGTGGGCTTGTCCGTAGGCCCGAAAAGAGTATCCACTATCTTGCCGTAAATGAAAAAACCTAGTATCAGTGCTAGTAAAGCTACAAGGAAAGTTACCATACAATACACCCCATTCTAACTGGTTTACATTTGTCCCCAATCCTCTCACTGGCACCTCCCCTCCGGATTCTAATTTCATAGGGTTTCCATGAGTATATTATAGATTATTGAAAAAATTCCTGCCTGACAGCAAAGAAAAAACTTTTTTCTTATGAATACATGCTTCGCCGATAAAATCTTCCAGATACGCCTGGAAGAGCTGCTGCTCTTTGCAAAGGGCTGACAGTGCCAAAAGGCTTTCCTCAACTTCTATCCCGTATTCCAGCCTATGCAGCAGCCTGGAGAATTTTTTTCGCACTTCGGCACCATAGAAGCTCTTGAGATTTGCCACGGCAGCAGTGGAGCGCCCCGCCTTGACCAACCAAAGGCTCGTGGCCAGATCCCGGCTGAAATTGTCAAAGCCCAGGGCCTCCCACTCTCCCTCAGTGCTCTCCCCATCCTGCTCCCCGGGCGTGAAAACTACTTCCTTGAAAAGAGTATCGTCCATCAGCCGCACCACCTCGGCCTTGGCCCAGAGGTGCTCGGCCCGGTAGCTGAATTCCCCCATTTGCAGGGCTTCCAGCACCGCCCGATAGCGGACATTGTAGAACCGGGTGAAAAGCTCCCCTGTGCCCTTCACCAGCTTTCCCAGAGCCATCAGTTCAAGGTAAGGTTCATAGCAGGTGGTCAAGGCTTCCTCTGCCAGCACATAGTCAAAGGATTCCTCCGCGAAAGGCAGAGGCTCCCGGCGATGGTCAAGGATATGCCACTCCACATCAAGGTTCTGCAGGGCGGGAAATTCAGGCACCTCTTCCAAGCGTGTTACAGCTGTTATCTTCGCATAGGGACACAGAGCGCGCAGCCGCGGCAGCAAACGGCTGCTATCAACCGCGAGAATGTCTGCCCGTTGCCGCAATCCCCCCGCAGGGAGAAATTCCAAAATATCTTGCATAAATGCACCTTCCTAAAGTCTTTTAATTACAACTCTTCCACAACTGCAAAAATCCTTCCTCCACCTGTCTGACATAAGAAGCCGTATCCAGCAGTGCCGAGTCAGCAATGTCCCTAAACAAAAGTTCCCTTTCTTGTCTTAACATGGCTGGTTTTCTCACCAGTTCCACCGCCGATTTCACATATTCCTCCACGCTCCCGGCAATCCACTTTTCCCTGCCCGCCGCCTTCAGAATAGATGCGCCGAACCGTGAACCGTAGCTATCACCTCGCAGGGTAACCACCGGCACGCCGAAATACAAGGCCAGGGCTGTCATATAACCTCCGGGATAGGGGAAAGTGTCCAGCACCAAATCCACTTCCTGGTAAATATCCCAGAAACTCAAACTGCCGCCCCTGAGTTCAAGTCGCTCCAAGGGCAAGCCCAAGCGCTCCGCCCTCTGCCTGAGGTGCTGCAGACGTTCCGATGCCGGCAGTACATCCTTGATGAGCA
>JAGBLH010000009.1 GCA_017635515.1 Selenomonas sp.
CAGGATATGTCCGCCCTTCTTTTTGTCAGCCGAAAGGAAATGGAAATGCCAGCCGACAGAGTTGAGTTCTCCCATATAGCTGGGGCAGTACAGGCCCACTAACGTGCCCTTGATGTTTTTCTCGGTAAACTCCGTCTGCTTGCCTTTCAGCGCCTCTACCAGGGTGGGATAAGGTTCCTGACTGCCGTATTCGCTACGGAACAGGATGGAGGAGAATTCGGCGGGGAGTTTTACCATGTAAAAGCTGTTGGCGCCGTGCTGCCGAACAGCCTCGTTCAAGGCTTTCTCCAAAGCCGCCTTATCCTTGACATTTTCCAGCTTGACGGCAATATCCTTGTCGAAAAAAGTCACATTGGAAAAGGGTATCCTCGTCTCATCGGGGCACACGATTACACGCCCATCGCCCAAGGCTTGATAAATAGTGCCGTCCAGCACAATCATCTCGCCGTTAAGCCCCTCGAAAGTTCCAATCCCCGTATCGCCGAAGGTGCGGAGCTGCCCGGCCGTAACCGTGCCGCCGAAGTATCCCTGCGCCAGAGACTGCAAGAGCGCCACCTGGGCAATGCTATCCCGGTCTGCCCTGGCAGCATAAGCAGACGAGGCCCCCATCCCTGCGCCGATTGCCACCGTACCGGCCAAAACAGCTGCCATAAGTTTCTTTTTGAGGTCAAATTTCATTTCTATCATTCTCCTTGCATAGCAGACACAAAAAACGGCTAAAAGCTTTATCACACTCATCTATTCGCCTCTGATGAGGAGGAATCCTGCCTGCGCCCCATTTTCTTGACGCCATACAGTTTGTTCATGGCATCGAAAAATCAAAGAGCGCAAGGAAAAAGGCGATGGGCAGACCGCCTGATTCCTTGCGCTCAAAATTGTTGTAGATTCATTCGTCTTCCATATCTTTTTGCTGGCCCACAGTCAGGTCATATAGCTCCACCATATCCTTGATATGCTGGTAGGCCTCCCCCGAGAACTCGGCGGTGACGCTCTTGCCCCCCTGCTGATAGTAGGTGATGGTGCCATAGCCTGCGGCAATCACGCCCCGCAGGGCTGCCAGCCAGTTCTCGTCCACCAGGCCGGTGTAGCGCTCGGAGAGCCATTCCGCATCGGGGGCCAGGGACTTCTGTAGCTTCTGAGGATCCAGGGGGAACTCATAGTGCTTGCCCCCCGCCTTGATCACGGCGTGGTCACCGAAAATCCAGGCAGTGCCTTGGCCGTCATTGATATTGTAATAGTAGTAAAGCTCATACTGCAGGCGGCAGCCGCGCTTGCCCTCTGCCAGGCTGGGGTTCAGGTAAAGCCCCGAGGCTGGCCTAGCAGACTTGGCATAGTTGTAAAGGGTCACGGTGCCGTTCTGGCTCCTCTCCATGCCGGCGGTGAGCCTTGCTATATCACGGTCGCGGTTGGCAACGCGCACCCTTGCCTGCTGCTTCTCGGCGGCCTTCTTCTTGGCTTCCTCGGCAGCGTCAGCCTTCGCCTTTGCCTCCTCCGCCTGGCGGGCCATCTCCTCCGGGCTTTTCCCCGGTGGCTCCAAGGCCTCGGCCTCGGCGGGAGGGGGAGCCATCATGGCATAGTAATAGTAAGCAGCACCGCCTGCGACGCAGACTATGATATAGGTCATCAGCGCAGTCATCAGTATTTTCGTATTGCTCGTGATGTCCCCTCCTTCCTTCAAGATAGTGCTTTGCCGTCCTCAGTTCAGCTCGGAAGTGCAGTGGGGGCAGCGGGTGGCTTCCTCGGGAATCTCCGTCTTGCAATAGGGGCAGAGATGCGGCTCGGGAGCCTCTTCCTCTTTCTTGGGCACGAGCCTGTTCACCTGGCGGATCAGCATGAAGATGGCAAAAGCCACGATGAGGAAATCCACCACGGAGTTCAGAAAGGCACCGTAAGCGATGACGGGCAGCCCCGCCTCCTTGGCCTCGGCCAGGGTAGTGGCAGGCGTGGAGGAAAGGTTGATGAAAAGGTTCGAGAAATCAACCTTGCCCAGCAGCAGCCCCAAAGGCGGCATGAGAACGTCATTGACAAAGGATGTGACAATCTTGCCGAAGGCGGCACCGATAATGATACCGACAGCCATGTCCAGCACATTGCCCCGCATGACAAATTTCTTGAATTCTTCAATCATGGATAACTACCTCCTATAATGATAAAGCAAAATAACTGCTGACACCCCACATTGTATCAAATCTTTCAGATTTTTTCCAGCTTCTCCCCACAGGGAAAGGGCCATCTGCCTCAAGCCTTCTCCTCTGCCGCCAGCCCTTCCCTGTCAAAGCAGATGATATTTTCCTTGCAAACCAGCCCCAGATTGCTATAAAAGGCCGCTTCTACCTTGGTGTTCTTGATGACGCCATAATCTATGAGAATGCCCAAAAACATGGCGCTGTGCATGCCCTCCACGAAGGGCACCTCCAAAAACTCTCCCTGCAGCCCCACAGCCAGGATCAGCTTCACCTGGTCGCGGCGGCGGGCGAAATAATTGTGGATGCCAGGCGGCAGCTTTTTGAAAAGCGCCTCGCTCTCTCCCCCCGGCTGGCTGAAGGGCAGGACAAGCTCCCGCTTGGCCTCAGGTGCCGCTTTGGACTTCTTTTTGGCAGGCTGCGGGGCAGGTTTGGGGGCAGCTTTTGAGGCTGCCTTGGCCTTTTTCTTCTTCTCCTGGGGCACCAGCTCATGGGCTGCCATGACCTCCTGGCTCGGCAGGGCAGGCAGGTCCTTCTTTTTCAGCACCCTCTGGGGCAGGTTCATCAGATCCCTGGCTCCCATGAGGATTTTATCCTTCAGATTCTCCTTGGGCTTTTCCAGCTGCCGCCCAACCAGCTTGTCCAGCTCGATGGTTTTCACAGAGGCCGCCGCACCAGCCTCTGTGCGCTTGATGGCCTGCTTCAGGCCCTCGGTGCCGTTGGTCTTGGCGGCATAGATCACCAGCTTCTTGCCCCGCTCTGCCGCCA
The DNA here is from genome assembly GCA_017635515.1 of Selenomonas sp. Taxonomy (GTDB): domain Bacteria; phylum Bacillota; class Negativicutes; order Selenomonadales; family Selenomonadaceae; genus Selenomonas_B. The sequence continues at coordinate 2,952 of JAGBLH010000009.1, forward strand.
GGTACGCCAGAGGCGCGAAGTCCCTGTCATTGGAGAGGATGGCTATTTTCTTCACCGAGCTATGCAGGCAAAGTTCCCGCGCCCCCAGCATCACCAGCCAGGTATCTGCCGAGTCCTTGCCCAGCATGCTGTTCACCAGGTGAAACTTCGACCCCTCCAGCAGCAGGTATTCCTTGGCCACCTTGGCGCGGTTCCCCACGCAGTAGCACTCCCGCACCTTGAAATTCTGGCACAGCCACACATACAAAGGGACGCCCCATTTGGCTGAGGCGTTCTCTGCGTCTATGAATACGACCAAATCTCCTGATAGTGACATAATCTGCTCCGTTTTTCAAACGACCTAAGATATATGTTGATTATTCGCCATAAAAAGCCTATCTCCTGCCTTTCAAAACAGCCAGTTGAGCCCCACTCGTCCCGTGATGCCCCGCTGCCTGCCCAGCCAGCCAGTGGCTGAGAGGTCGATGCTGAATCTGTCGTCGCCTTTTGGCTCATAGTTCCAGCCCACTTCCACCATGCCGCTGCTGCCCCTGAGGCGCGGCGTGTCGGTGCGCAGGCCCTGATACTCGGCGTGGGCGGCGCCGTCGAACTCATGCTCCCAGGCCAGGCCCAGGTAGAACTTGTGTATCTCGTTCACATTGTAAAGGTACTTGGCCCCCAGCCTGAGCCGCAGGCTGTTCACGCTGCTCAGATGGTAGGCATCGCCGGTGGTCAGGCGGATATCATCGCCGCCGGTATGGGTGTAGAACAGCTTGCCGTAGTATATGAACCTGTCGGGATACTGCTCGTCCTGCTCGCGGAGCTTCAAATCCCTGCCCAGGCCCAGACGGCCGCCGAAGTAGGGGGCAGAGCTGCGGAAGCTCTCGCTGATGCGGCGACTGCCCACCAGGAAGTCATCGGTGGCATAGTCGGACTTCAGGCGGCCTGCCCTGAGGCTGCCCTCGTAGAATTTGCCATCCCTCAGGGTATTCCTGAAGACCACGCCGCCCCCTACATACTGGCTGTGGCCCCGTCCATGGGTGCCGCTGTCCAGATAAGCATCATAGCGGCCTGTGCCATACTCTGCCATGGGGGCAATGAGCAGGCGGTGCCTTTCATTCTCTATCCGCTTCGAAAGTCCCAAAACAAAACTGAAGCCCTTCATGGTCACATGGGAGCCGGTAGTGTGCCGCAGAGAGGAAGCAGTGCCCGCGAAGAAGGGGGTGTAGACCTGGGCACCTGCCGTCTCGGCACTATCCGCGCCGCCTCCCGCCATGAAGTCACCTCCGCGGTTCACCAGCATGGGCAGGTGAATCTGGGGAATCTGCTTGGTCTGGGGCTTCAGATTCCCCTTGGCAGCCAGCCTGACTATGACATGACTTTCGTCCTGCTTCTCGGAAATGATGTCATAATGAGCAGAGGCATTCTCGCCTTCCGGCAGGCCGGTGTCGGAGTTGAGGCCGAGGTAGGAGGTTGAGGGGCTGTCGATGATTCCTTGACGGTTGATAATGAGGTTGACTTTATCACCGACTTGTAAGAATGGCGAATTGGGCACCAGGGTTGTCAGGATGCTGCCGCTGATGTCCGTCTGGCTCCTGCCTGTGACCGTCAGAACCACGTCCCGGTTCCTGATGTCTGCAGGCAGGTAGAAATTGTAGCTATTGAAACCGCCCAGCTCCTTCACCGCTACATTCTTCACATAGGTATTGAGGGTGTTGTCTGTGCCCATGATTACACAAATAAAAAAGGCGGGACCAGAAAAGTCCCGCCTGCCAAAATCAGCTTTATCTCAGGTGCTCTCGATGGTCACCGTGCCGCCGGGGCGGATGGTGAGGTTGAAGATGCGGTAGAGGTCAAGATCCTCCCAGATATCTTCCTTGTTGTTGTCATAGGCCACCTTGATATCCCAGTAGCGCACCCTGTCCCTGGGAGAGAAGGTGATGAAGATGGACTCGCCCGGCCTGAGCACATCGTTTGGCCCCAGCTCGTCCTGGTAGATCCATGCATTCTCATTGCTGGGGCTCAGGTAGATGTAGGCGATAGTGCGCCCGGTGCCGTTCTCTAGCTCGAAATCCTGGCTGCCAGCAAAGGCCGTGCCAGCCATAGCCACGACCATGAAAGCCGCCAGCAAGAACATACGGATTGCCTTGATAGTTCTCATGGAAATTCCTCCTTCGTCAATCAGCAGTTTTTCGGCTTGTATTCTTTTCGCCACATACACACGTTTGACCTGCCAGTCCATGGCACATATTTCAAAAAATCCCCCCTGACCTCAAAATCAGGGGGAGATAAAGATAGGGAAAAAAATGAACTGAACCCCCATACCCTCGCACATACCCGTCCGAGGGTGTTTTGTGCCTAAAAAACAGGCTCGTCTTCGGGTCACATGGCCGTACCAGCCTGCTCAGAGCGAATTTCTGGAGATAAGAAGATGCCCTCCGTCTGCGGATGGAGGGCATCTTTTGGCTATGGATATTTTTATTTATCTCTCTACCTGCCCCATGAAGAACCGTATCTTTTCCCTGTTGCCCAGGAAGTGGGCGGGCTTGATCTGGTCGGGGGCTGTCTTGTGCTTGAAGCGCTGGATGTCCCGATAGAGCAGGTGGCTTTCGGGGGAGAGGTAGAGGGCCTGGCAGGGAGGCTGGCCCTCCCGGCGGGCCTTGGCGTAGGCGGGGCATTCCTCGCAGAGGGATTGATCCAGGGTGGCGGCGAGTGCCGCTTCCGGGGCTTTTGTCCCAGGGACTTCCAATAGGAGGGTGAGGACGTTTTTCTCGTTCAGGAAATAGGAAAAATCTGTGGGAGCAAGGCTGAGAGCTTTGGCTCCTTTTTTGATGGCTGTGTAGACATCTTTTTCCCAGAGAAGTCCGCCGGGCAGGGGCAGGGCTTCGGATTTCCTGCCTGCGAAGGCAAAGTGCAGGCGGCCTTCGGTGAGGCTCCTGACTTCGAGGATGTCCTCGGTGGCGTAGCGGTAGAGCCCCGCCCTGTTGGTGAGGATGAGCTCGTACTGCTTTCCCTCCTGCACCTGGCTGAGCAGGAGCGGGTGAGCGTGACTGTCCTGAGGCTCCGGGAAGGGGCGGAATTCGTAGAAATTCTTCCCCGTCACTAGCTCGTATTCATCCGTACCCGGCACGCTCTTGCCCAGCAGGACCTCCGAAGAGGCGAAGAAACCATTGTCCCAGGGGAGGTCGCCGATGTATCTTCTGAGGGCATCACGATAGATGGCCTGGCTGCCGGTGCCGATGGCGATGACTTTTTTGAGCTTCGGCCAGATCAGGGTGGCCACGGGACGGTGGAAGCCCTCTGCGAAAACCTCCCTGAGGGCCTCTGCTCGCTCCGGGTCGGGGATGAGGCACCTTTCCAGCTGCTGGCGGTAGTCTTTGGGCAGGTCGAGGGTACTGGAAATGGTGCCCTCGGTCAGGTCTTTGACCAGTTCCTGCCAGTGGCTTTCCAGGAAGGAGAAGGCCTCCAGCACGCCCCAGGCAAAGGGGGCGAAAAGCTGCTCTGCCCGCTGCTCGCTCAGGGCGAAGTACAGCCGCAGGTAAAGGGTGTCCATGGCCTTGGGAGGGAAGAGCAGTTCCCTGGGGGCGGTGAAGGCTGCATGGCTGACCCCCAGCCGCTGCTGGTCGCGGTAGCAGAAATCTTCGATGAGCCTGCCGAAAATGGTGTTCAGGGCGGCCTGGTCGTTGTAGCGCCTTTCCTGGGGCAGGCTCTCTCCCAACAGGATGGTCATCTTGCCCCGCAGGAGCTGGGCGAATTCCTCCTCATAGCGGGCCAGGTGCTCACGGGTGGCGGGCAGGAGCTTCGGGGCGCCTGAATTGCCGGAGGTGAGCAGGTAGCAGGGGATGGCATCAGAGACGAAGATACCGCTCTCGCCAATCTGGGTCTGGAGCCGCACCAGGGGCCCGTAGGTGTCATAGCTGCTCACAGGCACTCTGGTCTGATACCCTTGGGCGCTGCGGAGGCTGGCGAAGTTGTAGCGGCGCCCGTAGTCCGTGTCCTTGTTGCGGGAAAGGATTTCCTGCAGGATGCCCTGGCCGTCCATGATTTCCTTGATGGCGCCGCCCTGGTCGAAGTTCTCCGGGTGCAGGATGACTTCCCTGGGCAGGGTGTAGCACTTCCGGGCCTCTTCGGCAGAAATCAGCTTGGTGGCGGGCAGCAGGCGTATCTCGTGGACATAGGGCTCCAGGATTTCCTTGATTTCACGGCGGTGGACGAGAGTCAGCTGCTTGGAATTGAGCATGACCATGGAGAAAGTGGAGAGCAAGAGGGCCATGAGCTCGTCTATATAGATGCCGTTGTTGTAGGCGGCGTCGAAGATTTTCTTGAAGCCCGCCGCGTAGGAGACCAGAGTATCCCCGTCCTTTTCCACCATGCTCTGCACCAGGGACTTGCTGTTGATGAAGTAGTGGTAGCCTATGAGCTGGGGCAGGTAGCAGACGCGGCCCGCCTTGCCGTAAACTTCGATGAGAAAGAGCACATCCTCGGTGAAGGGCACGGTCTCGTCAAAGGTGAAATTGTGGCGGGTCAAAAAATCCCGCTTATAGAGCCGCGAGGTCACCATGCCCCAGAAAAGGCCGCCGAACATCTTCTTGTCATCCCAGTGCTCCCTGTCCATGACAATCTCCGCCTGGGTCTGGTCCCAGAGGACGATTTCCGTGGCAGGCATGAGCCCCTCGGTTTCCATTTCGTATTCCCGGCGGAAGACCACCAGGTCTGACTGGGTTCTCTGCAGGTGCAAGAGGGCTGTCTGGAGACATTCCGGCGTGTAGCCGTCATCTGCATCCAGAAAGCCCAGGAAGGGGGCGGTGGCCAGCTTCATGCCGAAATTCCGGGGGCTGGAGGGGGTGTGCAGGTCATTGTCCAGTTCTGTGATGATGATATTCTCATGGCCGTCCAGCATTTCATGTACGGCGGCCTTGAGGCTGCTCTCGGTATTGTGCAGCACCACGATCCACTGTATGAACCGGAAGCCCAGGGTCTGCTGCTGCAGGGATTCGTAAGCATAGCGGAACATCTTGAGGTCTACGTTGTGAAAGGGTGTCACGATGGACACCTGATATTTTGCTTCGCTCATGGTCTCTCTCCCAGGCAGACCCACTTATTTGACAGGCACCATAAACTTCTTGTAATCTCCCATTTCCCGGGTGATGGCTACCTCATAGGGATAGTAGTTCTGGACCAGGGGCATCCTGGGGTCATACTCATTGTATTCCACCGTGATGGAGAAGGTATCATTCAGGAACCAGGTGGAGTTCATGGTTCCCTGCTTGACGTTGGGACGTCCGAAGTTGTAGGAGAAATTCTTCTCTGCCCGCATGTACATCTCATCAGCCATTTCCCTGGTCTTGGCATAGAATCTGATGCTGTAGTTTCCGACGAGGTCTTTGTTGGCCACATGGGGACGGATGAAAACGCCATAGATATAATCTTTTTCCTTCTTGATGTAGAAATCCGCCGGCTCATTGGGGGCATGCTTCCAGCCTTTGCTCAGGAAGTCCTCCACGCAGGCCTTGATGGGCTTGCCGATATAGACATTGAAAGCCATGGTGTCATCCTGGGTAGCCGCATCAATATCAGGCCGCCAGGCCTCTATCTCCGCCGCCTGGGCCGTGGGGCGAGCGGAAAGCAGGCTTGTTTCGAGGGTTGCGCTATCAGTCACGCACATTGCTCCTGCATACATGGTCACGGCAGCTCCGGCCAGGGCAAAGGCTCTTTTCATTGTTTTCATAGTATTGCACTTCCTTTATGGTAATTTGCATGGTAAAGCAGAACAGGAATCCCCCCGGGAGGCGGTGGATGATTCCCTGACTATAATAAATTCTCCCCTGGCAGGCCGTTTTCCTGCCTGACTGCCAGGATGAGCCCACACAGACGCAAAAAAGCCCCGCTTGATGGTTGAGCAGAGCTTGTAGTGTGGTGCCCTGCCTTTGTTTGTGATAAAATCATATCAGGAAAAGCTGATAAAGGGCAGGGGAGGAGATTGGCATGAGAGAGCAGAGACGGCTGCCTATTGGGAGAAGGGGCCATTTGCCGGGCTGACTGCGTCCTGACTACGGATGAGTATGTCTACATCTTCGAGTTCAAGGTGGATAAATCCGCCAAGGAGGCTCTGACGCAGATAGAGGCGAAGGGGTATGCGGAGCCTTTTGCCGCAGATGAGAGGAAGATTTTCAAGATTGGCGTGAGCTTTGATTCGGAGAAGCGGAGTTTGGTGGATTGGGAAATTGAGTGACGAACACAAAAACTGTGTGAATGTACAGGAGGAAATGGAGGATTGCCCATGAAAAAGAGAATTTGTGCTGCACTTATGGCAGCAACTGTTGGTCTTGGCTGTCTGTTGGGGCAGCCGCAGTCAGAAGCGGCCAGCCGTGCTGAGATTGCCAGGATAAACGTTGTGAGGGCCAGTGATTTCAAGTATTGGAATGAAGATTCTCCCACTAAGGAAAAAATTATCAGATTCGTAGAAGAGGCTACCAATCCTGACAGCAAGAACTTCATTCCTCCAGCTTATCGCATTGCCACTTTTGATATGGATGGCACCTTCTATTGCGAGACTGCGCCGCTGTATTTCCAGGAAGTCATGTTTCTCCACCGTGTTCTTGATGATAGCTCTTATGATCCTCCCAAGGATTTGCTAAATCTTGCTAGAAAAATCAAGCCCAAAGTGTACAATAAGGAAAAACTCACACCGGAGGAGAGTGAAATGTATTTCAAAGGTCTGACCAAAGCCTATGAGGGCATGACACCTGAGGAATACAGCAAGTATGTCCGAGGATTTATGGAGACCAATGAAACCGGCCTATCAAATCTCAAACGCGGTGAGGCCTTTTATCTGCCTATGGTAGAGCTTATTTCTTATTTGACGAACAACGGCTTTGCCGTGTACATTGATTCGGCTTGTGGCTACCTTACCACGCGGGAATTGGTGGAAGGTGTCATACCTATCCAGCCAGATCGCATTATCGCCTCGGACTTTGTGTTCACCTCTACGAAAATGGGCAAAGATAAGGCCGGTGATCATTTCTATGACCGCCATCAGGAAAAGATAGTTATTTCAGGCCAGCCTCTCATTGATAACGCCATGACTATGAAGATATTCTCACTGTTGAACCAAATCGGCAAGAAGCCGGTGCTGTCGTTTGGAAATTCAATGGGTGACAGTGGCATGCTGGAATACACCCTGCAGGATAACCCCTACAATAGTGCGGCCTTCTTTGTGCTCTGCGATGATACTGAGCGCGAATTGGGAAATCAGGAAAAAGCCAGCAAACTCAAGGATTTTGCCAGGGAGCGTGGTTGGAATACTATTTCGATGAAGGATGAGTTCAAGACCATATATGGAGAAAAAGTGGAAAGGATAAGATAATCCAGAGAGCAAGTTTCTTGAAAAAGAAGTCCCACTAAGGACATTGAACCTGTAGTGGGACTTCTTTGTGTGTGAAATTATATGGAGGACTATGACATTTGGTTGCGATTCTATCATGTCTGTGATAGAATTATGATAGAAAGTGGGTGATAGTATGATGGAAGATGCCAGGACTGAATTCAAGCGTGAGTATACAGACACTATCCGCAAGTCTGTCCTTGCTTTTGCCAATACAGAAGGCGGCTGCTTGTATGTGGGCATTGGCGATGGCGGGCAGGTGCTTGGTGTGGCTGATGCTGACGATGTGCAGAAGCGGATTGTCAGCCTTTGCCGTGATGGCATACGTCCCGATGTGATGATGTTCCTGTCATGTGATAGAATGATGATAGAAAATAAGCCTGTGGTGCGTGTGCAGGTTCAGCGTGGCACTGACTGTCCATACTATCTGACCGGCAAGGGAATACGTCCTGAAGGGGTCTATGTCAGGCGGGGTTCTGCCAATATCCCCGCTTCGCTGGGTGAGATACGGAAAATGATTCGTGAGGCAGGGGACTATCGCTATGAGCAGGAGCGCTCGTTGGAACAGGCTCTGACCTTTGAGGAAACGGAGAAGTTTTTTGACCAGGCTGAGGTACCTCTGGGCGAGGCGCAGATGCGGACGCTGGGGCTTATCAGTGCTGACGGACAGTATACCAATCTGGGGCTGCTTTTGTCTGAGCAGTGCCAGCATACAGTGAAGGCGGCTATTTTTTCTGGCAGGAAGCAGGAGGTTTTTCGCAATCGGCGGGAGTTTTCCGGATCTATCCTCAGCCAGGTGAACGGACTGATAGAATACCTGGATTATTACAATGAAGTTCACAGTGAGATACATGGCATGAGGCGCATAGACAGCCGCAACTATCCCGTGGAGGCCCTGCGGGAAGCGGTGTTCAATGCCATGGTGCACAGGGATTATGGCTTTAGCGGCAGCACTTTGGTGAGCCTTTACGAGGACAGGCTGGAAATCCTTTCCCTGGGTGGTCTGGCAGAGGGGGGCACCTATCAGGATATGATGATGGGGGTATCTATACAGCGCAATCCGAAGCTGGCAGAGGTGTTTTTCCGCCTGCATTACATCGAAGCCTTCGGCACGGGGGTGCATCGCATCTTGCGGGCATATGAAGGCTGTGCCAGGCAGCCGGAATTTTTGGTTTCGGACAATGCGGTGAAGGTTATCATGCCCAATATCCACTATGAAGAAGATGTCCCTGCCGTGGAGAAGGTCAAGGAGCCAGGGGCAGTCTATGAATCCTTTGCCAGGAAGGCGGACGATATAAGGGTTTGTGAAGCTATAGCAAAGGGCGTGGATAGCCGCAAGGCTTTGCAGGAAGCGATGGGCTTTTCTCTTACTAAGACCGTGAATATCTTGCGGCGCCTGCAGGACGAGATGAAGATTGTCCGTTTGGGCAAGGGGAAAAACAGCCGCTATAGTGTGAGGAGCTAAAAGGAAAGGCTAAACTAAGAAGAGGCTGTGAAATAACACAGCCCCAATAACAAAGGCGGATCGCTGACTGGAAATAGCCGGCGGTCCGCCTTTCTGGTGTGTATGCTGTTTAGAACGCCGGTACTACGGCACCCTTGTACTTATCCTCGATGAACTTCTTCACTTCGCCGGACTTCAGGGCCTTGATGAGGGCCTGGATTTCGGGGCGGCTATCGTCGCCTTCACGGACGGCGATGATGTTCACATAAGGAGAGGTGCTGTCCTCTATGAAGAGGGTGTCCTTGGTGGGGTTGAGGTTCACCTGCATGGCGAAGTTGCTGTTGATGATGGCTGCATCAACATCTTCCAGAGTGCGGGGCACCTGGGCAGCTTCTACTTCCTGGAACTTCAGGTTCTTGGGGTTCTCCACTACATCCTGCACGGTAGCCTTTTCGCCTACGCCAGCCTTGAGCTTCAGGAGGCCAGCCTTCTCAAGCAGCAGCAGGGCGCGGCCGCCGTTGGTGGGGTCGTTGGGGATGGAGACGGAAGCGCCGTCCTTGAGGTCCTTGAGGTCTGTGACCTTCTTGGAGTAGATGCCCATGGGCTCGATGTGGACGCCGAAGGCGCTCTTGAGCTTCACATCTTTATGCTCTTCCATGAAGTTGTCCAGGTAGGGCTTGTGCTGGAAGAAATTGGCATCCAGCTCTTTGTCGTTGAGGGCCAGGTTCGGCTGCACATAGTCGTTGAATTCCACGATTTCCAGCTTCACGCCGTCCTTTTCCAGCACCGGCTTCACAGCTTCCAGAATCTCCGCATGGGGCACAGCCGTAGCCCCCACCTTCAAGGTCTTGGCAGCGCTGCTGGAGCTACTGCCCGCAGTATCCCCGCCGCAGCCGGTAAGTGCCAGAGCAGCCACTGTCAGCCCTGCCAGAAGTGAAAGAACTCTTTTCTTCATACAAAAAACCTCCACTCTTCTTAACGCTTATCTAACTTCTTAGCCAGGGCACCTCCCAGGAGCTGCACCAACTGGACTAACACAATGAGTATGACCACCGTGGCCAGCATGACTTCCGGGCGGAATCTCTGATAACCGTAGCGGATAGCGAGATCCCCCAAGCCGCCGCCGCCGATGGCGCCTGCCATGGCAGATTCGCCCACCAGGACGATGACGACGGTGGTGAGCTGGGCCACGATGGAGGGCATGGACTCGGGCAGCAGCACCTTCCAGATGATCTGCATGGGGCTGGCCCCCATGGACTGGGCCGCTTCAATGAGTCCGAAGGGCACTTCCTTCAGGCTGGTCTCCACCTGCCTGCCGATGAAGGGGATGCTGGCAATCACCAGGGGCACCATGGCCGCCGTGGTGCCGATGGCAGAGCCTACGATCAGGCGGGTGAAGGGGATGATGGCCACCATCAAGATGATGAAGGGGATGGAGCGCACGGCATTCACCACCGAGCTGATGGCTTTGTTGAGAACCGGCGCGGCGAGCACCCCGCCCTTTTCTGTGGTGTGCAAGAGCACCCCCAGGGGCACGCCGATGATGGTGGCGATGAGCATGGACACGGATACCATGTAGACCGTCTCCCCCAGGGCCTTAAAGAGCAGCATGATCATGTCTTCTGACATAGCCAATCACCTCCTCTTTCAGGTCTTTGGAGGCCAGGTAGGCCATAGCCGCCTGCATCCTTTCCTGCTTGCCCTTGAGGCCTACGATCATGCGTCCGAAGGGCTGGCCGGAAATCTGGTCCAGATCCCCAAAGAGCATGGAGCATTCCACCTCCGGGAACTGCCTTATCATGCCTGCCAGCACAGGGTCGTCGGCGCTCTCGCCGATGAAGGTGAGCCGCAGCAGGAGGTACGAATCCTCGTGGTACTCCTGCTCTATGGCACCCCCGCGGAAAGCCACGGGCAGCTCATTGGACAGCAGCACGGAGATGAATTCCTGAGTGATGGGCTGCTGGGGATTGGTGAAGACCTCCAGCACTGTGCCTTCCTCTGCGATGACGCCCTTGTCAATGACTGCCACCTTGGTGCAGAGCTCCTTGATGACCTGCATCTCATGGGTGATGACCACCACGGTGAGGTGCAGCTTGGCATTGATGTCCCGGATGAGCTCCAGGATGGAGCGGGTGGTCTGGGGGTCGAGGGCGCTGGTGGCCTCGTCGCAGAGCAGGATCTTTGGGTCAGAGGCCAAAGCCCGGGCGATGCCCACGCGCTGCTTCTGACCGCCGGAAAGCTGGGAGGGGTACTGGCTGGCCTTGTTCTCCAGCCCCACCAATTTCAGCAGCGGCTCCACCTTTTCCTTGATTTTGCCCTCGTCTGTGCCGGAGAGGCGCAGGGGGAAGGCGATGTTGTCATAGACCGTGGCCGAGGAGAGCAGGTTGAAGTGCTGGAAGATCATGCCGATATCCTTGCGCGCTTCCCTCAGCTGCCCGGCAGACAGGGAAAGCATATCCTTCCCGTCCACTACGACGCTCCCAGCCGTGGGCCGCTCCAAGAGGTTGATGCAGCGCACCAGCGTGGACTTGCCCGCCCCGGACAGGCCGATGATGCCATAGATCTCGCCCTTCCCGATATGCAGGTCAATCCCTTTCAGCGCCGCCACCGGCCCTGAGGGGCTGTCGTAGGTTTTCTCGATATGAGAAAGCTGAATCATTTATCTTGCTCCTATTGCATAGTGATTTAGTAGGTGTTAAAAATCTTAGCACAGGTACGTTTCACTGTCAATCTGTAAACTTCCTGTAAATTGCCAAAGATATATTTATTATACAGCCTATTGGGGCTAGTGGCTAGTGTTTTTAGGAGGGCGGCTGGCCGATAAATGAAAGCAGTTGTCACAAGCCACAGAAATTAAGGCGAGAAATTTTCGCCTATTGGACTTTCTATAGAGGATATATTACAATAAAGTAGTATATATTATACTATTCACATATTGTTTAGAACGCAAGCTGCGGGGAGGTAGTTCCCATGAAGATATTGGTTACCGGCGGGGCCGGGTTTATTGGCTCTCATGTGGTCAGGGCTCTTTTGGCTGAGCAGCACGAGGTCACGGTGCTGGATAATGTTTCTACCGGGACTTGGGAGCATGTGCCGGTGGATGATGTGCATCGCTGGACGATGGACATACGCGAGAAGCGAGCCCGCAGGGAGATTGAGTTCAGCCGCTTTGATGCCATCGTGCATCTGGCGGCCCAGACCATGGTTGATGTGTCCCTGAAAGACCCTTATTTCGACGCGGATGAGAATCTCATGGGCACGGTGAATATCCTGGAAGCCGCCAGAAGCAGCGGCGTGCAGCGCGTGGTGCTGGCTTCTACGGCAGCGGTGTACGGCGATGTGGCCCAGAGCCGCCTGCCTCTGGTGGAGGAAACGCCCCTGCTGCCCCTGTCCTTCTATGGCTTCACCAAGATGGCAGCGGAGCATTACCTGTCCCTTTACAAGCGGAATTACGGCCTTGACTATGTGGCCCTGCGCTTTGCCAATGTGTACGGCGAGCGCCAGGGGGACAAGGGCGAGGGCGGCGTCATCAGCATCTTTGCCAAGCGCATAGCCAGGGGCGAGGGCATCACCATCTTTGGGGATGGTGAGCAGACCCGGGACTTCATCTATGCCGGTGATGTGGCCTCAGGGATTCTGGCGGCCCTGCACACGGAGAATGTCAATACCGAGTACAATCTGTCCACCCAGACAGAGACCAGCCTCAATCAGCTGGTACACCTCTTTGCCGAGGTGTCTGGCAAGGACTTGAGGCCCCAGTACGCAGAGGCCCGCCAGGGGGATATCCGCCGCTCCATGCTGGCCAATGAGAAGGCGAAGACGGGACTGGGCTGGGAACCGAAGGTGAGCCTGAAGGAAGGGCTGGCCAATACTTACGATTACTTTGCAACCAAGTGAGGCTTTTATATGTATAAATCTTGGAAGAAACTCAGAAAAATCAAGGCCGGTGTCTGCGCCTGCCTGACGGCGGTGCTGGTGTCGGCTAGCGTCCTGCCTGCCCTTGCCATGGAGGAAATCATGCCCTATGGCGAAATCTGGGGTGGGGAGGAAGCCACCTGCTATACGGTGGTGGACGGCTCCGGGGAGATCCAGCCCTTTCAGGTGGATCTCATCGGCAAGATGGACGGGGGCAAGGGTGGTTCCCGCTCCATCATGGCCAAGGCTTCCGGCGCTCTCATTGAGCAGACCGGCGGCGTGCTGCAGGGCATGAGCGGCAGCCCCGTCTATGTGGACGGACGGCTGGTGGGGGCACTGGCTTCGGGCATCAAGGAAATGGCCCCCTACACTTTCTTCATCACTCCCATCGAGGATATGCTGCCCCTCTGGAATCTGCCGGACAACAAGAACAAGGGCAAGCTGGCTTCCTTTGACCTGAAGAAGTATCAGGAGGACAAGGCCAAGAAGGCCGAGGAAGAGGCCAAGAAAGAGGCGGAGGCCAAGGGCGAGACGGCAAAGGACGGCGAAGCAGCTAAGGCTGACAGCGAGGGCAAGGCCGCAGACCAGCAGCAGGCCAAGACCGAAGCCAAGCAGGCGGAGGAAGTGGCCGCTGAGGCTGGCAAGCAGCCCGGCAAGGAGGCGAAGCCTGAGAAAGAAGCAGGCAAGGCTGACCCTGACAAAAAGGAGACTGCCAAGGCCGAACCTGCAAAAAGCGAACCTGCCAAGGCTGAAACTGCCAAGGACGAAAACGCCAAGACTGAGCCAGCTAAGGCTGACCCTGCCAAAAACGAGCCTACAAAGACTGAGCCTGCCAAGGACTTGGACAAGGAACCCAAGAGCATTTTGTTCTTCTCCGGCTTCACCAGCAATGGCCTTGACTATCTGAAGAAGAAACTTGACCCCAAGGGCGAGTTTTCCTTTGTGCCCATGGGCATCGAGGCGGGGCAGGGGCTCCTCTCCACCCGCTACAATGCAGAGCTGCTGCCCGGCAGCCCCGTGGGGGTGGCCGTGGTCTGCGGTGATTTCTCCGTGGGCGCTGCCGGTACCGTCACCACAGTGGACGGCAAGAAGGTGCTGGCCTTCGGCCATTCCTTCCTGCACAAGGGCAATGTGAATTACTTCATGACTGACGCTTCGGTGGTGGGCACCATCAGCGGCCCGGCAGCGGGCATGAAGATTTCCAATATGGGCGCCATCATCGGGCGTGTCAATCAGGACCGCGAGACGGGCATCGCCGGCATCCTGGGGGAATTCCCTTCCGTGGTGCCTATGAAGATACGGGTGGAGGACAAGACCCTGGGCCGTCAGGCCAGCTATGGGGTGCGCATCGCCTATGATGAGGACTACCTGCCCCAGCTCACGGCCGGGGTGACCTATGCGGCTGTCAGCAAGACCAGCGACACCACGTCTGGGGCTACCGCCAAGGTGGACTTCACTATCCGCACTGATGCCCTGCCCGGAGGCAAGGTGACCCGCAGCAATATGTTCTACGGGGCCGAAGAGGTAGGTCAGAATGTGGTGGGAGAGCTGGCCCAGGCCATGAGCGTGATCTGCAGCAACAAGGACAGGGAATCGGGCATTGTGGATGTGCAGGCGAATATTTCCCTGGAGGAAGGGCGCCATACCGCCAGCCTGATTTCCGCTACCCCGGAAAAGCCCACGGCGGCACCTGGGGAGACGGTGAATTTCAAGACCACCATCAAGCCCTATCGCGGCGAGAGCCAGACGCTGACCATTCCCTTCACGGTGCCCAGGTTCCAGCAGGAAGGTGTCATGCATCTGGATGTGCGTGGGGGCGGCTTCATCCCCGTCACTGCGGCCATGCTCTTGCAGCAGGCGGGCCTTGAGACTGCCGATGAGGAGGGCAAGAGCCAGAAGGTGGCGGACAAGCTCCAGAACCTCATGGACACCCCCAAGAACAATGAAATCATCATTGCCCCGGGGGCCGGCCAGCCCCCTGCTTCCGAAAGGGAGCAGAAGCGCATGATTCGCGAGGCTGCCAAGGCCGCCAAGGCCCAGGCCGAGGAGGAGCAGAAGAACCACAAGGTGGAGTTCCTCAAGGACAAGAAAAAGAGCGATCAGACCCGCTTTGAAACGGAGTACATCATCGACAATGTCATCCATGCGACCCTCAAGGTGGAAAGAAAGTAAAGCCCGCCCCTATGGGGGCAATAAAGTATTGCCAGCCCAAGGGCTAGATGGTAATATATGTAGTGTTGTTTCGGTAAATACGCAAGTTTGATTGATAGATGCCCGCTTTGGCGGGGGGCTTTGTGGCCTTAGGGGGATTGCAAGCTAGAATGGAAAAACTTATCATACATGGAGGCCGTCCCATGCGTGGGCGGGTGAAGATCAGCGGGGCGAAGAATGCGGTGCTGCCCATCATCGCCGCCACCCTGCTGGGCCAGGAGACGGAGAGCGTGCTGGACGAGGTGCCGGCACTGGAAGACGTCTATACCATCACCGAGGTGCTGAGGCAGCTGGGGGTCAAGGCGACCTTTGATGAAGCCAAGCATCAGCTGACGGTGGACAGCCGGGTCATCGGCAGCTGCGAAGCGCCCTATGAGCTGGTGCGGAAGATGCGCGCCTCCTTCCTCATCATGGGGCCGCTCCTGGCCCGCTGCGGGCAGGCCAAGATTTCCCTGCCCGGCGGCTGCGCCATCGGCACCCGTCCCATCGACCTCCATCTGAAGGGGTTCGAGGCTCTGGGGGCAGAGATCAAGATTGGCCACGGCTACATCGAGGCCAATGCTCCCGAGGGGCTCAAGGGCACGAAGATTTATCTGGATTTCCCCAGCGTGGGAGCCACGGAGAACATCATCATGGCCGCTTCCATGGCCGAGGGCCAGACGGTGCTGGAAAACCCTGCCCAGGAGCCCGAAATCGTGGACTTGGCCAACTATCTCAATGTCATGGGGGCCAAGATCCGCGGGGCTGGCACCAATGTCATCAAGATTGAGGGCCGCCCGAAGCTCAAGGGCCGCGACTACACCATCATCCCTGACCGCATCGAGGCGGGCACCTATATGGTGGCGGCAGCCATGACCCGCGGCGATGTCTACATCGAGAATGCCATTTCCGAGCATCTGAAGCCGGTCATTGCCAAGCTGAAGGAAGCTGGCGTGACGGTGGAGGAAGATGTGAACGGCATCCGCGTGGCCTGTGACAAGCGCACCCGCGCCGTGGATATCAAGACCATGCCCTATCCCGGTTTCCCCACGGATATGCAGGCTCAGTTCATGGCCATGATTGCCGTGTCCGAGGGCACCGGCATGGTGACGGAGACGGTGTTTGAGAACAGGTTCATGCATGTGGACGAACTCAAGCGCATGGGGGCCCATATCAAGATTGATGGGCGCACCTCTGTGGTTGAGGGGGTGCCGGGGCTGACCGGGTGCCAGGTGAAGGCGACTGATTTGCGCGCCGGCGCAGCTATGGTGCTGGCGGGGCTGGTAGCCGAAGGTGAGACTCAGGTGGGGTATATCCACCATATTGATAGAGGTTACGACCAGCTGGTTGAGAAGCTGGTGGGGCTGGGGGCGGATATTGCCCGCGTTGATCAGTGATTTGAATATCATTAGCTCCTCTTTGAGGAGCTTTTTTTCTATGAGTTCAGTTGCGGGGGGGATCTTTTTCTTTCCAGAAAGAAAAAGATCCAAAAAGAAAGTAGCGGGCTGCCTTCCTTCACGGAAGCCAAAGCCCGCCGGGCGCCCATCCTTGGGCGCCAAGGGATTCGGGGGTTCAGTATTTCTAGGATTCGAGGGTTCGGGGGCGAATGGATTGAAACGTAAACTTATGCTGGGGTTATCAGTAGCAATTATCTTTTTGATTGCCATAATTGGCGGTTCGCTGTATGTGATGAAACATGATGGGACGGCTGCCCAGACTGCCTGCGCCAAGACGTCGCAGCCTGCAGCGAAGCAGGAGCAGGCGCAGAAAAGCCTTACCCTTGACGAGCAGGTGGAGGATATCATGTCCCGCATGTCCCAGACTGAGAAAATCGGACAGATGGTGATGGTGAGCTTGCCGGGGACGGAGGTGGATGATGAGGCGCGGTATGCCTTGCATCAGTTCCACTATGGCGGTATCGTGCTCTTTGACAGGAACTTCGAGTCCAAGGAGCAGGTGAAGAACTTTGTCCTGGATGTGCAATCCGGGGCGGGGGAGAAGGTGCCTTTGTTTGTGGCTATTGACGAGGAAGGCGGGCTGGTGTCACGGGGCAAGGAGGTCATTCCTGCGCCGCCCTCTGAGGAGATGGTGGGCAAGGAGGACAAGGCCTTTGCCATGAAGCTGGCTGCACAGGTGGCTGGCGACCTCAAGGATATCGGAGTGAATGTGAACTTTGCGCCGGTGGTGGATCTGGGGCTGGGCAGGGAGCGCTCCTATAGCACGCACCCGTATGAGGTCCTGAAATTTGCCGAGGCGGCAGGCGCGGGCTACAAAGAAAAAGGGCTTATGTATACCCTGAAGCATTTCCCCGGCATCGGCAAGGGGACGGTGGATTCCCATGTGGAATTCTCCTCCATCGAGGCCACGGAGCATGAACTGCGCAAAGAGGATTTGGTGCCTTTCCGGGAAATCATCAACGGTTCGGACAAGGGCCGGAACTTTGACTATCTGATTATGGTGGGACATTTCCTCTATCCCGCTTTTGACACGGAAAATCCCGCCAGCCTGTCGGAGAAAATCATCACGGGGCTTTTGCGGAAGGACCTTGGCTACGAGGGCCTCATCATCACCGATGACCTGGGCATGGGCGCCATCATCAAGCAGTACACCTTCGGCGAAGCCGCCGTGAAAGCCGTCAAGGCCGGCAGCGACCTGGTTCTGGTCTGCCACGACTACGGCCATGCAGAGGAGGCCTATATGGGCCTCTTGAATGCGGTCAAAGAGGGAAATATCAGCGAAAAGCGCCTAGACGAATCCGTGCGACGCATACTAAAGGCCAAGCTGAGGCATGGAATGAAACCTGTGCAGTGAAAAAGAAAACCTCCCCTTCGCAACATAAAGGTGTTGCTACGAAGGGGAGGTTTTTTTATGAGATGTTTTGCGACAGCGTTTCTTGCCACTCCTTATCGTGGCCCATGAGGGTGGAAATGCGGTTGATTTTGTAAAGTATTTCTGATAAATCTCCCCCAGCCGCTTCGATGGCCTCCCTATAGAGCATGGCCAGGGCCAGGAAAGCCCTGCCGTTATGCTCAAGGGTCCCACCCAGGGTGCAGGGGAAGAGTTCCACGAAATACTCTGAGACAAGTATATTCTCCAGCATCAGCTCCAGCGGGGGTAGCGTTCCCTCTGCCTTTATCCTGTGCAGGGCTTGCAAGTGCTGGTTCTTGCTTTCACGCGCAGCCAGGGCTTCCCTTAGCCCGGGGAAATGACGGTCCAGCTGCCAGTCAAGGCCCTCTGCCTTTTGGCCGCCGCCGTGGCTGTATGCGTCGGAGAGCTGCAGCAGCTGCTCAAAATCCCCTGCGTCCACAGCCTTGTCCGCTTCGGCAAGATAGCCCAGCAAGGCAGCGAGCCTGGTTAAGAGGGGGAGGGGAAGCTGCAAGATAGAAAGTCCCGTATCCTGCAGCAGCAGGCAGGCTGCCGCCAGTCCTTCATCCCCCTGGCGGCAGCCAATCTTCTGCCAGCCATCGGGGCGCACGTTATCCCCTTCCCCCCAATTGAATTCTACCGGGCTGTCGCGGAAGAGGGCCAGCTCTGCCGCCAGGGGGCAGGACAGGGACAGGCTCATCCGGTAGTTGCCGCCGATATTCACGGGCTTGCGGGGATAGATGGCGCAGGTGTTGCTAAGATATGATTCCCCGTGTTCTTTCTGAATCCCGCAGAGGCAGTCGCCCCGCAGGAAGTGGCAGATCTGCTCCGGCCCGAAGTCAAAAGCCCAGGGAGCCTGCCCTTCCTCCCCAGGCACGAGCCGTGCCATTATCTCCCGGCTCTTTTCCTGCGGCAGTCCCCGGTACTTCTCATAAGTCCCGCCGTCCACAAACACCGTCCAAAGCCGGCAGCACTGCGCCCCGCAGCGCTGCCCATCGCAGACGAATTTCTCCAGATAATCAGGCATAAGGCAAAGCATAAACGTCCCTCCCCATAAATATACGAATGATTCTTCGACTAGGAGAAGGGTTTTTCCTTCATATTCAGAAAAAACAAAAAGCACTTGCCCCCGCAAGGGGGGCAAGTGCTATTTTTTCGTCTGCAAGGCCTCGATTTTTCGCCGCAGTTCCATCTCGTTGAACGCCATCAGGAATTCTATTCCGTAGATGATGAAGCTGGCGATGAATTTGAACCAGATGAAGAGGGCGAAGAGGCCGAAGAGGGAGCCGTAGGCGATGCCCATGCCGGGGATGAGGGTCATGCACCAGCCGTAGATGCCAGTCACTGCCAGCCAGAGGAAGGTGACCAGGAGGGCTGTGATCAGGGCTTGACGGAAGGGCGGGGTGTAGGAGTGGGGGGCGAAGATGTAGAAGAAGGTCAGCCACACCACCAGCACCAGGAAGGGCAGGAAGAGGCGCAGGAAACCCCAGACCCAGAGGAAGAAGCTGGAGAAATGATTGCTCTCATCGAGATAGTAAATGACGGAGTTGCCGAAGACCGGCAGGCCCAAAGTGAGGAAAATCACCAGCATGAGGCCGAAGGTGAAGATGATGCCCTTGGCGTAGACCAGCACATTGTGCCGGTTGTCCCTGGCCATGGCAGCGGTCTGGGCATAGTCAAGGCTGTCCGTGGCCCGGGTGAGGATGGTGAGGCCCTGCACGAAGCTGTAGAGGGAGAAGAGGCCCGTCACCCACATCCAGAGGGTGCTGCGGGCGGCCATGATGCGCTTGATATCTGCCATCAGCGGCCCTGCCATGCGCTCCGGCAGGTAGTGGGCCGCCATGCCGTAGATGGCATCCACCTGGGAGGACATGAGATAGAGCATCAGGTTCACCGTAAAGACCAGGAAGGGCAGGAAGCCCAGGAGAAAGTAATAGGCGGTGCCCGAGGCCATGTCGAACCAGCTGGCTATCTTGTGATAGTCGGTAAAGCGCTGGTAGAAGAAGTAAAGGGTCTCCCAGACGGGGGAGAACCGCTTCAGGATACTTTGCACGATTTTATCCATAGTGCTCACCTTGCCATTGTTTTTCACTTTTGTATGATAATATTATATGATATTGCATTCAATTGATATAGTATACCATACCGAGGGGGGGTAACTATGAAGATAGATAGACTTCTTGTCTTTGGAGATATTCACGGTATGTGGGACAAATTCCTCTCTGCTTATGAAAAGGTTGAATTCAATCCTACCAAAGACATGATGATTTTCCTGGGCGACTATCTGGACAGGGGCGAAAAGATTGTACCCGTCATGGAGTGGGTCCTCGGCCACAAGCGCGAGCCGAACATGGTTTTCCTGCGGGGCAACCATGACGAGATGTTTTACGACAGCATGAAAGACCTCAGGCATTTCCAGGACGCTTATGACCTGGCGGATATCAGCCTCACGCCTGACGTTCTCCTGTGGCTGGCCAATGGGGGCAAGGTCACCCTGAAGAAAATCATGGCCACGGGCAGCCCCGGCGAGCTGCTGCGCAGGTGGCTGAAGCTGATAGACTCCCTGCCCCTCTACGCGGAGGTGGAGGCCGGGGGCAAGAAATTCTGGTTCATGCACGCGGACTGCGACCCAAGCCTGCCCCTTGACCAGCAGTCGGAGGAAACCATGCTCTGGTCACGCCACCTGGCCTCCTATCCACACGACCAGACAGGCAGCCAGACCATCGTGCTGGGCCATACCCCCGTGCAGTCCCTGGGCTATGCGCCTGTGCCGCAGATACTGGAGGACGGCAGGCTGGTGCTCATGGATACGGGCAGCTTCCTCCCTGCGGGCAGAGTGTCCTGCCTCGACCTCCTCAGCGGCAAGGTTTACCAGTCAGACTGAGTTTGTTGGCAGAAGGGCAGGGGTATGGTAAAATTAAGGTAGTCTTGACGATGTGATGATTGTGAGTTAGGGGTAGAGGCTTTGGGAAAGACAATTCTGCAATTCATGGCATACTTTTGCATCCTGATGGTTCTGTCCCTGGAGGTGGGCTTCATGCGCCTGACCTGGGCGGGCTACAGCCTCTCAGAAATGCCCGAGGTGTTCTTCTCCGGCTCCATGGCTGACAGGCTGGCCCTGCAGGAACCTCTGCCTCACAAGAAAGTCCAGCGCGGCGAAGACCAGGCCAACATGCCTGCTGACCTGCAGGTGCTCCTGGAGGAGCGCACCAATGACTACGCCATTTACTATCTCCGCCCCGACTATGAGCAGGAACCCTTCGTGCAGGGCTCACGCCAGCAACAGCCCGCCAGCATGATCAAGCTCTTCGTCATGGCCAAGGCCATGGAGGAAGTCAAGGCAGGCCACATCTCCCTCGATGAGCCGGTGAAGCTGCAGAAAGAAGACATAGTGGGGGGCGCAGGCAAGCTCACCATTTACGACCTGGAAAAGCCCCTCACCGTGAAAGAGCTCATCGCCCTCATGATACAGGTCAGCGACAACACCGCCACCAATACCCTGATCACCAAGCTGGGCATGGAAGAAATCAACGCCTATCTGGCGGAAAAGGGCTATGCGGATACGAAAATCAATCATAAGATGATGCTCCAGAAGGTGGAGACCCTGGAGAAAAAGGGCAAGCGCACTCGCAAGGTCATGACAAAGCTCCCCAGCAACATCTCCTCTGTGCAGGATGTGGGGACGCTGCTCACCCGCATCTACAAGCATGAGTGCGTGGGGGAGAAAGAGGACGATCTCATGGCGGAAATCCTCAAGGGACAGGAAGACAAAGCCTGCTTCAACGCAGCCCTGCCCGACTGGCAGATAGGCCACAAGACCGGCGAATACAGCGGCCTTTTCCACGACGGTGGCATCTTCTACGGCCCGGAGGGGAATTTCGTGCTGGTCATCTTCTGCGAGAAATACGCAGGACGCCAGATTGCCATCGAGGACATGCAGGAAATGGCCTGGTACTTCGCAGCACGGCTGTCGGATATGAAGAATAAGTGAAGACAAATGGAGGGAGGCTGCTTCAGTTGAAACAGCCTCCCTTTTGGCGTGTGTGGTTGTCTGCTGCCCTTTTGGGGCGGCCCGCTCAGCGAATGATCTTCGTGCCGTTTTCCTTGTCGAAGTTGGCCCAGAACTGATCCCGTGAGATGGTATTGCCCTTCTTGTCGGTGTAGACATTATCATTCAATAGGCCGCCCTTGTCCTGATATCCTTCATAGCCCATGCCATGCAGCTTATCGCGGACAGCCGCGCAGCCATCATATTCCTTGTCCAGCAATCCCCGCTTGTAAAGCTGCGAGCTGTCAGAGATAGTCTCCAGTATATTGCCGCCTGCTACTCCGTCAAGTTCCTCTAAATCCAATTCCATTTTCTTGTCGTCAGCCATGATAATCCATCCTTTCCTTTTGTTGCAACTATCCATGCTTGCACAATTCGCTGAAATAGCAGCTTCTCCTCTTTTCTCAGGGTCTTATCTGAAAAATTGAGAAGTGATTTATCTTTTCACCTATACTTACGATTGGCGCCTGCTTTCATTACAAATTTTTTTCGAAATTTGGCTGTAATATTTTCCTGTCTCATGCGTAAGTAAATATAGAAGCATAAAAGAATGGGAGGAATGTATCATGAAATGGTGGAAAAAGCTGCTTATCGTTGTGGGAATTTTGGCGGTGCTGGGGCTAGGACTACTGGGCTATGGCGCCATGAAGCTAGGGGATCTTTACAACGAGAAAATCCTGCCGGATATGCAGGCTTATGTGCAGATGACGGACGAAGAGCAGGACGCTTATGTGTTGAGCCATATGGAAGACCTGATGAAATCCGGCAATACGGAAGATGAGCAGGTCAAGCTGGAACTGGAGGCTATGGCAAACTACCCGGCAGCCAGAGAGGCCGGCCTGGACCTTGGACGCTCCATGTGTGCCATTATGCTGAGTGCTTCTGATGAAATCAACAATTCACTCTCGGCGGCAGAAAAGGCTAAGTACGAGGAAGAAGGCAAGGCACTCGATGCCCGCAGCAAGCACTTTGAGAAAATGGTAGAGCAGTACAAGGCATCGCTAAGATAAGGGAAAGGAGGCTGTGTTTCACGTGAAACATCAGCCTCCATTGCCATCAAGATAGGAAGGGAAACCGGGAGAGCAGGTCAGGCTGCTCTCCCGGTTTTTACTTTTCTATGAGTTTTTCAGCCAGTTTCACGGCCTCTACACCATCTTTGGCATAGGCATCAGCACCGGCTTGGTCGGCGTAGTCCTGGGTCAGGCAGGCGCCGCCTACCATGACCTTGGCTTTGGAGCCTGCTTCCTTGAGGTCGGCGATGACCTTGTCTATCTGCACCATGGTGGTGGTCATCAAGGCGCAGAGGCCTACGATATCTGCCTGTTTTTCAAGGGCTGCCTTGACGATGGCTTCGCTGTCTACATCGCGGCCCAGGTCGATGAGCTCGAAGCCGGAGTTCTTGAGGAGCGCTCCCACGATATTCTTGCCCAGGTCGTGGACATCGCCCTTGACCGTGGCGAGGACTACTGTGCCCTTCTTCACCGTAGCTGCCTCCGGGGCGGCCTCTTGCAGGTGGTTGAAGGCCTCCCGCATGGTCTCGGCGGAAAGGAGCACCTGGGGCAGGAACATGCGGCCTGCGCCAAAGTCCACGCCAATATCCGTCATGGCGGCGGTGAGGGCCTTTTCCGTGATGGTGTTGGGGTCGTGGCCTTCGGCCAGAGCTTTATCTATGAGGGGCACTACCTCGTCCTTTTCCCCGGAAATCACCGTCTGCTTCAGGGCTTCCAGCACGGGCAGGTCGCTGACCTTCAGGGCAGCCGCTGCCTTGGGCACGGCCAGGTTGGCTTCATTCTGGCTGTATTTGAGGCCGCAGGGGTCTTTGCCCAAGAGGGCAGAGGCAGCCGACAGGGCCTCCTGCATCTTTTCGTCATAGGGATTCATGATGGGAGCCGTGAGCCCGGCGGCCAGGCACATGGCGAAGAAGGTGGCATTGATGAGGGGACGGTTGGGCAGGCCAAAGGAGATATTGGACAGGCCCATGGTGGTGGGCAGTCCCTCTGCCGTCACCTGCTGCAAAGTCTCAAAGACGGAGCGGGCAGCGGCTTCATCAGCGGAGAGGGTCATCACCAGAGCGTCAACCAGGAAGTCGCCCTCCTTGAGGCCCGCTGCCTTGGCTTTATTCACTATGGTATGCACATGGTCAAGGCGTTCCTGCACGCTCTTGGGCAGCCCTCCGTCTGTCAGGGGCAGGCAGAGAATGGCGGCGCCGTATTTTTTGGCCAGGGGCAGGAATTTCTCCAGCCGTTCTTTTTCAGCAGAAACGGAGTTGATCAGGGCGCGGCCAGGGTAGGCCCGCAGCCCTGCCTCCAGGGCCACCGGGTCGCTGGTGTCGATGGCTAGAGGGGCATCGGTGAGCTGGGCGATTTCCGTCACGGCCTTCTTCATGGCAGCGGCCTGGTCGATGCCGCCCACGCCCATATTTACATCCAACACCTGGGCACCGGCTTTGACCTGCCCCAGGGCTTCCTTCTTGACGGAGAGGAAGGAGCCTGACTTGATTTCTGCTGCCAGCTTCTTGCGCCCTGTGGGATTGATGCGCTCGCCAATCAGCACGGTGGGCAGGCTCCCGTCCAGGCAGACGGACTTGGAGCGGCTGGTGAGCCAGAGACGGCGGGGGACTTTCGCCCGCACAGGTTCGTCCTTACCCTTCACCGCCTCGGACAGGGCCTTGATATGCTCCGGCGTGGTGCCGCAGCAGCCGCCCAGGTAAGTGGCACCTGCCGCCAAGAGTTTCGGCCCCCAAAGGCCGAAGTCCTCCGGCCCCATGGGGAATTTGGTTTCCCCGTTCTCAAGGTAAGGCATGCCCGCATTGGGCTGGACGCTGATGGGCACCCGGCAATTGGCGGCGAGAGCCTGGACGATGGGCAAAAGCTGCTCAGGCCCCAGGGAGCAGTTGACACCTATGACATCAGCGCCCAGGGCTTCCAGCAGGATGGCCGCGCTCTGGGGGTCGGTGCCCGTCACCGTGCGCCCGTCCTCGCTGTAGGAGAACTGGCAGATTTTCGTAAGCCCCGGTGCCCCTTCGTGCGCCGCCAGCAGGGCAGCCCTCATTTCCTGCAAGTCGATGCAGGTCTCGATGATGAGGGCATCGGCACCGCCTTCAGCCAGTGCCCTGGCCTGGGCCAGATAGCTTTCATAGGCGTCTTCAAAGTCAAGGTCACCCAGAGGCTTAAGAAGCTTACCTGTCGGAGCCATGTCGTAAAAAACATAGACGTCCTTGCCCGATTCCTCGGCCGCTTCACATGCATTCTTACAGGCGGCCTTTATCTGAGCCGTAAGCTCAGCCGTGTCCGTTATGTGGTACCGGTCCGCACCGAAAGTATTGGTAACAATACAAG
>JAGBLH010000129.1 GCA_017635515.1 Selenomonas sp.
AGGATAACGACCATGACCCGCCGACAGTTTGAGCAGATAATGAGGTGAAACCATGAACCAGACACAAAGAATACGGCTCGCCCTCCTGCTGACGAATCTCAAGCTGGGCGGCCACTTTTCATTTCGGACATTTACGGCAGATGCCAGCTACCCCAAAGACCCGGATCCTAAAAACTGGCGTACCATCAATGGCTCGAAGGTGCATCTGACCAACGGCAAGATTGACGGCGGGGCAGGCGGGAAGTTTAAGGGCAATGCCTGGGTGGGCAAGAAGTCCCACGGGCACAACTCCTTCTTCCCGCTCGAGCAGATGAACTACAAGGCAAACTACAAGAAAAAGCCCGAGGTTGTATATGAGAAGGAACCACCGCTCCAGTATGTCAACGGGATGAAGGGGAAATTCAAAGGGATACCAGCAGGTCATCAGCAAATAATCAAAGAGCTCATATCTGACATCAAAAAGACCGGGAACATTCCCACCGGAATCCAGCCAGAGCACAAGAACCTTGTGGCAAATACGGTGGCGGCATTAAAGGCCAAAAAGATAACCCCGACCGCAGCGCAGAATATCATTGCTACGGCGATGTACATTCCTAGCAATCTGCATTTAAAGGAGCTTAACGAGAAGTGGGGAGCACAGGAGCCACCCGACATGGCGACGGTGAAAGCACCGGCAAAGCCGAAGACTGCAAAGCCGGAGGCAAGCAAACCAACAACGCCCCCGGCATCGACGATGCCTAAGAGCGATGCGGATGCAAAAGCCAAGGAAATTATATCCAAAATGGATAGCAGCCCCGAGCATGACCACGATACCATACTGGAAGAAGCAGGGCTGTCCAGCAAGGAAAAGGAAGCGGTAATGCTGGACTACGAGATGGATATGATGAACGGCAGTAATAATGCAGAAAAAACGCTGGGGAAGATTCTGAGCAAGAAGGACGAGACAACCGCAGGACAACCATCAGCCCCAACGGTCAGCTACAACGACCTCACGAGCAGCGAAAAAGACGAAATCAAATTTGCCAAATTAGCAGTTGAAAACGGATTCTCCCCAGAAGATATAGGCGCACTCCATCTCAACAACCCCAAAAAAGAATTTGCGGAGATGGCTGTGGCATTAATCGAGGATTATAATGACAATCCCACAGCGGAAAAGCAGAAAAACCTGCACGATAAGCTGGCTCAGATAATGAAAGGGCAGTACAAGGCCAGCAAAGAAGACCTTGCTGTGTACAAGGCGTGGAAGAATCCTAGCAGCCAATGGGGGACTCCTCCTACAATCGTAAAAGGAATGCTTAATAGCATGAATGAATATGACCCGTCAACAGGAGAGGGGGAATCCATTAAAGAATTTGTCGATGCGCTAAAAAATGACGATGAGTTGCCGGAGGCGGTTGACAGCTATTTGTGGGTCAACCCGCAGTCTAAAGGAATGGAACTTGCAGTAGAAACAGCAAAAGCATTCAAGGCTGGGGATTTAACTGAAGCCCAGGCATTGCAGGCACTATCCCTGGTGATGAGTAATAACCTGGGGAAGATAGAGAACCTCATAGAAAAATGGTATACAGCGAGCCCGTCTGCAAAAGCGTTAAATTTTAATCCCTACGATTTTTCAGAAAAGGCAGTGGGATGGAAGCTCCCAGAAAACACTCAAATGTCATTCAAAAGCGATAACAGTGCAGACTTTAAGCAGTACAAGCAGAAGAATGCTGCAGCCTGCAAAAAGATGACTAAGAAGCAGACCGCAGGGATATGGAGATACACAGCAGGGTCTACGCATCTGAGAGACTGGCTTGTGTACGGCAAAAC
>JAGBLH010000010.1 GCA_017635515.1 Selenomonas sp.
GAAAAATTCCCCTGCCTCCCTGCCCTTTGTTTCAGGCCACTCCTTCACAACACAAAAACACCTCGAAGCCCCTTATTTCATAGGGGTTCGAAGTGTCTCACACTCTATATTCTTGTATCAATTCGGCTATGATTTTGTCCAATAAGTTTTTTACTGAACAGACAGCCCCTTGCGCTTCGCAGCCTGTTCAATAAAGGATCGACCTTCTTCCAGTGCTGCGAGGAGATATTCCTCCTCCCATTCGCGCCCCGTCTTTTCCAGCTTCTTGATTTCAGCCCAATCGGTAACAGGCTGGCCTTCGTTATCCAGCATTGGCTCATGGAAAACATGTGGATGCCGCCTGATCATCTTCTAATTGGCGGCGCGGGCCACATCCTGTAAATCAAACAGTCCTTCTTTTTCGGCCAGATTGGCATGGAAGATTACTTGGAGCAAAAGATCCCCCAGCTCTTCCTTCAGATTTTCTGACTTCCCTGTTTCCGCAAGGATATTGATACCTGCCAACACTTCACAGGCTTCCTCGATACAACCGGCCTTTATGCTTTTATGAGTCTGGATCTTATCCCACGGACACCCCTCATCAGACTGCAGCTTGCGGACAATATCTTGTAAGCGTTTTACTTCATCCCGGCTCATAGTCAATCTCCTCTGGATATGATTGCACAACTATTTGCAAATACTGGCCAGCAACCCATGTGGCAATAAGAAGTCCACGATATGATGCAAACTGCTCACAGGGGCATTCTTATTCCATCACTTCAACTGTTCACAAAAGAAATCCGCCACTGCCTTAGCTGCCCCCTTGGTATCCTTGGAGAATCCGTGATCTTCTCCCTCTACCAGCTTCACCTGCCCATTGAAGTATATCCTCTGATACCTCAGGCTGTAAGTGTAGGGAACCACAATATCCCCGGTACCATGAATCATAAAAGCTGGCCCCTGATACTGCGCTGCCGTCTCGTATATAGGCAGATTCCTGGCTGTCCGTACATAATCAGCTCCCAGTTTCAGGCCCTTGAAAATATCAATAGCAGCAGGAGGATTCAGAGAATCATAGTGCTTATCGAAGATTTGGCCACGGATAGCATCCTCCCTCAGCACTGCTGCCGGTGCCATGAGAGCTATACTCCTCACCTTCGCCGTCCCCAGTATACCAGCAGTCATGCTGGTAACTACACCACCCTGGGAATGACCAGCCATAGATATGGAGGTCACACCGGGAAGCCCCTTGGCATATTCATACACATGCTTGGCATCCTCAATCTCATTAGGCACCGTCATGTCCTGGAAACGACCTTCGCTTTTGCCATGACCGTTGAAATCAAAGCGCAGGGAAGCAATTCCATATTTCTCCAGGTCATTAGCCAGAGTAGTCAACAAAGCCTCATCTTTGTTGCCAGTGAAACCGTGCATGATAATCACCATAGGGTACTCCTTATACCCCTCTGGTGTCTGGAGCGTTGCAGAGAGTTTGCCATGATCGCCATCAATAGTTATGTCTTGACTCTGCGCCATACCCGTACTAACTACACAACCTATAATCCCCATGGTCATCAGTCCAGCCACAGCTATTTTCTTAAACATGGATTTTTTCATACCGCACTTCCTATGCCCTTTCTACTTACCCCAACACTTTCTTGAATGCATCATAATTCCTTCACAGCAGGCCACAAAGATTACTGCTGCCAACCTGCCATAGGTATGCTTTTCTTTATAAATTCAGCCTTCATGTCCCTCACCAAAAATTATTTTAAAAAATGTGATTATAACCACATACATCATGTTTGAAGCATACTATAATATTCTCATGAAATCAATAATAACCGTCAAGGAGAGATACAATCATGGCAAAGACAATAGACCTGAGCAAAAACGTTTACCAGCTTGTACAGCAGTATCAAGATCTGATTGAAATAAAGGAGCAGCAGGCCAAAATTGCCAATCCCCAGGCATACAAAATGGAGCGGACTGCCGAACTCATACGCATTCCCGGCCATCCCCTCCATACCTTTACCAGGGAAAACGAAGCCCTTGATAGTTTGCTTACCCAAGCACGGGCTGCCGATGGCACCTATACCGACATCAACCTGGCCAAGATCCGTGAGATTGCCATCCACTACGCCAAGAAAGGCGACCTTCTTTATACTCTACTGAAAACCCGCTACAACGTCACTGGCCCTGCCGATGTCATGTGGACTGTAGATGACGAAATCCGTGATGAGATGTCTGCTCTCCTTCGCCACCAGCCCGTTGATGATTATCGTGAGCGTGTGAATGCCGTCCTGAAAAGGGCCGAAGAGATGATCTACAAGGAAACCAACATCCTCTTCCCCATCTGCGCCGTTCACTTCTCAGAGAACGAGTGGCAGAGAATCTACCAAGATGCCAAGGACTATGCTGTTTGCCTGGATGTGACGAGTGAAACTTGGCCCACAGGTGAGTCATACCATTCTGCCCCCAGCGCAGATTCCACAGACGAGATTGTCATGGCTGGTGGCCATATGACCCTGCCTCAGCTCACAGCACTTCTTAACACTATTCCTCTGGAGATCTCCTTTGTGGATGCCGAAAACATCAATCGCTACTTCAACGAGGGGCCAAAGGTCTTCAAACGTCCCGCTATGGCCATAGACAGGGAGGTATTCTCCTGTCATCCCCCCAAGATTGAGCCTATGGTACGTCAGATCATTCAGGACTTCAGAACCGGTAAGCGTGACGAGGTACCTGTCTGGATGAACAAGGGAGGCAGGACATATTTGGTTAAATACATGGCTGTCCGAGATAAGGCTGGTACCTACCTGGGTACCTTGGAGATAGTCCAGGACATGGAGTTCGCCAAAAAACACTTTGTGGAGCAGAATAACCGTACCGGAGGGAACGAATGAATAACGACACAATTACCAAGGATATGCTAGTCGGAACCATAGTATCAAAGCACCCAGAAGAGGTCATAGACACCCTTACGAGCCTATGGTGTTATGTCAAGATTTAAAGCAAATTGGCAGTTCACAACTTCGGATGCGAGGGTCAAACTTTCTTCTCTCTACCCTAACCTTGAAGGTTGATGTTTTGTATAAATATCAACATGTCAATGCACTAGTCCACTAGCATAATATGCAGTCGTTTGCATCTGTATACGTTTATGCAGATTTATCTAAATTTACTTTAACGCTTTTTTTACATTGCATAAAACAATTTCTTAGTTGCGCTGCACATTATCTCCGTAGATAGTCTTGAAATCATCCCGCATGGAAATGCCATACCAGCCATTTTCCTCGGCAAGTTTTCGGCACTTCTCGGCCTTGGCTGTATCTCCCAGTTCTCTCTCCAGATCATCACACAGTACGAAGAAGGCGGCACTTTTATACTTGTTTCCAGTGATGGTGTAATTTAGCATACTGGCATCATCCTTGGAATTTCCGAAAGCCAGCACGGGCTGCCTGCCTATCTCCCTGAAGATATTCACAACCTTGTTCATTTGCAGATTCTTGCCAATAAACTGCCCGCGCACCAGATAGTCATCACGATGGTAAATATACTTCAGCCCATCAACGCTGTTCTGCTGAGCCGCTAAAATTTCATTATCCATACCGATAATGTGTTCCCTAGGGATGTCCAGCAAATCAGAAGTTAAAAGCCGCACTAACTGACGCTCACTGCCGGAGACAATATAAACCTTAAAATCATTAGCTTGCAGGTATTTGATTACCTCTACCATTGGCAAGTAAAAAGCCTCGCCCCAGACCATGTTGCTCAGGCCGCCAACCGGCTTTTGCATGAACTGTTTCACATAAGCATCATACTCAGGATAGGTCATACCCGCAAAAATCGATGCGAAATGGGGGCTGCTGCTGTCTTTGGGCTTGTCTCCCATCTTATTATTCTTGAGCCAGCTTTCCAGTTCCGTGGCAAACTGTTTATCCTCTGCCGAAGGTTTATAGCTGTCATCATGAAGAGTGCGGTCGATAAT
This sequence comes from Selenomonas sp., assembly GCA_017635515.1. Lineage (GTDB taxonomy): Bacteria > Bacillota > Negativicutes > Selenomonadales > Selenomonadaceae > Selenomonas_B. The sequence goes on from JAGBLH010000010.1 coordinate 3,971, forward strand.
CAGCATTTGTCCGAAATAATATGGGGCTGTCTCGCAGAGAATTGTGCCATCCATATCAAAGACGGCAATTCTATCCTCCTTCGGAATATAGCTTGCACTCTTTTTGTTTGTAACATCCTTCACATAGCTCATCAAAGCCTGATAAGAAGCAGCTTCTTTCTGCCAGTATTTGAAATTACTCCCCTGTTTGTTCACAGAAATCTGACTGATCTCAGTACGGGAAGCCGCCTCTGTTCCATATACGCAGCCAAAGCTTACTGCAAAAGACAGCGCACATGCCAAAATTTTCTTACGCATAGATTTCATAGCATTATCTCCTTAAAAACAAATGGCTCTTTCATGTAGGTATGTCATACCTTACTCGTCATAACCGCTTCAAAAACTCACAATGTACCCTAAATGTTCAAAGACATTTTTTAGCGGCTGCTTATCACGGATATCCAGCCAATCATCAGGACGGCTGTTGTCATCAATCAGAATCAGCAGATAGTCCAGTATCATCCGCCGGGCTGCCCACAGACCTACTTCATTGGCCATAAACTTCTGCCCTGCCAGGCGCACTGCCCCATCCACATAGCTGTTGGCGATAATCAAATCCCCAAGTACTGGCACCACAGCTTCCAGTGCTAACCAGACCTGCAAGGAGAAATCTCCCTGCTTATCTCCCCAGTAAGGGCTGTGCTCCACAATCTTATATGCCATTTGTAGGGCATGGTTTTGGGCAATGTACTCCATCACCGTCAGATCTTCCCTGTCCAAAGCCTCCACCATAGCCCTATACCGTGCGTATGGTTCAGCCTTTTCCTTGGCCACCTTCGCCAGCCTTTCCTCCCGAGCCTTAGTAAAATCAATTATAAGGCCATTGTTCCAGCTTTGTCGATAGACAAAGCTTCCTCTTGGCCTTTTCCCAAAGGGACTAGCTTCGCGTCGCACGAGGCGGGAGATATGCGCTCCCGCCCGTTATGATATTCGCTACCCCCACCTATAGAGGCAATGTCATTTAGTTAAGAAATGGAATAAATGTTTGTAAAAAAATATATTTTTTATAAAAATTGCTTGACAAGCAGGCAAAATTGTGTGGCGCGTTTTCTTACGAAAACGCGCCCTTGTAATTA
>JAGBLH010000130.1 GCA_017635515.1 Selenomonas sp.
CTCCTCCGTGACCACCACCTGATAGCGGGGCGGCACGGCCAGAGCCTCATGAATCCTGCCCCGGTAGCGCAGGCTGCGGAGATTGCGGAAGAGCCGCAGCTGCACATCCGCCCCCTGCAGTTCCATGCCCTCATCCTCGTCGAAATTCACCCAACGGCACAGAACACCTGCCACCTTGAAATCCGGTTCCAGCCGCTCCAGCAAGGGACGCACCTTGTCAAGGGACTCTGGAGGGAAATACTCGTCCGCATCCAGAAATGCCACCCAATGACCACGGGCCTTATCCAGAGTGAAATTCTTCGCGGCAGAAAAATCATCCTGCCAAGGGAATTTATATACCTGCGCGCCGCCAGTAGCCGCCAGCTCTGCTGTCCTGTCCATGGAGCCTGTATCCACCACGATAATCTCGTCCGCAAACTGCCGCACACATGCCAGCCAGCGTCCTATATGCTTCTCTTCATCCCTCATAATGGCACAAGCAGAGATTCGCAGTTTTTTCAAGGCTTATCCTCCTTTCCCGCAGTCTGCTGCAAGCGCAACTGACTCCACTTCATAAAGGCATCCGTATCTCGCTCTTGGCAGCCTGCCTCTATGGCTCTATGCAGGCATTCACTAGCGACTGCATAATCGCCCAGCCTGTAGAACACAATGCCAAGATGATGCCAGAAGCTGGCTGCATCGCCCAACTCCTTCTCCGGCAGGCAGCGGTACAGAGCCAAAGCTGCTGCCCAGGCTCCCCGAGCAAAAAAAGCGTCCGCCAGGCGGCGCTGGCAGGCGGGACTCTGTGCCTGTCCCAGCAGAGCGTAGCGCTCATACAAGTCTTTCGCTCCCCTGGCCAGCAGGATGCCCGCTCCTGTCTCATAGCCCGCCTCCGCTTCGGAGGGCACTTCTTTCCCTGCCTGCCAGCAGTCTATAACATGCCGCAAGGAAGTCGGCAGCAACTCAAGAGCTTCTCGGGACAGAAAATCACGGGCATTTTCTCTTGGCAATGCCAGATGCAAAGATGCCACAAAGAGATCCTGCATATCCCTAGCTGCCTGCCAAAAGAGTTTTTCTCCTATCCCCGGCTCCTGCCTTGCAAAATCACGGCAAACCCCTGCCTCCGGCACGCTTTTGCCCTCTGCCAGCAGCAGCTTCTGCAAATGCAGCACCATCCTCAAGCGCCCCTGCGAAGCAGACCAGCGATAGAGATGGAGTAGGAAAAGCTCCGCTGAATGGCCTGCGTAATATGGACGTAATTGCTCTACCCACAGTTCCGGCTCCTGCCAGACCTCTGCGGAAAGCTCCAGCCCCAGAGTGTCATAAGGGTCAATAGCCAATGCCTCCTGCAAACGGTGAACAGCTTCTTCCGCTCTTCCCTGCCTCAGGGCCATCATCCCCAGCCCCGCCTGCAAATGGCAAGCATCGCTGCCCTGGAATGCGTCTGCCCGACTGCTTTCCCTGCCAAGGTTTTCGCAGTCGGCAAATGTCTCCCCGGCCTCGCCCGTGCGCCCCAGACGGAGCAGCAGCCAACCCCTGGCAATCCGAAACTCTGCTGCCCCGGGGAAAGAGGCCATCCCTGCCTCCGCTGCCTGCAGTTGCTCTTGCCAGGGCCGCTGCAGCTTTTCCAGGCAGTGCAACCGCAGGCTGTAAAGGAATCTGTTCCCATCCAGCCCCACCCAGCCGCACCCCAGTCCCAGCCGGGCATAGTGCAGTGCCAGTTCATACTCCTCCAAGGCATAGTAGCAATCCGCCAGATAGCGGTACTGCTGCGGCTGCTCCCCCTTTGCTTCTATATCACGCTGCAGAAGGCGCAGGTTCCTCTCTGCCTTGGCCCGCATCTTGGCTGATGCGTAGCCCGTATGGCGCAGCAGCAGTCCCTCTGCCAGGGGCAAATCTGCCAGCGTCTTACCCGCTGCCATGGGCACTTCATGCACCCTGCCCTGGTAGCGAAGGCCCTGTTGAAGTCTAAGAACACGAATAACCGACTCGCTGCCTATGGGCAGGTCTGCCGCATCCGTATCCACATGGCGCATCAGCACCTGAAACCCCTGTGCCTCCGGGTGCCGCCTGATGGCTTGTAGCAGCAAGCCACGCACGCCTTCCGGGTGGTAGAAGGTTTCATCTGCGTCAAGAAAGATGAGCCAGCTTTGGCCGTGGGGCGCAGCTGGTTCCCCCCCACCACCGCTTACGCGGTCCCCC
>JAGBLH010000131.1 GCA_017635515.1 Selenomonas sp.
AAGGAAGGCGTACTGAAAGTCCAGCTGCCCAAAACTCAGGCACAGCCGGAAGCCCTTCATCAGATTCCGATTTCCTGCGCAGGCTGACAGTCCACTCTCCCTGTTTTTCACGCATATCCTTAAATCCTCATAAGGCAAAAGCCGCCATTCCATTTGGAATGGTGGCTTTTGTCTATGTCAATTTTGCCACATATGCACTACCATCCGGCAGAATTATTTCCAGCCTAATCAATCCAAATATCTACCTAAGACATATCCTAGCTTTCCATTGTAATTGACATACCAGAAATCATCCGTTGAAGTTTTGACAAAATTTACTTTAGCTTTAAATCCCCCACAGCATTTTTTATACACGACTTATCTTCCTCATTGACTGCATATTCCAGCATGGTGCTTTCCATACTCTCCAAGGCAAAGTTTTCCGCTTTTCTATATTCTTGAGCTTTATCCTTGACTTCCATGCGAAAAACCTCTGGAATCGACAGATTCTTCTGCAGAATGTCAAGGTAGGCTAACCGAAGATTTGCCTTTTTTTCTTCATCCATTGTATTTTTGTACTGCTCATAAAGCTCCTTTTCTTTTTCGGTGAGCACTGCATCATATTCATCAATAGATTTTGCAATCAACGCATCCACTATTTCTCCTGCCTTGTAGGCTGATATTCCCCCTTTTACAATGTCCTTGGCTACTTTGAGTGCGCTTAACCATTCTTTCATTGCCTATCAGTTCCTCTCTTTTATCCTCAAATAATAGCGTTACATACTCATACTTTAGATGTTACCCCTATCTTCCTTTAATATGTCATATAATTCTAAATAATTTCATCATATCATTGCACATATTAATTGTCAAGAAGCACCTTACCACTGCTCCTCAATAATAAGGGACTGCAAGAGTCCTTACTCTCGCAGTCCCATATGCTCAAAGATGCCTTAATGTGCCATCAGTTTGCCTCCGCCAGGAAGCTTGATGGTCTTGCCTCCACAGCTATTTCCCGCTTTGCTGTAATAAATATTGTGACCATTGGACTTAATATTGCTGAAGCTTCCATCTTCATCAACCAACGTGGTCACATAAGAATCCTCCGTAAGCTCCCAGGCTGCCCCAGACTTAAGATTCACCACCATGCTGTCTGCCTGATTGTCCGGGTTGGCGGAACCGCTGAACACAGCACCATCGCCCAGATTGAGCTTAACCTGACTGATTCTGTTTGCCAGTACCGCTCCTTCCAGAAGCTGATTCTCTGCATTCAGAGTAAAGTTCCCGCCATTTTGCTCCGCCACGCCCCAACGATCACTGGTTACCTGCACCAAAGTCTTGGAACCTCCAGCCTGTACCAGCTGTGTATTTTTAAGGCTTGCTTCCGCAATTGTATTGGTAACGTAGAACATGGGCCCTGGTGATTGATTAGTCAGCTTGGAGTCATTAGCCGTGAATTTTGCCATACCTACTCCGGCGTCCCCGGAAAATGACTGATAGAGCATCACACCATGCTTGATATGGCCAGTCAGGTCTGCATTATTCAGAGTGATGGAGTTTTTCCCCTCTACGACAGCAATCTCACTGCCTGTAGCTTCACCGACACCGTTGGTAAGCTGTATATTACCCGTGGAATAGATGCAGGGACTGCCTTCGCCACTGGTCTTGATATTAGCCCCACTCACCAGCACATTGCCCTCGCCACGGTCAGTAGCCAGGGCACCACAGTGTGCTCCCTCTGTAACTATCTCCACATCAGTTGCCTTGATGGTTCCACCATAAGTAGCATCCAGCCCTCTGGAGGAGTTGTTTTTCGTGTGGATTTTAATATGCTCTGCCATCACCACGCTTTTTTCCCCAGTGGAAAAGATTGCATTTGAACCATCAGCATCCGACTCCAAAACAATATCGCTCAAATGAGCCGTGCTGTTATCAGCGCAGAGAAAAACTGCATTCTGACCATTGAAATTGCTTGCATCGGCACTTGAAGAGTCTCCCTGCTTACGCAGCTCCGCATTTGACAGATTCAGGCTGCCTCCACCACGAACCAATACAGCACTCTCATCCGTAATCCCGGAGGCATAAACCTGCCTGTCTAAAGACTGACTCTCTCCGTCCACCAGAACCGTTGCAGATAAATCGGAGGCTGTTTTATGCTGCCCTCCAGGTGCTCCCCCTGGCATGCCTCCTTCAGGCGGTGGCCCAGGAGGCATATGACTCGCACCATTATTGGTAGACAAATTCGGCGGAGCTATGCTATCAGAGGCTGCGAACGCCACTGTACCTGTACTCAGTGCCAACACCAAGACAACCGCCAAAGACCTGCGCTTTATTCTTAAGATACTGTTCTCCATAAGATTTCACGTCCTTTCTGGTATGTCCAAAGTATAGAATGCATACCTTAAAAGACGTTTAAGCTTTCATTAAAAATTAATTAATTTTTCAACCTTTCTACTTTTCCATTTCCATCAGCAACCTCTTTTTGGGGTCTATATCCGCCTGATGGCTGATCGCTGCCTTGCCACCCTCTCCTGCTATCGGTATAATATAGTCAAGTAAACCTATTCTAATAGGAGGAAACCACCATGAAGAACAAGTTGCACACAGGAGAACTCTATCTGCCTAATGACCCTGATATTATGCGGGAGCAGGAAAACTGCTTGGAATTACAGTACGATTACAACAACACCAGACCCTCAGAAAGCGCGAAACGCAAGGAATTAATGAGCAGGATGTTTGCAGAGATTGGCGAGGGCTGCTACATAGAGCCGCCTCTCCATGCCAACTGGGGCGGTCATCATGTACATTTCGGCAAAAACATCTATGCCAACTTCAATCTGACCTTGGTTGATGATACCCATATCTATGTAGGCGACAATACTCTGTTTGGCCCCAACGTGGTGCTGGCGACAGCCGGCCATCCACTGATGCCGGAACTGAGAGCCAAGGGCTACCAGTTCAACGCCCCCATCCGCATTGGCAAGAATTGCTGGCTGGGTGCCGGAGTCATGGTCATGCCCGGCATAACCATTGGCGATAACACGGTTGTCGGTGCAGGGAGCATCGTGACCAAGGATCTGCCCTCCGGCGTTCTGGCCGTGGGCAACCCCTGCAGGGTGCTGCGCACAATTGGCGAACATGAGCGTAAGTATTATTTCAAGGATAAGCGAATCCCTCCCCTGGAACTGGAAGCTCCCTCCCATCTCTAAGAGCACATAAACAAAGAGACTTTGAAGTCCAACACCTATCAGACAGGCATTGGCACACTCCAAAGTCTCTTTTCTTTTGCCCGCATTAACGGTCTATGCTAAATTTCCCTTTCCTGTAATTTCCTGAAGTACAATCCTGCCAATCCTCCATATCTCAGATAAAACCTTTTTATCAAAATATCTTGCGAAAACCTGCCTCCAAACCACGGGAAGACCCGGTGATAATGACAAACTTCTTCATACTGGCTCATTCCTTTGCGGCAGCAGCCAACCGTGCTGCTGTATCAAAAACACTAAAATCAAGCAAGACAGACCTTATCCTTGCCGTTTTTAGGCAGCCAATCTAGCAAAAAAGAACGAAACTTCTGGCTGGCCTGAGTAAGGACAGTGGTTTTGTCCCAAACTAGATATACAGTCTGCCCATTATCATCTTTATCGGCTAAGGGTTTTGCCACTATATCCGGGTGCGGATTAAGAACTGCTGCATAATCATATCCCAGATTCACAGCCTGATGCCGGAGAATCAGGTCGGCTATGAGCATTTCATCGGCAGTTTCAGCCACAAGCTCTACATTCAATCCCGGCAACAGAATATACTTGTCGATATTATGCCTGAAGCAGTGGTAGGCCCGTCCTTTACTGACAATGCGCATGCCTTCGAGATCCTCATAGGCAATCTTTTCTCTGCCAGCCAAAGGGTGCTCACGATGAAGCCTGGCACAATACCTTGAAAAGAACAGCGGTTCTCCACAAAAACGATTTTGGTCAATCCCCCCTGTAACGATAGCGAAATTGCACTGCTTTTCCAGTACCCCCTTCAGGGCTGCGTCATCCGTTGTATCCACGGTGCTAAGGAGCACGTCTGGGCAGACGAGATGAAAATCCCAGAGAAATTGGGAACCAAAGTACGCCAGAATGTGATCCAGGGCATAAACTGTAACCACGCTTTTGGATTGCGAGGCCAGAGTGCTCATGCCCGCAATGCTGCGGTATTCCTCCAGCAGCCGCTGGACATGGGGCAAAAGCGCTGTAGCGTAGTCTGTGGGCACAAGGCCATGGGGGTTGCGGATAAACAGCAGCTGCCCCAGCTCTTCCTCCAAGGTCTTTATCATCTTGCTGACACCTTGCCGCGATACATAAAGCCTATCAGCTGCGCCCTGCATATTGCCCTGGCGGTACACTTCAATAAAGTATTCCATCTGTTTCTGATTCAACTGACCACCGCCTTTCCAACATAATATTTTACAGCAACCTTTTGCTTGCGTCAAAGTATTATTAATTTGCTTGTTACAGCTTATCATAGTAATTATAATATAATCATATCAAAGCTAAAGCAATTTTAAGTTGACAAAAGGAGTGCTTGACTTATGAAGCTGACACAAATCCGCAATGCCACCAACCGTCTTGAATATGCCGGCAAGACTTTCCTTATCGATCCCTGGCTGATGCCCAAACACCAGTTTTCCTTTGTTGATGTACCCGGTATGCCCTATCATGTGCCGGACAAAGTGAAGGAGCATCTGCCCATGCCCTTCTATGATCTGCCCATGGCGCTGAAGGAGATTCTCGATGGAGTAGATTCTTACCTGGTGACCCATATTCATCCTGACCACATAGACATTTCCATGGATGATGGCACCGTGGGAGCACCTTTGGACAAGGACGTACCTGTAATCTGCCAAAACGAGGTAGATGCTGAAGTCTTCCGAAAATCCGGATTCAGTGAAGTAACTGTGCTGACTGAAATCGGCTTGACATTTGGCGGGGCAAAACTCACCAAGACTCCTGCCCGCCATGGCACAGTCATACCCTGTGGCAACGCTATGGGTGTAATGTTCGAAGGTGATGGTGAAAAAACCTTTTATCTTGCCGGAGATACTATTTGGTATCCGGCAGTAGCTGACACTTTGAAGCTCTATCAGCCTGAAGTAGTGGCTCTCAACTGCTGTGCAGCCGAGACTGTTGAAAACGGCAGGCTCATCATGAATGCCGAGGATGTCCACTGCGTTGCCAAGACAGTTCCCAATGCAAGGCTTTATCTTACACACCTCGACAATGTTGCCCATGCCGCCCTTACCCGCCATACTCTGAGCGGCAGCCTAGCTGAACGTGGCGTGACACATTATGATATGCCAAAGGACGGCCAGACTTTGATTTATTGATGATTTGACAGCCCTAGCTAGAAAGAAGGCCAACTGGCTCTTATCAGTCAGTTGGCCTTTCTTCCTGGTCGTACGTTCTGTTATCCATATTCCAAAGCGTTCTCATTACTTAAGGCAGTTTCAAGGCAGGAAGATATTGCAGAAGCGTTGCAAAAATAGAAAACCACTACATTTTTTAGGTAACTATTGCGCCAACAAAATAAATATGGTATATTACAGGCAATAGCATAAATGGCTGTGTAGGAGCCGTGCCGCTTCGGCGGCAGAAAATCGACGTGGAGAGCCTCAGTGGCTTTCTGCCCTTTTTAGGGAGCGTCGATTTTTTTATTGCTTTAAATCATGTCGAGGTGATTCATTATGAAAAAATGGCAGAAGGCATTGACTATGGCCTTGGCCGGAGCAGGGTGTTTTATGACATATGCACCTTTGGACGCTCAAGCAGCTACTAAAACGATTCTCCAACAGGCAGACCAACAAGGACTGCAAAGTGTCACGGCCATTACCAGTGTGTATGGCGATGGTGAAAAAGTAGCGGCAGCCATTCTGGAATATCCACAGGATATCGAGCCGAATGCAGTCAGCCTTGCTGATTTTTCAGCAACTGGCAAAGAAATTACCAAAGCTTATGTGAACAATCAACCGCAGACTTCCAACACCAGCCGGTTGGGCCGCTATATTATTTTAGAGTTTGCTCACCAAAACGGTGCCAGCGACCAGCCCTTAGGACAGCCAGGGCAGGGAGTGAAAAAGACTGGGCAGGATAATAACGGCAAAAACGGCAATGATGCTCCACGCCGTTCCAACAGGAAACTGCCTGACTTGACGCTTGAGGTGAAGCAGGTCAGCCCCATAAGAGCCTTTGATGGCACAGAATATCCCAGCAGTGAATTTATAGCCAGCACCGCTACTCAGGAACCGGATATTGCAAAATTCAAGCAATATAGCTATACGGATAGTACCGTAGGAGCCACCATCCCTTACAACCTGTATCTGCCCGCCAATTACGATGCTCATAAGAAATATCCCCTGCTTTTCTTTGTAGCCGATGCCAGTGCCAATATCAATGCGGTTACCACGCCTTTATTCCAAGGCAACGGAGCTACCGTCTGGGCAAGCGACTCGGAACAGGCCAAACACGAATGCATAGTGCTGGCCCCCCAATACACTGCTGATTTGGTAGAACAGCTGGGGATGCTGACCACGGATGAAAACATCTGGACGCCGGGGCTGACGCTGGTGTCTGACTTATTGTTTGATGTGATTGACCGCTACAGCGTGGATAAAGACCGCATCTACGGCACAGGCCAGTCCCAAGGCGGCATGACCAATATTGCCATCAGCGACAAATATCCTGATTTGTTCGCTGCCCAATGGCTGGTGGCCTGTCAGTGGAATGTGGAGGAAATGGCAGCCCTCAAGGATAAAAAACTCTGGATAACCGTATGCGAAGGTGACACCAAGGCATTTCCTGGCATGAATTCCGCTATCTCTCTTTGGGAATCCCTGGGAAGCAAAGTGGCACGAAACAAAGAGTTCTGGAATAGCCATGCCCCTATGGCAGAAATAAATGCCAAAGCCAGGGAACTGGCCGGGGATGGTACTCCCATCAACTACACGGTCTTTGCAGGCGGCAACCACATGTATACCTGGTCTTTCGCCTACGACATCGAAGCTATACGGGACTGGCTATTTGCACAGCGAAAAGATACCCACGTCAATAATCAGCACAGTACGCTCGCCAGGTCTTTGCAGGATGCTGGGGTTGCCGCCTATAAGGCGGGCGACTACTCCAAAGCATTGCAGAACTTTTACGCTGCCGATGCCAAGGGACATATGAAAGCTCCCCGCTACATCGGTCTATGCTACGAAAACGGCTATGGCGTAAAACCTGATGCCAAAGAAGCCGCTAAATGGTATGAAAAGGCATTCTCCCGTGGAGACATTACAGGCACATATTATCTGGGCAGACTCTACGAACTGGGCAAGGGCGTTACTCAGGACTACGGCAAAGCTGTAGAATTATACCGCAAATCAGCCCAGCGTGGCGACATTATTGCTGCCCCGGCTATGGCCGCCTTAGGGCGTATGTACGAAAACGGCTTTGGCGTGGCCAAAGATATGGATACAGCACAGATGTGGTACGACAAAGCCAAAGCTACAGGTTATACCAACTGAGAAAGGATGGACTATCATGAAAAAGAATTACTGCCTTGACTGGCTGCTATTCCTTAGCGGACTTGCTTGCATAGCCACTGGCCTTTTGCTGGACTTCCATTTGATTCCTGGCGGTAGAGAGGCAAAAGGCCCCTTTGTTACGGTGCATACATATAGCGGCTATCTCATGGCCGTGGGGATACTTCTTCATCTTGTCTGGCATAAGAGCTGGATTTCTGCTGTCACAAAGAAGATTTGCGGGAAAAAATCATCCTTGAAAATATCCGAGACTTGAAAGGACTGTGTTTGGTATGAAGTTAAAAAAACATGTTCTTCTATCTCTCCTGACAGGCTCTTTAGCCCTTTACTCTGCCAGTTCGGGTCCGGTGATAGCTGAGGCGGCACCCCCAAATTCAGTTGCTGAGGTTGTTGCACAGAATGCAAATTCCTACAGTCTGGACTTCGATGCCGGCAAGAACTATACGGAAGAAACGCTTACCCTAAATGGTCAGGCAGTCAAATTCCGTTCCTACCGTAATGTTGTTTATGTGGCTCACCCCAACAACGTTGCCTCCCAGTCCATGAACATCTTTATCCCGGCAGCATACTTTGAAAATGGCACTATCAACGGATATACCAAGGATACTGCCCCTATCTTTATGCCCAATGGCGTAGGTGACTATATGCCCGGCAAGGCTATAGAACCAACCGAAAACGATACAATGAGCGGCGGAGCCAATGCGGCTCTGGTGGCTCTTTCCAGAGGGTATGTGGTGGCTTCGCCGGCTATCCGGGGACGTAACACCATAGGCAATGATGGCAAAACATATGTCGGCAAAGCTCCGGCACTTATCGTTGACTACAAAGCAGCTGTAAGATATCTACGCTACAATCAGAAGAACCTGCCCGCAGGAGATGCAGAAAAGATTATTTCCAATGGCACCAGTGCCGGAGGAGCATTATCTGCTCTCTTGGGAGCTACGGGCAACGCCAGGGAATATGAACCTTATCTTGCAGAAATTGGAGCGGCAGCAGCAAGAGATGATATCTTCGCTTCCAGCGACTACTGCCCTATCACCAATCTTGAGAACGCTGACATGGCTTACGAATGGGTATTTAACGGCGTGAACAGCTACTACATGGCCAGGTGGCAGATGCAAGACTTGGAAAACCGTGGACATAAGGTGCCCGGACAGAAAGAACTTCCCGCCGGAAAGCCTCCCAAGGCAGTGGATGCCGATGCCGCTAACAATCCAGTGGCCAGCCAACAGGAAGTACAGATGACTGAAGATGAAAAAGCCGTTTCCAAGGTGTTAAAAGATGCCTTCCCAACCTATGTCAACAGCTTGAAGCTCAAAGATGAGCATGGCAGGAAACTGACACTTTTCAAGGATGGCACTGGTTCTTTCCGTGATTATATCGCAGACAAATACAAGGAATCTGCCCAAAGAGCCTTAGACAGAGGTACTGACATTTCCTCCGCTACCTGGGTAAAGGCAGAAAACGGCAAAGTCACGGCAGTAGACTTAGATGCCTATCCTGCCGCTGCCACCCGCATGAAGGCAGCTCCCGCCTTTGACAAATTGGATTTAAGCTCTGCCGAAAATGACGAGTTCGGCACTACAGAAAACACGCCGAAGCATTTTTCCACTATTTCCAAACAGTACGAGAAGAAAACCGGAGAAATGGCCGATGCCGATGTAATAAAGCTCCTGAATCCCATGAATTTCATAGGCAAAGCAGATGTGGCCAAGCACTACCGCATCAGGCACGGTGCCATTGACCGTGACACTTCCCTTGCCGTTCCGGCTTTACTGGCCCTCAAACTGCAAAACAACGGCGTAGATGTCAACTTCCATGTGCCCTGGGGCAGAGGCCATAGCGGTGACTACGACTTGCCGGAGCTGTTCGACTGGATAGACAGCATTTGCAAATAACCCTATAGTATCTTTTTCGGTAACTACATAGCAGGATTGTCAGCATTGGCGAAGAAGATTGTACCCGTATGGTAATTGACAATTATGAGGGATGAATCTGCATGAGCGTGGAATTTACTGGCAAGAAAGCCTGCATCGCCCCGGAGGGGGTATTCATCATTGGCACCTATGATGAGAACGGCGTTCCCAATGCCATGAATGCTGCTTGGGGAACACAGTCTGATTTTGACGAAATAACCCTGTTCCTGGCCAAGCACAAAACCACGGAGAACATCAAGCATACCAAGGCCTTCACCGTGGCCTTTGCCACCAAGAAGGACACGGTAGAAATTGCTGATTACTTCGGCGTGGAGACTGGCAGCAAGGTCAACAAGATTGAGAAAGCTGGCTACCATGTCCACAAGAGCGCCCATGTCAACGCCCCTATCATCGAAGAGCTCTCCCGCAGTCCCACATGGCTTAACGGTGCGTATGCAATGCTTCCCGTGCCCCTTTTCCTTATCCCAACACTTTCTTAAATACACCATAATTAGCCGTATCCCTAGGGCTGCAGTACACCGCAAAATGCACTTCCTTGAACACGCCATCAAATTCTGCAAGAATCTTCTTGTAGGCCTCTGCCACAACTTTGGGGTCATTTTGAAAAGCTCCGCAGCCAAAGGCTCCCAGTATCATTATCTCAGCCTTCTGCTCTGCCGCCGCTGCCAGCAGATGTCTGCCCCTCTTCTCATGCAGAGCCATCAACTCTTTATCAGACAAGTGAACCTGATTCCCTGGGCTTGGGTTCATAGCATTCCCCGGCCTTTCCCTGAGATTTGGAGCCGCACAAGTAATCACATCCACCTTGCACCATTTGTCTTCCGGCAAACGCCTGGGTATATCTGTATCGCTCTTGATAATCAGGATATCATGGGTGTAGATACAGGCATCCGTGTACTTGGCATCATGCCTTTCCCTATGAAATTTATAGAACCTGCTCCAGTTCTCCTTAGTATTCAGCACTGGATACAATGTAGAGCATCGGCATATAGCCTCCTCCTGTGCCCTGCTCCCTTTCTTCACCCCGCCGCCGGGATTAGTGGCCGAGGCAAAGTTATGGACGCAAATTCTGGCATCTGGGAATTTCCTGCGATAGAACATAGCTGATTCCAGGCTACGATATTTACTGACAGACAGCAAGGTCTGTTCAAATTTCTTTGCCGGTATGCTCGGCTTTTCGTCCTCACCATAGAACTGTGTTGCTGTAATAGAGTCCATAATGGCCGCTTCTAACTTCTCATCATGCTTGCACCAGTATTCCGTATCATCAAATACCTCGACAAGATCTTCTCTGCTTGCCATGATTCATCACCTCATAGATAATCTGTATACTCTTCAAGACCAACCAGCCACTATCCTATACTTCTTCCATCCCCCGCTCTATCCTACGTGCGAGCCAGCACCTATTCTACCATTCAATAGATTTGTTTTGAGATGAACCTGCATCAGTATTCGTAGCCCTTACGAGCCTCGACACCTTTAGCATAGTAGTGCTTGACTTCTTTCATCTCTGTTACCAAATCAGCACACTCTATTAACCAGTCAGGGGCACCTCTTCCAGTCAGAACAACTTCAACATTCCCAGGAACCTTATCCAGCAGCTCTTCGACAGTGTCTCTTCCTATCAGTCCAAAATGCAAGGCCACATTGAGTTCATCCAGGATTACCAAACCGTAGTTCCCTGAAATTACTACCTCAGCCACCTCCTTAAAATCATTTTGAATTAGATCAATATAATCCTGAGGTGGCTCCCCCTTGGGGAATATTACTACGCTGTCACCCAACTTATCCTGTAACGACTTACTCAATGTACCTTCTTCTGCAATGAAAAAGGGTTTGCCGCTGGTTCTTAAGGTAATCTCAGGAAAGCGCTCTTGCAGCACCTTCTGCTCGCTATAGGCAAGGCTCTTCATGAACTGCATAATGTAAACTTTCATGCCTGCCCCTACAGCCCTGGTAGCCAGCCCTATAGCCGCTGTGGTCTTACCCTTACCGCTTCCTGTATAAACCTGAAGCAATATCAATTACCTCCTGATAAATTACGCTTTCTCTATCCGCTCCTTGATAATATCCCACGTGTCAGTGGTCAGGAAATACTCTATCCAGCCGTGCTCATACCCTTGGAAGCCTGTCCCGGCCTTGCCCCCAAGACAAACCGTAGTGTCATTGGTAGCAGCAGCCACCCTGCCCTTGGAAGCTGCTTTGATAAGTGCCACCACACAGCCCCATTTCCCTTCTTGAAAATGTATGGCCTCACCAGGCATTTCATCCTGCCATAGCACTGCCACAGGATGTTTTTGC
>JAGBLH010000132.1 GCA_017635515.1 Selenomonas sp.
AAAGACCATCCGTGGTTCGTGGCAACGCAGGCTCATCCCGAGCTCAAGTCCCGCCCGAACAATCCGCATCCGCTGTTTAGAGATTTCGTCAAGGCAGCGTTGCAAGTTAAATAATTTAGTACGTTCCAGCCTGGCGGCTGGGGAGGTTTGACACGCTCCGCCCAGCCGTCAGGCTGAAACTTTTTTGGCAAATAAGCCCCCTTTGCAGGCTACCTGTACATCCTACAGGTATCTGCAGGGGGCTTATTTGCTTGTTGGCAGGCATAAGTTTTCGAAAATTTTGTCTAAACTGTAGTTCCTACAGTAGATATATATATATATATATTATACTTAGGTTTACAAAATTCCATAGTAAAAGGAATAAGATGGAAGGTATTAAGGAGGGAATGATTCAAATGAAAAGCAATTATTTGCCAAGGAAAGCACGGGTGGCCGTTCTGGCGGCGCTATTGGCCGGGGCATTCAGCATCATGCCCGGGGTGGAGGCTATGCCTGTCCTTGACACCAAGGATGCAGCTGTTTCCATCGCAGGGCTTACGGACTCTGATACCATGACAATTACCAGCGGAGCGGTCAACAATCTCATTACCTGGGTGGATTTTTCTATCCAGAAGGGCGAGACCGTGAATTTTGCCGATGCCAATACGTACCTGAACTACGTTACGGGCAATGGCCGTTCGGATATCTACGGTTCACTGCTGGGAAAAAATGCATCGGTTTATCTTATCAATCCCAACGGCATCCTTTTCGGTGACGGGGCGCAGGTGGATGTAGGCGCCTTGCATCTTTCCAGCGCTGACCTGACGGGCCATTTGACAGACTTTGCAGATGCCAGCTCGGCCCTGGCTTCTCCGGCAAACTATGATGGTGATATCGTGAACAAGGGGACGCTTACAGCTGCCAAGGAAATCATCGTGGAGGGCAACGATATCACCTTCAGGAACACCGCTGACGTATCGGCCCAGAGTGTCAGCCTGACGGCGAACAATGACGGCGAGATACATCTCGGTTCCGCCAATGGCACAACCCCCGGCTACAACCTTAGCGGTACCAGCATTGCGTATCGTTTGGTGAACAATGCCCAGGAACTGCAGGCCATGAGCGGCAACAATAATTATATGCTGTCAAAGGATATTGACGTCAGCGAAGACGGCATTGAGAATTTCACCCCCATTGAGTCCTTTGGTGGCAAGCTTGACGGGCTGGGCTATCGGATAAAAAATCTTGCTATTGACTCAGGCAAAGACCATGTAGGGCTTTTTGGCACCATTGAGAAAAGCGGCAGAGTGGAGAATACGCACCTAGGGGGCAGTATCACGTCCACCTTGACCGATGAACTGTATGATGATCAAAAGGTGCAATATGTGGGCGGCTTTGCAGGGGAAAACAAGGGCACCATAAGAAATTCACAGTTCTCCGGCAGCGTCGATGGCAAGGTGGAGGCTCCAAACATTTATATCAGCCGTGATGACGGCAGCGGTGTCCTGGCCAGCCTGACCCAGGCCGTGGGAGGCATTGCGGGCCTGAACAGCGGCACCGTGGAAAATGTTTACAACCTTGGCAGCATCAATGTGACGGCAAGGGCCACGACAGGAAACTTCTGGGTCAATGGCAGCAGCAGCAGTGCTTCGATGCGCGTCTACGGCAACCCATACCGTGGTGATTTTACGCAGGCGGTGGGCGGCATTGCGGGAATCAGCAACGGCACCATCGATAGTGCATTCAATAACGGCAACATTTCGGCAATGGTGAGAATGTTCGATTCTTTATATGTCAACAGTACCTCAGCTGTTTCTGTAGCCCACTTCAAGCGTGTAAATGCAGGTATTGCCGGTATAAACAGCGGTTCTGTCAGCAATGCCTACAATACCGGCTCCATCAGCAGGAGCATGATATCCGATGAAAACACGAAACCTGTATATAGTGGTTCTGGCTCTACAAACAACGGTGGCTGCTGGATTGACCTTTTGGGGGGGATTGCCGGCATAAACTCTGATGGAACCATCAGCAATTCCTATGCTAAAAGCACTTTTTCCCGCACCCACCAACCTAACGTGTATAATAGCTATAATCCTGGCGATGCCACTGTGATAACTGGGGCGCTAACGTATGCCATTGCCTATGGCGGCAATGTATCGGATTCCTATTTTACGAATAACTATAGCAATTATGATAGGCAGACGGGAACCCACAAAACAGAAGCCGAGCTGAAGCAGGCTGCTACCTTCGAGAACTGGGACCTGTCCTCCACAGGCGAGGGGGGCAAGACCTGGCGCATCTATGAGGGGACGAGCATGCCCTTGCTCACTGCTTTCCTTAACCGCAAGGACAATATCGTCTCCGTCACTACCTATGACGGCACGGCAGATGCGGGCAGCAGCAGCGTTGCCAGCACCAATACAACCTCCATCAGCCAATTCAACGGTGCTAACTGGGTAAATGATGTGACCGTCATCTATCCACGCACCCTGACCCTGGCCCAGGGCAGCCTCAGCAAGGTTTATGATGGCACTACTGCCACTAGCGGCAATTTCTCCCTTGACCTGACTAATGCCGTGGAAGCCGACAAAGATTATCTTTCTTTGACAGGTTCCCCGCAATTTGCAGACAAGAACGTGGGCACGGATAAAGCTATCCTGGGCTTTTCCCTGGCAGGTGACAAGGCGGGGAACTACACCCTGACCGCCGGGAAAGGCACTATCACCGCCCGTGACCTGAGCGTGAGTTTCGGCAGCACCAGCAAGACCTATGACGGCACGCAGGCGGCCGTGCCGGGTACGGCCCTTCTGAACGGCAAGGTGGAGGGGGATGACCTCAGCGCCGAGGCCGCTTCGGCCGTCTTTGCCGATAAGAATGCCGGTGCGGACAAAGTCGTGGCCTATGGCGGCATCAGTCTGGCCGGCACCGATGCGGGCAACTATAATCTGACGAATACCACCTGCAGTGGTCTTGGCACCATCAATCCCAAGGCTATATCCGTGAGCTTCGACGCTGTGAGCCGCAGTTATAATGGAACTACGGTAGCCGCCCTTGGCAGGCCGACCTTCACGGGGCTTCTGGCCGGGGATGATGTGAGCCTGGGCGGAGGAACTGCTGTCTACAGCAGCCGGAATGTTGGTTCCGGCCCCGTGCTCTACAGCGGTCTGTCATTGGCCGGGGCAGATGCCGGGAACTATTCCCTGCCAGCTGTTGCCAACGGGGCAGGCACCATCACAGCCGCGCCGCTTACCCTGAAAGCCAATGACTATACCAAGGCCTATGATGGAACAACCGGCGCCGAGGGGGCGACTTTCTCCGTTGCTGAGGGACAACTTTATGGGGAGGACAAGGCCAGCGGCGGTGTCTTTGCCTTTGACAGCGCCGAGGCAGGTACGGGCAAGACCCTTAGCCTGAGCGATGTCACCATCAGTGATGGCAACAAGGGCGAAAACTACGCCGTCACCTATCAGCCCAGCACCAATAGTACCATTACGGCATCGGCACCGGAACCAACACCGACACCTGAACCGGAACCGACACCGCAACCAATGCCGGAGCCAACTCCGGAGCCAACCCCGGCACCAGATCCTGTATCCTCGCAGGAGGTGGAAGAGCAGCTTGCGGATAGTGGCCTTATTGTGCGGCAGATGGAGGAAGCTGTCAACGCTGCTAAAACCGAGGTTCAGGCCAATGCAGCCTCTGCCATGGACACAGGCTTCACCAGCGCATCTATGGCATGGACAGGGGATGGCATAATTTCTGTGGAAAACAATGGCGTGAACTCCCCGGCATCCATGAGCGCGGATACCGTAGCTGATCAGCAGAGCAGCCGGGATTCCTCTAAAGGCTCTGAGGAAGAAGAAAAGGCTTGAGGAATATCAAACAGATTTTATAAAAAAGAGGTAGATGGACTTGAAGTACACAGCAAAGCAAGTGACAAAACAAGGCAGCAAGAAGGCGTTCCTTTCTGGTACCAGAGGGCTGGCCTCTCTTATGGCTGTCTCCTGTCTGGCCTTTCCACTCACGGCAGGAGCGTCTCCTGCCGTCCCTGCCCCAGGGAAGGAAATCCTCCAGTCGGAAGAACAGCACAAAGCTGAAATAGAGAACAGTCTTCCGGAAAAGGGAGCCGGTACGGAGGCCGGCATCAGGTTCATGCTTTCCCGCATACGGATAGAGCATGAGGGGATGAAACTTCCCGAAGAGGGCCTTGAGGAAATCACGTCTTCCTTGAAGAATCGGGAAATCACCGCAGCAGAACTGGATGCCGCTTTGAATGAGCTGACCAAATATGCAAGGGGAAAGGGCTACCCTGCTGCCATTGCCTACATACCGGAACAGACAGCCCGGGGAGGGAACCTGCTCATTCGCTTTGAACCAGGACGTTTCGGCAGCATAAAGCTGGAAAGTGAAGGATCTCTCAAAGAAAGTGCGGCCCACCGTCCCCTGGCGGGGCTGAAAAGCGGGAACATCATAGAGGCAGGAAGTCTTGAGCAATCCCTGCGGAATCTGAATGATATTCCCGGCCTCGAAGCCCGCGCTGTCATATCCCCGGGGGCGGAGCAGGGAACCAGTGACCTTACAGTAAAGCTTAAGGCAAAAGCTCCGAACACCTATGTCCTTTATACTGAAAACTATGGCAGCCGGCCTGCCGGGCGCTATCGCTGGGGCCTGCAGGCAGACTGGAAGAATCTGGGGGGCACGGGAAGCCGGCTGAATGCAGGGGCCCTTATTTCCAATGGGAGACAGCATGGAGGCAGCATTGCCTATGAAATGCCCATGGGCCACAGCATGACGACCCTGGGCATCAGCTACAGCCATTCAGACTATGAACTTGGCAGCATCTGGAGCCAGCTGGGACTGAAGGGCACATCCGATACGATCAGCCTCTATGGCAGGACGCCGCTGTTTAACCGTTATGCAAACTCTGTAAATCTTATCTACGCGCTCAATTACCGCAAGCTCAAGGATGAATTCAACGGCTTTGATATAGGTGACCGGCATTCCACATCCTTCAGCATCGGGGTGGATGGTACGTGCAGGACGGCAAGCAATGTTTTACATTATAACGTTGCCTTGCAGGCAGGAAGACTCAGCCCTGAATCTGCGGTGGCCAAAGCCATTGCTGCCTTGGATGGAACCAGGGGAGATTTCGTCAAGGGAACCTTTGACCTTGTTTCAGTACAGCAGATGAGCGGCCCCTTTGATGTGCTGCTGAAGTTTTCCGGCCAGGTGGCGGGAAGCAATTTGGACAGCAGCGAGCACATCTATTTGGGCGGGGCCAGGGGTGTCAGGGCATATCCTCAGGGCGAGGCTTCGGGGGATGAGGGAATACAGGGCACTATGGAACTGCGCTGCCATACGAAGTGCCCAGGACTGACACTGTCCACCTATCTGGATGCAGGCCATGTCCATACCGTCCGGTCGGATTCTGGTGGGCAGACCTTGAAAGGCTGGGGATTGGGATTGACCTACACAAAGCCCGATAACTGGTTTGCCCGTCTGGATTATGCAAGGCGTATCGGTACAGGTGAAAACCTTTCCAGCGATGCCCGGAGCAGGCAGCGCCTGTGGTTCCTGCTGGGAAAGATTTTCTAAGGGCATAGAAACAGGCTGTGATGGAATCACAGTCTGTTTTTGTGGTAGATAAAAAAGTTTTCAACAGGCAGGATAAGCAAAGGCAGCTGTAGAAATAGTGTATTATCAAAGGTGATACAGTCAATTGTAAGGAAATGACTGCAAACTGGGATTTTAGGGAAGAAAGGAGGATTTCCAATGCTTATCGATACGGCCTGTTCTTTGGCGTTCTACTGCCAGC
>JAGBLH010000133.1 GCA_017635515.1 Selenomonas sp.
CCTGCAGCAGCTGCTGCTGCTGCACCGCCGCCCAAGGCAGCAGCTCCTGCTCCTGCCGCCAAGAAGGCTCCGCCTAAGCCGGCAGCTCCTGCCAATGCAGCAGCCCAGAAGAAAGCTCATCAGAGCCAGAGTGTCCGCGTGGATATCGAGAAACTCGATACCCTCATGAACCTCATGGGCGAGCTGGTCATCAACAAGGTTCGCCTGGAGCAGATTGGGCAGACCCACCGCCTCACGGAGCTTACCGAGACTTTGGAGCAGATGGACCGCGTCACCACAGACTTGCAGAACATTGTCATGAAGGTGCGCATGGTGCCTGTCAGCGCTGTGTTCAACCGCTTCCCCCGCATGGTCCGCGACGTTTCCAAGGAGCTCAATAAAGAGATCAACCTGACCATCGAAGGTGAGGAGACAGAGCTTGACCGTACGGTTATCGATGAGATCGGCGATCCCATCATGCACCTCCTCAGAAACTCCCTGGATCACGGCGTAGAGCATCCTGATGACCGCGAAGCCAAGGGCAAGCCCCGTACCGGTGAGGTGGGCCTGATTGCCCGCCACGAAGGCAACAACGTGGTCATCATGGTCACCGATGACGGTGCCGGCATCAACGCGGACAAGATTCGCAAGAAGGCCGTGGAAAAGGGCATGATTTCCCAGGAGGAAGCAGACAAGCTGGACGATGCAGATGCCGTCCGCCTGATTTTCCTGCCAGGCTTCTCCACTGCCGAGCAGATTTCCGATATCTCCGGCCGTGGCGTGGGCATGGACGTGGTGCGCAGCAAGATAGAGTCCCTGTCCGGTCATGTGGATGTCGAAACCCATGTGGACGAAGGCTCCGTCTTCAAGATTAAGTTGCCCCTCACCCTGGCCATCATCCAGGCCATGCTGGTGCAGGTGCAGGAAGAGATGTATGCCATTCCTCTGGGCTCCATTGACAGCACCATCAACATCCAGGAAACTGATATCCAGACGGTGCAGAACAAGGAAGTCATCGTCCTGCGCGGCGAGATCATCCCCATCATCCGCATGGGCGAGATGCTCCAGGTGCCTCACGTGAAGGATACCAATGAGATTTTCGTAGTGGTGGTGCATGCAGGCGAGGCCAAGGCCGGTATCGTGGTAGACAACCTCATTGGCCAGCAGGAAATCGTCATCAAGACCCTGGGCAACCTGTTTGCCGGACTGAAGATGTTCTCCGGCGCTACCGTTCTGGGTGATGGCCGCGTGGCACTGATTCTCGATGTGGCTACCATGATGCAGTAAGGAGGGCAACTGAGATGGCAAATGAAGACGCTAAGAATGAAGTCCAGGAAGGGCTGCAGGTTGTAGCTTTCAAGCTGCACGATGAAGAGTATGGGGTCAGCATCCTGAATGTCCAGGAGATACGCAATCTTACAGATATTACCCGCGTACCCTTTGCGGCTGAATTCATCAAAGGGGTCATCAACCTGCGCGGCTCCGTGCTTCCGGTCATAGATCTGAAGCAGCGCCTGGGGCTGGCTGAGACTCCCTATACTGACAGCACCCGCATTGTCACGGTGACAGTGGATGATCTGCATGTGGGCATGCTGGTGGATGCAGTGACGGAAGTCATGACCATAACCTCCAAGCCCATAGATGCCAAAAAGTCCATCAATGCAAAGGATACACGCTTCTTGTCGGGCATCGGCAATGTGGAAGGCAGGCTCATCATCATGCTGAACCTGGAGGAGATTGTAGGGCTGCCCAAAGATGGCAAGTGAGCCGGGCAGCTGAGATTTTGAAGCCGAGTTGCAGTTTGTGAATGAGGTGTCTGACTATGAACGATGAACTCGATTTGTCGCCAGCGCAACTTGACGCGCTGAAAGAGATAGGCAATATTGGGGCGGGCAATTCCGCTACCGCCCTTTCCCAGGTCATCAACCGCCGCATCGACATGAACGTGCCCAAGGTGGCTCTGGTGCCCCTGGAGGCTGTGCCTGACCTGGTGGGCGGCCCCGATGCCATCGTGGTAGGCGTGTTCCTAAGAGTTTACGGCAAGGCTCCGGGCAATATCCTGTTCCTTTTGCCTAAGAACAGTGCTTTCTATCTAGTGGACACCCTCATGGGGCGTCCCCAGGGCACAACTACCAAACTGGATTTCATGGATGAGTCGGCTCTCATGGAAATCGGCAACATCCTGGCAGGTGCCTACCTCAATGCCTTCTTCACCTTCACCCAGCTGGCTATGCTGCCTTCCATCCCGGCTCTGGCCATGGATATGGCAGGCGCTATCCTCAATGTGGTGCTGGTGCAGCTGGGGCAGATGGGTGACCAGGCTCTGGTGATTGAGACGGAGTTCCTCTCCGAGGATGATGGCATCAACGGTCATTTCTTCCTGGTGCCTGACCCTGGTTCTCTGGAAACGATAATATCTGCAGTAGGAGTTGAGTGATATGCCGGAACAGATTAGAGTGGGCATGGCAGACTACAAGGTAGGCAAAGCTCCCGCCACCATCATCAGCTATGGGTTGGGGTCCTGCATAGGCATATCCCTCTATGATCCCCAGCTCAAGGTGGGTGGGCTCCTGCACATCATGTTGCCTGACAGCACCCAGGCCAGAGGCAGCGACAATCCTGCCAAGTTTGCAGATACGGGGCTGCCCTTGATGCTGAAGGATGTGCTGGCTCTGGGAGCATCTAAAGCCAGGCTGGTGGCCAAGATTGCTGGCGGCGCACAGATGTTTGCCTTTGCCAATGCCACCGATGTCATGCGGGTGGGGGCAAGGAATGCCGAGGCTTCCAAGAAGATGCTGAAGGAACTGGGCATCAGGCTTATAGCGGAAGATACTGGCGGCACCTATGGACGGACCGTTTCCATCAATCTTGAAAATGGCGATTATATCGTCAAGACAGTCAATAAGGGTGAAGCTGTGATTTAAGAAGTGGGTGGTGAGGCGCATTGTTCAAGTTATGCATAGCTCTGGCCTTCGGGCTGGTGGCTGCCTTTGCCATCGGCCTGGCCGGTCTGCTGGCAGATGTGAGCCTCGCTGCCGCTTTTTTGCGAAGTCTTGTGGGCTTCCTGCTGGCAGGGCTTTTGAGCTATTTGGTGGCATTTGTCCTTGAAGCCAAGGAATGGGCAGATTTCAATAAGACTTTCATGTCGGCTCCCCCGCAGGGGGAGGAGGAAAGCCCCTCTGAAGAGGAGGGGACTGATCAGGAGGAAGAGACAGGTGCGCCTGCTGAAGAGGAGCCGGAGGAGGGGGGCTTTACGCCTTTTTCCCCGGAAAACCTTAATCGTGTTGAGCCGCCCTGATGATAGCCTGGCTGTTTTAGGGAGGCAGTGGGGAGGTGTCGCCTATGGCCTTGAATGAGACCTTGACTGAAGTGCAGCTGGAGTCTCTTTGGAGGCGTTATAAAAAAAGCAAGGACAGCGCCCTGCGCAATGAACTGGCAGAGTATTATCTGCCGCTGGTTAAGATCGTTGCAGGGCGGCTGGCCATCAGCTTGCCCAGCCATGTGGACAGGGACGATCTTCTTAGCAGCGGCTTTTTTGGCCTCATAGATGCCATAGACAGGTTTGAGCCGGATCGCAAGAACAAGTTCGAGACTTATGCAGGGGTCAGGGTTCGTGGAGCCATGCTGGACTACCTGCGCTCCAAGGACTGGGTGCCTGTGACCATGCGGCAGAAGATTCGCCGCTATGAGCAGGCGGTGCTGGAGGTGGAGGGCCGCCTGGGCCGCTCTGCTACTGATGAGGATTTGGCGGGGGAAATGGGCCTGACGGTGAAGGAACTCCAGAATCTGGAGAGCCAGATAAGCGCCGCCACTGTCATCCCCCTGGATGACTACCTGCGGGCCGATATGCCCGGAGGAGCGGAGCCGGAGCCCGCGGAGAAGCTGGAAAAGCAGGAACTCAGGGAGACGCTTGCCCAGGCTATACAGCGCCTGCCAGAGAAGGAAAAGAAGGTAGTGGCTCTCTATTATTATGAAGAAATGACTTTGAAAGAAATAAGCTTGGTCATGGAGCTTTCCGAAGCTCGCATTTCGCAGCTGCACACCAAGGCAGTGTTCAGGATGCGCGGGTATCTTTCCCGCATGAAGGCCAGCTTGGTATAGATAGGCAAGGAACGCTTCAGATGGAATTTATGCCCTTTCATGGCAGCATGAAAGGGCGTCTTAGGATAGAGGGGGATGGGAACTATGGCCGAGAAGGAGCTGCGCTCCCCCGTTGGCGGGGCAGAGGCTGGCTATCTGCTGGAATTCAGGGAATCGGGGGTCTATATCACGATTTTTCCGGATGCCAATGGAGTCCTCTTTGAGCTGTCAGATATCCGGCAGATACTCCAGGAGTGCGGCGTGGTGGACTACGATGTAGTGAGCCTGGCGCGCATAGTCCGGGAGTCCTCAGGTGAGGCCCAGAAGCTTTCAGATTCATTCCTGTCCCCCGAGGATATGAAAGCCCTGCTGAATGGGGAGAAGAGGCACTCCGAAGGCGAGGCCTCTGAAGAGGAGATTGCTCTTTCTGAGGAAGAGAAGGCCCTCCAGGCAATCCCCGCAGAGATCATCGTGGAAATCAGCCGCGACCGCATGCAGGCCAGCGTGCGCTTTGATACCCGCAAGGGCAGGGGCCTGCGCTCCGTCAGCGATATTCAGGAGGCTTTGGCAGCCAAGAAGGTGGTCTTCGGCATCAATATGGAGGCTATCAAGAAGGGCTGCAAGGGGCTTAGCCCCTTTGTGGCAGCTGTGGGCGTGCCGCCCCAGCACGGGGAGAATGCTGTCATTGAGCGCAAGTTCGATTTGGGGATCAAGGGGCGTCCCGTGGTGGACAAGTATGACCGGGTTGACTATAAGAACCTCAATCTGTTTGTGCTGGTGAAGAAAGGCTCTGTGCTGGCCGTGCGCATTCCCCAGACCCAGGGGGTACCTGGCAAGAATGTGCTGGGAGCCGAGGTCATGGCCCGCAATGGCCGCCCACTGCCCCTGCCCTTGGGCAAGGGCACAGCCCAGCAGGGTGAGAATACGGTGATTGCCGCTATTGACGGCCAGATTGTGGACAGCAAGACCAAGATTGCCGTGGATCCCCATCTGATCATCAAGAGCAGCGTGGGCGTCAGCACTGGCAACATTGATTTTGATGGCAGCGTGGAAATCAAGGGCAATGTGGAAGCGGGCTTCATCGTGAAGGCCACAGGCGACATCGAAATCGGCGGTGTGGTCAGTGGCGGCGATGTCCACGGCCGCAACGTCTTTGTCAGCGGCGGTGTCAACGGCATGGGCCGGGGGCAGGTGACAGCCGATGAGGATGTGCGGGTCTCCTTTGCGGAAAATGCCAGGATTGAGGCGGGGCAGGATATCCATATCTCTGATGTGTCCCTGCATTCGAATCTCAGGGCGGGGAAGCACATCATCCTTGAAGACCGCCGGGGACAGATCACCGGGGGCTTTGCCGCCGCGGGAGAGGAAATCCGGGCCAACGTGCTGGGCAACCAGGCCTGCGTGGTCACCAATATTTCCGTGGGCATCGACCCCACCCTGCAGCACAAGTACAACACGGCCTGCAATGAGTACAAGGAAACCAAGAAGCGTCTGACGGAAATCACCCAGATGCTCAACACCCTTTCCAAGATTGATGTGAGCAAGCTGCCCCCTCAGCGTGTGGAGCAGATAAACTCTCTGACCCGCTCCCAGTTCCCCCTGGTGGGCAAGCTCAAGCGCCAGGAGGCGGAGATTGCCGCCATGACGGAGGAGCTTTCCCAGATGAAGAACGGGAAGATTGCTGTGGCTTCCATCATCTATCCCGGTGTGCGTATCAGCATCAACTCCCTGAAGAAGAACATCCAGTCGGAGTTGCAGCGCTGCACCCTTACGGTCAAGGACGATGAGGTCACGGTGGGGCTTTATGATGACTGAGACAGGTTTGTGGTATAACTCGGAATAAGATGTCCCCCACCATGGCCTTATAACAAAGCCTTCCCCGCTGAGGGGAAGGCTGGATGATGGGGCGCAAAGCAAATCATGGTATTTTTATAACCTTGCAAGTGAGAGGGGAAGGAGGGAAGCAGCTATGATGAATGTGACACCAATCAGCATGCAGATGGTGGTGCCCCAGTCCACTGAGGCGGGGCAGGTGCAGCATAATCTCAATCAGGCAGGTGCCCTGCAGCAGTCCTTCGAGAATGTGCGGCAGAAGGAAGATGCCAGGTTGAAGCAGCAGCAGGTGCGTAATAAGGACAATCCCGAGGATGGGCGCATCAACGATGACCCGGAGCACAGGAACAAGGGCAGCTATGCTGGCAGCAGGAGAAGGGGTGTCAGGCAGGAAGAGGAAGAAGAGCCAAAGCTGGAACTCTTCGCCAGAGACCCGTCACGAGGACAGTTCCTGGATATCAAATATTAGTAATAAAAAGAATGCAGGAGGCTCTTTCTATTAGCTATGGTCACAGAAGTATTAGGTTTGATGATTGCAGTAGGAGCGATCCTGGTCTTTGGAGTTCGTTATCTGAATAACAGGCAGGCGCAGGCTCAGGAACTGCAGGAAGATATGCAGCAGTCCACCAGGCGCCTCAAGGCGGAGCTGGAACGCTCCGGGGATGCGGTAGTAAAGCGGCTGGGCAGCCATGTGGCTCATTTGGAGAACCTGATCCGCGAGGCAGATGCCAGGAATGCGGAGCTGGCGCGCAGCCTCTCCGAGTCTCATCGCATGGAGGAAGACTTCAGGCGGCAGCTGAAGGACATGGAGAGAAATCTGGAGGATGTGCGGGCAGAGAATCGCCGCCTCAGCGAGGCCAGGGAAAACCAACTGAGGCAGGAGGAAGAGCTCAGCAGGCAGCGGCAGGCAATGCAGCAGCAACAAGAGGCGGAGAGGCAGGCAGCGTCAGCCCCTCAAAGGATAGACGCCCTTGATTTTGCCCAAGTGCTGCAAAATTCCATCCAGCGGGGGGCGGCAGAAGAAGCAGCACCTTCTGCGCAGTCTCTCATAGGTGAGCCGCATCAAGAGGTGCCCCAGGAGGGGCAGCCTCTGGTGAATGCCCAGCAAGCTGCCGGCCTGGCCGAAGCCATGACCAACTGGGAACCTGCGCCCGAAGAACTGTTCAAAGAGCCTGATAAGGTCGAGGCAGCTTCCACGAGGCCTCACCCGGGCCCTACTCCCGATACGGCAGCCGCCAAGGCCAGGGCCATGCTCCTGAGCGGCTATTCCATCGAGGAAGTGTCGAGAGATACCGGCCTGGGCAAGAGAGCTGTGGAACTGGTCAGGGAAATGAGCCGCCACGAGCTGGAAAAAGTGCAATGAAAAAAGGACGCGCAAGCGTCCTTTTTTAGTGGATTTTTATCTTGTTAGGAATTTGAAACTCGCTTGAATGCTTCCACTTGGTTTAGGGCAGCCCCGCTGGCGATGAGCTGGCGGGCTTTTTCTATGCCATCGGCAATGGAGTCGGCCTGGCCGCCGATGTAGATGGCAGCACCGGCGTTCAGCAGCACGATATCAGTCTTGGGACCCTGGGCGCCCTTGAGGATGGAGAGGGTATCGGCGGCATTTTCCTCCGGGGTGCCACCCTGAATATCTTCCTTCTTGCAGCGGGTGAAGCCGAAGTCCTCGGGCTTGAGGGTGTAGCGGCGGAACCAGCCTTCCTTGAACTCGCAGACGCTGGTGGGAGCGCTCATGGAGAGCTCGTCCAGGCAGTCCTGCCCGTAGACCACCATGCCACGCTCTACGCCCAAAGAGAGCAGCACCTTGGCCAGGGGCTCCAGCAGATACTCGTCATAGACGCCCAGCAGCATACGCGTGGGATGGGCAGGATTGGTGAGGGGCCCCAGGATGTTGAACACCGTGCGGATGCCCAGTTCCTTGCGGACTGCCCCAACATATTTCATGGAGCTATGATACTTCTGGGCGAAGAGGAAACAGAGTCCGATTTCCTTCAGTTCCTGCACAGCCTTCTCAGGTGGCTGGTCGAGATTCACTCCCAATGCTTCCAGGCAATCCGCTGCCCCGGACTTGGAAGATGCGGCCCTGTTGCCATGCTTGGCCACCTTCACCCCTGCGGCGGAAATGATAAAGGCGGCGGTGGTGGAAATGTTGATGCTGTGGGCATGGTCGCCGCCAGTGCCCACGATTTCCATTACGTCCATATCATGCTCCACCTTCAGGGCATGATCCCGCATGGCAGCGGCAGAGCCGGAGATTTCTGCGATGGTCTCGGCCTTGGTACTCTTAGTAGAAAGGGCGGCAAGGTAAGCCGCATTCTGCACCTGGCTGGTTTCACCGTTCATGATTTCATTCATGACAGTGTAAGCTTCATCGTAGGTGAGATCCTGCTTGCTGACAACTTTTTCTATGGCTTCTTTAATCATGGGCAACCGCTCCTTTGAGGGCAAAAGTTCATACGAAATACTACACAATACGAAAAGAATAACATTTATATGTAAAGTTGTCAACTTTGCATAAAGTGGTTGACAGGAATGTTAATGATGTATATAATAGTAGGGTACGTGACGGGATGTAGCGCAGTTTGGTAGCGCGCCTGCTTTGGGAGCAGGATGTCGCAGGTTCGAATCCTGTCATCCCGACCATTCGCACCTGTAGCTCAGCTGGATAGAGCAACGGCCTTCTAAGCCGTGGGTCGGGGGTTCGAATCCCTCCGGGCGCACCAGTAAAATCAAGGGTCTTGGCAGCTTGCCAAGGCTCTTTTTGCATCAAGGGGGGCAATTGGGGGGGCATGAAAGAAAAAAATCTATGGAAAGCATGGGCAGGAAAGACATTTTTCCGTCCGTCAGATTTCCATAGATCATGTTGGGCTGGTGGTTAGCTTGACCTCATATCTATCCAAGATGCTTCACCCGCAGAGCAGAGAGCGCCTCTCTAGCCTCTATCAGACCAGCACCGTCGGCCATCTCTTTCTCAGATTCAGCAATGGCCGCATCTATCTCGAATTCCTCAATTTCACAATTGTGCTTCCGAGTTCGCTTGTCGTAGGCGATGCCGACTAGCAAGATTCTGCCCTTATATGATTCCAATGCTTGGACATACCCTTTTTCCTTAATTTGCTGAATGGCAGCCTTGGCATCCTGATTCCATTTCAATTCGATGATAATGGCTGGTTTTTCCGCATGTCGGGGACGGGGAAGGAACACCAGATCGGCATACCCCTTGCCGGATGGGAACTCTCGTATGACATCATAAAAGCGTTTTGCGCTATAGTAGGCAAGGGAAACCGCATAGGACAGGGCGTTTTCATCATTATACTGCAAATGTGACATAGCGGCATGAGCTTTTTCAATTGCGTCGGCCACCATGTCGGCCTTTTTCTCCAGTGTCGCCTGCAGGAGTCTGTCAGATGCCTTCACCGATTCGATGACTTCCTTCCAGCCTGTGCTGCCGACCAACGCATTCACATACTCCTGCGTGATTTCCCTGTTCGGTATGAAGACCTCCTTCGTATCGAAATCATAGCCGAGGTATCCCAAGTGAACAAGGAGTGTCATGACATCATCTGCCCGGTTGAGTGTGGTCATGTCATTGGAAAAGGTTCCGGTGTCAATCCGCACTCTCTCATTCGCCAGCAAGGAAAGAATGGACTCCCTCAGCCCATCGAAATTCATATCGAGATAAATCTTCAATGCCTCATAGGTTTCCGTCCTGTTCCAATAGGTATCGAACACCTTGGTCGTCATAGCGCCAACCACGGAGCGAGGATTGTAGACGGAAATGCCATTCTGGAAGTGGTAACCATCATACCATGACCTGCACTCGTCAAAGTCCATACCATATGAGCGGCAAAGGCCTTTGACTTCATCCTCCGTGAAGCCCACATACTCTGCCAATACATTTGGGTTCTCCATCGAGAATTCCCAGAACATATTGAGCGCGGAATGGGAACCGTATTTCTTGATGGGCAGGATGCCTGTCATATAGGCCAAGCCGATATAGGGTTTGTCCTTCATCCAAGACCGCAGGAAGTCAAGATACCGCTTCTGATCACCCGTTCTCTCTTTATACTCGCGGAACACACAATCCCATTCGTCAATCACGATGATAAATCGCCGCTTGGTATTCTGATATATGTCGGACATAGTGCGAACGAGGCTTGTATTATCAAAATAGCGGAAATCCGGATATGCCTCCAGCAAATCCCAAAGGATGGACTTCTGCAGAAGCTGAATCATATCCTCCATCGTTTCTGCATTACTCAAAAAGTCCTACATGTTCAACTGGATTACATCATATCTCCCTTGATGCTGCAGGAAGGATGGATGCCTGGCTATGGAAAGGTCGCCAAACAGACTATCCCCATCTGCAGTACGGTCATAATAGGCTGCAACCATATGGGCAGTCATGGACTTTCCGAATCTGCGAGGCCGACTGATGCACACGAAACGTTTCTCTGTTCCCAAGATGGAATTGAGGTATACCAGCATACCCGTCTTGTCCACATAAATATCGGACTGTACTGCCATCCCGAAGGAGTCACCGCCGGGATTCAAATAGATGCCCACTCTCTCATCTCCTCTGCTTTGCTCTCATTATATCGAATTTCCTGCCAAAAGAAAAGTGGCCGAGATAATCTCGACCACCTTCTGCTGGTTCGTATCAGGGAAACAGCTCTTTCAGGGCATTTATCGCCTGTTGTTGCATGTCAGGAAGTACATGCGAATAGGTGTCCATTGTGACTTTGATGGATGAGAGTCCCAATCTTTCCTGCACAATTTTGGGGTTGACTCCCTGTTTTAGCAGCAGGGTTGCGTGGGTATGTCTTAACCCGTGGAAGGTGAAGCCGTCCTTGATGCCACATTTTTTCAGCAGGGGATGAAAATGCCGTCTGAGGAAATTCGTGGGGCTGATCGGACTGCCGAAGGTACTGGCGAACACCAAATCCCGTCTCGCATATTGGTCGCCAAGTTCCTCCGCATAGGCTTGTTGCCAATCTCGGTACTTCCGCAAAGACTCCACATCCTCCGGCAGCAACAGCACACGGCGACGGCTGTTCTTCGTCTTTGGTGCTTGCATCACAGCCCCCTTGCCAACGACATGAGCCAGAGAGTGCTGGACGAAGATAGCTCCTTGCTCAAAATCCACATCCTGCCAGAGAAGGCCGAACACCTCGCCTTGCCGCAGACCCGTATGGGCGGTGAACCGTATGAGTTCCGGCATCATCACTCTCATATAGGGGTGGCGGATTTCTTGTGCAACGGCAAGCAGTCGCTGTAATTCCTCCTTTGTCAGTACCACGATGTCCTTCTTGATAAGCTTGGTCGGCTTCGTGCTGCGTACCACATTTCTAGGGACAAGACCGACCTCCACAGCATCGTCAAGGCACATGCAGAAGTATCGGCGGACAGCCCGTACCGTGGACGAGGACAATCCTTCACCGTCTTTCCGCCCGTTTTCAAGGAGGTTGTTCAAATGCTTCTGCACGTCAGATGCGGTCAGTTCCTCCAAAGGCACATCTCCAAAAGCAGGAAGTATGTATGTATTCATGCAGCTTTTGTACTTCTCAAAAGTACGGGGGCGAATCCTCGGTTGAACGTAGGTGGGCAGCCATTCACCAACCCAATGTGCCACCGTTATTCTGCCTCCATTCGGTTTTAGTCCTTTGCTTATTTCATCCAAGAATTCTTTACCTTTGCGCATGGCATCGCGTTTGATTTTTGCTTTAAATTTTTTGCGCTGACGGACACCAGCCTCATCACGGTAGCTGACCTGATAGACCCAAATCTTTTTGTTTTCATCAAAGTATGCTGTGCCTTCTCCTGTGGCCCTCCGACCCATACTGTACACCTCCTAAGTAATTGGCAGGGCAACAAGTATGTGCCCTGCCTGTTTTTGCGTGTTACCTTCTTTTTTAGGCTGTCAAGAAGCTCTTTACATAACTCGCCGGAATCAGAATCCTAGCCCCAATCCGCTTGGCGGGAATTTCTGACTTTTCAATCCGTGCGTAGATTAAGCTTTTACTTACCCCAAGGTATCTCGCCAGTTCTTTTACATTCCAGAATTTTTTGATATCTTCTTTCTTTGCCATGAAAATCATCTCCCTTTAGTGACTTATTCTGAGCGTATGCCCCGGTATCGGAGCAAAGCGACAGTCTCCTTCATAAACATGATTTTTTCCGATATTCGTGTATTTGGCCATCCCCTTGACGGTCATTGTGCCTCTGTCCATATAATCGCCTCCTTCTAAGTCGTGTGTACTGTTTTCAGCAATAATATTGATGTTGGTTGACATTCTCTACTTGAGAAGAAGTTTCGTAGCCTCAGCATCGAGATTAGCCATAACCACGTAGTATTCCAAAATATTCTCCAGCAGAGATAAGGTTTCGCTTGACGCTCGACCATCTTCTTTTATTTCTGTAAAAAGACGAGCCAGATACGCTATGGCCGAAGTCACATCGCTGTTTGCCTTGTAAGCTTTTTCCTGAACCATGACGCTCCCTCCTTTGTAGTAGCACAAGCAATCCTGCGCTGCTCTAATGTTCACCGATATAATATATGCCTGAAAATTTCAACTTCATCAATCTGACGAATCAAAGCGGAAATCCCGGAATAAACGGTATTGCTCTGGTGCCACATTCGCGCTCCTCATAATCGGGGTCGTAATAGATTTCATTGCAGGGAAGATGAGACGGAACCATGGGAAGTGCCTGCCTATCATAATTACGGCATACAAAGCGATTGCAATATGCATAGAGAGCATAGTAACGTGCTCTTCCTTCATCATGAAATTCCCAAACAGTCACATTCACAAGCCAATTCAGTGCCTCCCAGAGACGCTCAGGAGCACTACGGGCTGTGAAATCAATTACACCCAGGCCATTATCCCCTACTACAGCCATAAATTTGGTCTCTACACATACATCAGCGTTAGAGACAGGATTCAATACACGGATTTTTTCCATTTTCCTCTTCTCCTCTCATTGCAATCAGTTTTTTATTGCATTGCTCTATTATCAGAGCTAGCATTCTTGGACGGCCTTGAATTTTCGACGGAGCTTTAAACAGACATCCGTCCGTGCATCTTGACAATCCGGCTTCTTTTAGCTTTCTGGAGACATCATTGATTCCAATGGGCAAGTAGTCTCCTCGCTCACGGAAGGCGGCCATGACAGACGCGTAAGTATCATCCTTTTTCAGCACAACTACCGAGGTGGCTTGATCATGATATCCGTGGTAGGTAGAGATGGACTGGACATATTGCTCGATATTATCGGCCAGTCGGATCTTGCCTGTTCCAATAAGGTTGAAAACCTCTTCGAGATATCTAAGATATGGCTCATGCACCTGAGCCTCTGCGTTTTGACTGGAGATGATTGAAAAAAATATACTGGTGATATTCTCTTCCCAGCAGACAGCCTCTCCCTGATTCTTCCACACACCATGTTCTGATATGGCTCTTACAAAAATAGAAAGTACAATCTTCCACTGAATGTATACATCCCTCATCCGATGCTCGGAAATCTGAATTTTCTCCCTGAGAGTGGGGAACATGCTCTTTATCCATTCCACAAGATCAACGTAATGCAGTTCAAGATACCTGATAAAAGTAGCGTAAAGAACTTGTACGAGCCGAGGATTATCCTGAAATTTCCTCAACTTGGGGCCATCAAGACATCTTTCGAATACAATTTTTACGTATCTAAGTTCACTGGACTTGAGCTGGCCAGTCATAGC
Organism: Selenomonas sp.; assembly: GCA_017635515.1. Classification (GTDB taxonomy): domain Bacteria; phylum Bacillota; class Negativicutes; order Selenomonadales; family Selenomonadaceae; genus Selenomonas_B. The sequence continues at coordinate 13,628 of JAGBLH010000133.1, forward strand.
TGTCTCGCCAGTGAATAGACACCCTCCGCGAATTGCATACTGACGAACACTGTCCTGTCCGCTATATTTGGTTCTGGGGGTTTTATCTGAATACGCCCGGATTAAGTTGCGCATGAGCCTTAGCTTTTGGGATACTTCGGCAGATGTCCCCTCATGGTTAAAATCATCCACGCCTAGAACGTCATCGAAGGCTTTCTGATGCAGCACTGCGAAACTTGCTTCTGTTCCGCGAATACTGTATAAGCGTTCGTCGAGAGAATCAAAAGGAGAAACAAGAACCTTCGATACAGCTGTCTTCAGAAAACCACTGTCACCAACAAGCATCATGGCATGTGCCAACGGATATCCAGCATCGGTGAATAGGGCATCCGTGTATGCTGCCAGGTTATACATAACGATGGGAGCCATAACATTTAGTGGACCGACATCAAAAATTTGGAACGCCTCTTTAAGAGTTTCTGCAGTTTGATGCGAAACTGTATCAGGCAGACATTTTGGGGAGATACAATCATCGCGCCCGCCGTGATAGAACACCCTGCGTCCATCTTGAAGCTGCTCACCCCAGCCCCAACGTTTGTATAAAGATTTCACAGGATGATGGGACTGGCCGAGCAGGATACCAGAAAGGCGCTTGAATTTTTCACGGCAGCCACTCACCACGTCCACAAACACCTGACACTCAGGGCACTTACGTTCTATCTGTGTCAGCAAATCCACCCAGTTTTCTTTAGCTACCTTTATGGTGTATTTGCGACCAGAGCAGGATTTCAGGCAGACGAGGTAGAATTCCTTGTTGTCTTCCTTTTCAAAGGATATCTCGTGCTGCAACTCCTTGATAGTCAGGATGAAGTTTGTAAACTGAACTTTCGTACCATCGGAGTCTTCGTAAAAATACCCGACAACATCTGAAGATTGATAATAAGAGGCTCCAAGATGGGTGAATTTCTCGCACCGAGCTTCCTGCACAAAGGCAGTGTCAGAGGGCATGTAAGACATGCATTCCCCAGGACGCTGCCAGAATACGCTGTCGTACTGTACCATGCAGTGCACCTCCCCAAAGTCAAAATTTGATCTTGAGGAAACACCGCCAAAACTATGCGTAGCAGCAGAATTGGAAGCTGGTGCATGTGTGACAAAGTCTTTTGTTTGGTAGGGCTTAACCAG
>JAGBLH010000134.1 GCA_017635515.1 Selenomonas sp.
CTATGGGGGGGATTATGATTATCCTGGGGATAGTCATTGGCACTTTGGCGGCGGCTCCCTGGAATGCGGAGATTCTTTTGGCTCTGTTTATTACCTTGGGGCACTTTGCCCTGGGCTTCCTTGATGACTATATCAAGGTGGTCAAGAAGCGGAATCTGGGGCTGAAGGCCAAGCAGAAGCTTTTGGGGCAGATTGCCATAGCTATCGTGACCATCTACATCGGTACCAAGGAACTGGGCATAGATACTTCCATCTGGCTGCCGGTGCTTAATGCCAATGTCGATATCGGCCTGGGCTACTATCTGCTGGTGCTGTTCGTGCTGGTGGGCACTTCCAATGCGGTGAATCTCACGGACGGCCTGGACGGCCTGGCTTCTGGCACCATGGCAGTGGCATCCAGCTGCTACGGCGTGGTCTGTGCCTTGACCGGGCATCTGGATCTGGCGATTTTCTGCGTGGCTATCGTGGCAGCCTGCCTGGCTTTCCTGCGGTTCAATGCCCATCCTGCCAAGGTCTTCATGGGGGATACTGGTTCCCTGGCCCTGGGGGGCGCTCTGGCGGCAGTGGGCATCCTCACCCATACGGAAATCCTGCTGGTGGTCATCGGCCTGGTGTTCGTCTGCGAGGCCCTGTCCGTCATCATGCAGGTCACCTACTTCAAGGCCACTGGCGGCAAGCGCATCTTCCGCATGAGCCCCATCCACCATCACTTCGAGCTGGGGGGCTGGTCCGAGACCAAAGTGGTCATGGTGTTCTGGGGCGTGGGGCTGCTGGCAGGCCTGGCAGGACTGATGTTGGTAAAATAACGAGGTGCATAACATGGAGCTGGAATTAGCAGGTAAACGGGTACTGGTCATCGGTGCAGGCATCAGCGGCTTTGCCGCCGCCAAGGTAGCCAGGCGCTTTGGGGCAGAGGTTACTTTGAGCGATGCCAAGGCCGAGGCTGATTTGAAGTATGACTTCACGGAACTCAGGGAACTGGGCATTGAGTGCGTCTTCGGCCCCCAGCAGGAGGCCATGCTGGCAGGGGTGGACATGCTCATCGTCTCCCCGGCGGTGCCTGTGCGGGTGCCTATCGTCAAGGCTGCCTATGACAAGGGCATCAGGGTGCTCTCCGAGGTGGAGATGGCCTATGAGCTCTCCAGGTCTCCCTTTGCTTCTGTCACCGGCACCAATGGCAAGACCACTACTGTGACCTTGCTGGGCGAGCTGCTGTCTGCCCATTTCCCTGCAGGAAAAGTCGGCGTGGGCGGCAATATCGGCATTCCTCTGGTGGAAGAAGCCCTGCGCATAGGCGAGGGTGGTGCCATCGCCGCCGAGATTTCCAGCTACCAGATGGAGGCCACCCAGGACTTCCATCCCCATGTGGCGGCGGTGCTGAATGTCACCCCCGACCACATCGTGCGCCACGGCTCCATGGAGGTCTATCAGGCCATGAAGGAGCGCATGTTCGCCCAGCAGACGGCTGAGGACTTCCTGGTGCTGAACTACGATGACGAACACACCCGTGGCATGAAGGAAAGGGCCAAGGGGCAAGTCTGCTATTTCAGCCGCAGGGAGGAACTTTCTGAGGGTGCTTATGTGCGCCAGTCAGACAGCTGCCTGGTCATCAGCTGGGACGGCAAGAGCCATGAGCTTTGCACCGTGGAGGAACTGGGCATCAAGGGCGGCCACAATGTGGAGAATGCGCTGGCAGCTGCCGCTTCGGCTTTCTTCATGGGAGCTACGGCAGAGGAAATGGTGCCTGTGCTGAAGTCCTTCAAGGGCGTGGAGCACCGCATCGAGCCTGTGCGGGAAGTGAAGGGTGTCCCTTATTACAATGATTCCAAGGCCACCAATACGGACTCTGCCATCAAGGCACTGGAGACTTTCCCAGGTCATATCATCCTGCTGGCGGGGGGCGATGACAAGCTCACGGATTTGACGGAGTTCATGGGCTTGGTGAAGGCGCGTTGCGACGAGCTGATTCTTCTGGGAGCAGCCGCCGAGCGTTTTCAGACAGAAGCCATCAAGAACGGCTATGATGAGAAGCATATACATATGGTAGGTTATGATATGAAGGCGGCAGTAGCGAAGGCCCATGAACTGGCCAAGGCACCCCAGGTGGTGCTGCTTTCTCCTGCCTGCGCCAGCTTTGATATGTACGATGGGTTCGAGGCTAGGGGCAGGGATTTCAAGAATTTGGTAAACAGCTTGTAAGGGGAGCGTTATTTTGCGGATCATTGTTTCAGGCGGTGGCACGGGCGGCCATATCTACCCGGCCATCACCATCATCAATACCATCAGGGAAAAGTGCCCTGAGGCGGAGTTCCTGTATGTGGGCACGCCCCACGGGCTGGAGTCGGACATTGTGCCCAAGGAGGGATTGCCCTTTGCCACGGTGGACTTGCAGGGCTTTGAGCGTCACCTGACCCCCAGGAATTTTCTGCGGGCAGGCAGGGCCATGGCGGCGGTGGTGAAGGCCGCCAAAATCGTGCGGGATTTCAGGCCCGATGCGGTGATTGGCACCGGGGGCTATGTCTGCGGCCCCATCCTCATGGCGGCCAGCCTCAAGCACATCCCCACGGTGGTGCAGGAGCAGAATGTGCTGCCTGGCATCACCAACAAGATTCTCTCCCGCTTCGTGAGCCGCATTGCGGTGGGCTCAGAGGCAGCCAAGCCCTATTTCCCGGCTGAGAAGACCGTCTACACGGGCAATCCCATCCGCCGGGCGGTGATGGAGGCCAACCGGGAGGAAGGTGCCAAGGCTTTTGGCTTTGACCCTGCCAAGAAGACGGTGCTGATTTCCGGCGGCAGCCGCGGAGCGCGGGCCATCAACCGCGCCATGGTGGGCGTGCTGGTGAAAGCGGCGAAGAACCCTGAGGTGCAGATGCTCCATGCCACCGGCGCCAAGGAGTACGATGATGTGATGAGCCGCCTGAAGGAGGCGGGGCTGGCGGAATTGCCGGAACATCTCAAGGTAGTGCCTTACCTTTACAATATGCCCCAGGCCCAGGCCATGGCGGATCTGGCGGTATTCAGGGCAGGGGCCACGGGGCTGTCGGAACTGACAGCCCGCGGCATTCCCTCCATCCTGGTGCCCTACCCCTATGCGGCGGAGAACCATCAGGAGTTCAACGCCAGAGCCTTGGAAAAGGCGGGGGCGGCGAAGGTCATCCTCAACCGGGAGTTGACGGCGGAGACTTTGGGGGCGGCCCTTGACGAGCTTTTGGCTGATGGCGAAGGGCTCAGGAAAATGGCCGAGGCCAGCAAGCAGCTGGGACGGCCAGAGGCCGCAGATGAGATTGCCGAGATGGTATTGGAACTGGCGCAGCAGGGGCGCTGAAGAAAGGGATAGTGGTCATGAAGCAGCTCAAGGAGCTTAAAGATATCAGGAAAATCCATTTTGTAGGCATTGGCGGGGCCGGCATGAGCCCTCTGGCCAAGGTCATGTGCGAGCTGGGCTACGAAGTCACCGGCTCCGACAGGGAAAACAGTGGCGTGATTGAGAATCTGACCAAGCTGGGAGCCAAGGTGACCCTCGGCGGCCAGAAGGCCGAGAATGTCCGCGGCGCAGATGCCATCGTGGTGTCCTCCGCCATTCCCCATGACAATCCCGAGGTCTTGGCGGCCAGGGATTTGGGCATCACCCGCCTGCACCGCTCCGATATCAATGCGGCGCTGGTCAATGAGTACAAGGGCATAGCCGTGGCAGGCGCTCACGGCAAGACCACCACCTCCGCCATGCTGGGGGTGACTCTCGACCTGGCAGGCATTTCTCCCACGGTCATCGTGGGCGGCGAGGTGCCTGACCTGGGCACCAATGCCAAGCTGGGCCAGGGGGATTATCTGGTATCAGAGGCAGACGAGAGCGACGGCTCCTTCCTGAAGCTGCATCCCCATATCGCCGTGGTCACCAATGTGGAAGATGACCACATGGACCACTATGGCACCATGGAGAACATCATCAAGGCCTTCACCCAGTTCCTGGAGAACGTGGACAAGGAAACGGGCTATGCTGTGCTCTGCTTCGAGAACGAGAACCTGCGCAATATCGCAAAGAAACTTGACCGCAAGGTGATCTCCTATGCCATCGGCCAAGAGGCGGATTACAACGCCAAGAATATCGCCACCAATGGCAGGGGCATCGGCTTCGATGTCTATAAGAAAGAGGAAAAGCTGGGCCATGTGGAGCTGAATATCCCGGGCCGCCACAATGTGCTGGATGCCATGGCCTGCATCGTGACAGGGCTTTCCATAGGCGTGCCCTTCGAGAAGATGGCAGAGGGCCTGGCCAAATTCCACGGGGCCAAGCGCCGCTTCCAGACCAAGGGCCGGGAGCAGGGAGTCTGGGTGGTGGACGATTATGCCCACCATCCCACGGAGATTGCAGCCACCCTCAAGGCTGCCAAGGAAACCAGTCCCCAGCGGCTGGTCTGCGTGTTCCAGCCTCACCGCTACAGCCGCACCCAGCTCCTCTGCGAGGAGTTCGGCAGCGCTTTTGTGTCGGCTGACAAGCTGGTGCTGACGGATATCTACGGCGCGGGTGAAGCGCCTATCCCCGGCATTGATGGGCGCACGGTGCTGGACGAAGTGCAGCGCCAGTCCGGCCAGGACGTGACCTATGTGCCGGAGAAGGAGAAGCTGGCAGGCGTTTTGGCTGGTATCGTGCAGGAAGGCGACCTGGTCATCACCATGGGCGCCGGAGATATTTACAAGACCGGCGAAGAGCTGGTGGAAATGCTGAAGAAGTAAGGGAGCCATAGAAATGAATCAGGATAAGATCGTAGTAGTGATGGGCGGCACCTCCACGGAGGCCGAGGTCTCCCGCAGGACGGGCACTGCCATTCTGAACGCCCTGAAGTCCAAGGGCTACAATGCCGAGGGCATGGAGCTGGTGCCGCAGACCTTTGCCAACGATATCCAGAAGACGGGCTGCGCCATTGTCTTCAATGCCCTTCACGGCAAGTTCGGTGAGGACGGGCTCTTGCAGGGCACTCTCGATATGCTGGGCATTCCTTACACCGGCTCCGGGGTGCTGGCTGCGGCTGTCACCATGGACAAGGCCGCCAGCAAGCGGGTGTTCGTGGCAGAGGGCATTTCCACGCCCCGTTCCCGCACCTATTACAGCTATGAGATGAAGCGGGGCCTGGCTGCCGAGATCGAGGCGGAGTTCTCCTTGCCCATGGTGGTGAAGGCTGCCTCCCAGGGCTCCAGCATCGGCGTCTACATCGTGGAGAGCCGTGAGGAACTAAAAAACGCTCTGGTGCAGGCCTTCAAGTACAATGATGAGGTGCTGGTGGAAGAATTCATCAAGGGCCGTGAGCTGACGGTGGCGGTCTGGGGCAATGAGGAGGAGAAGGAAGCCTTCCCCATCATTGAGATCACTACCCTCACGGGCCGCTATGACTACGACAGCAAGTACACCAAGGGCGCTTCTGCCCATATCATCCCCGCTCCCCTGAGCGAGGAGAAGACCAAGGAGATCCAGGACCTGGCTGTCAAGACCTTCACGGCTTGCGGCTGCAAGGGCGTGGCCAGAGTTGACATGATGCTCTCCGAGGACGAGACTCCCTATGTCATCGAGGTCAATTCCGTGCCTGGCATGACGGAGGTTTCCCTGGTGCCGGATGCAGCCAGGGCCAAGGGCATCGAGTTCCCCGAGCTCTGCGAGCATATGCTGGAAATGGCAGGGTTCAAGCTTTGAGATATGAAGATTAGAAGGAGGTGGGAGATTGGACGAGAGAGCTAAAGTCAGGCGCAGCCCGCGGCGGCTGGTCAAGGGGATATTGTTTTTGGTCATTACCTGCGGGCTGGTGTCGCTCCTGGTCTATTCCCCCATCTTCACCCTCCAGAAGCTCAATGTGAAGGGGGCGGTTTACCTTACCGAGGACGAGATCGCCTATATTGCACGGGTGCAGAAGGGGCAGCCCCTCTTCAATCTGGAGACCGCTGTGGTGACGGAGAACCTTTTGAAAGACCTGCGCATTGAGTCGGCTACGGTGAAGCGGGATTTGCCCTACAGCCTGGACATCACCATCACCGAGCGGGTGCCTGTGGCTACGGTGGCCTCGGAGTACGGCTATGTGGATCTGGACAGGCAGGGGAAGGTCATTGCGGCCTACCGCACCCTGCGCCATGTGCCCATTCCGCTGATCACGGGGGTAAGTGTCCATGACCTCTACATCGGTGATGATGTGAAGGATGCCACCGTGAAGAAGGTGCTGGAACTCTTGCAGAAAATTTCCCCGGCGGCTCTGAACCAGCTGTCGGAGATCAATGCGGCAAATCCCGGGGCCATTGTGGCCTACACCGCCAAGGCTGTGCAGATACGGCTGGGGAATCTGGAGCGGCTGGAAGACAAGGCGCGGCTCACGGAGGATTTCCTGCAGGATCAGCAGACCAGCCCCTATACAGTGGAGTATGTGGATTTCAGCTATGAAGTGCCGGTGATACGGCTCAAGGATATGCCTAAGGAAGAGGTACATCAGGAAGGGAAGGGTATATGATAAGAATCCGTCAGGGACGCTGGTCCATCGCCTGTGTCTGCATGGTGCTGGGCTTCATGGTGGCTGTGCAGCTGCGCACTACCGCCGATATGAAGGCCAGCGTTTCCTATCAGCGCATTGAGGAAATCACCGCCAGGCTGCTGGATACCGAGCAGGAGCGCGACGGGCTGAAAGAGGAACTTTCCGCTCTGCGGAAGCAGAAGGCCAGTGAGGCAGGCGGCACCATCAGCGAGGATATACGCCTGAGAGCCGGGCTTACGCCGGTGGAGGGCGAGGGCATCATCGTGAAGCTGGAGGACAGCAGCGCCACGGCCAAGGCCGGGGAGAACCCGAACCTCTACCTGATCCATGATGATGACCTCCTGAAGGTCATCAATGAGCTCAGGGCCGCCGGGGCCGAGGCAATTTCCATCAATGGCCAGCGGCTCATCGGCACTTCCGAGATACGCTGCGCGGGGCCTACCCTTTCGGTGAACAACGTGCGCTCGGCACCGCCCTTTGAAATCAGGGCCATCGGTGACAGCAAGAGCCTGGAGAGCGCCATCAGGATGCGCGGCGGCGTGGCAGAGACCTTGAAGGTCTGGGGCATCCAGCTGGAGGTTTCTACCAGCCAGTCGGTCTACATACCGGCTTACAAGGGAACCGCCTCCCACAACTATGCCCACACGACAGAGGAAAAGGAGGGGGATAGCAAGTGATACTGCCCATCGCAGGAATTATTCTGGGCTTTGCCATCGGCTATGTTTTCCCCGTGGTGATACCTCTGGCCTATGCCAAGCTCTTTTCCGTGGCTCTCCTGGCCTCGCTGGATTCCGTCTTTGGCGGCCTGCGGGCAGCCCTGGGCGGCCACTTTGACAATACGGTCTTTATCAGCGGCTTCTTCACCAATGCCCTGCTGGCGGCTTTCCTGGTCTTTGTGGGTGACCGCCTGGGCATCGACCTTTACTATGTGGCCCTGCTGACTTTCGGCTTCCGCATTTTCAAGAATCTGGCTATCCTGCGCCGCCATCTTTTGAAAAAGCACGGGCTTGAATGGCCTCAGCTGCCAGACGAATGAGGGACAGGCAGATGATTTTTTCAGAAGGGCAGAGCTTTGGCGAAGTTTTTCAAAGTGCCTACTAGAAAAACGCGCTTAATGATGGTAAAATGGTAAGGCGTAGATATTGTAATGATTTAGATGCGCCTCAGGGAGCGCATGGACATATTGGTTCGTATGGGGGTTTGAGTGATGTTTGAGTTGGATAATAATGAGCTGGATCAGCTGGCCAACATTAAGGTAATAGGTGTAGGCGGCGGCGGCAGCAACGCCGTGAACCGCATGATCAATCTGGGACTCCAGGGCGTAGAATTCATCGCTGTGAATACAGATGCTCAGGCCCTTTTGAAATCATTGGCACCGAAGCGATTGCAGATCGGCGACAAGCTGACCCGAGGCCTCGGCGCGGGTGCTCAGCCGGAGGTGGGCCAGAAGGCGGCCGAGGAAAGCCGCGACGACATACTCGAGGCTCTGCGTGGGGCAGATATGGTCTTTGTCACCGCCGGTATGGGCGGCGGCACCGGCAC
>JAGBLH010000135.1 GCA_017635515.1 Selenomonas sp.
TGCGGTGACTTGCGACAGGCTATCCGTCTGCGGACGTTCCTGCGGCTTCGAGGGCACCACGGGGCTGTCCTGCTCCTGCTTTGGCACGAGCTTTTCCAACGTGGGCAAGAGACTGCCAATGCTGGGCATGGCCTTGCGGATTTCAGTCAAGAGAAATACTGTCTGCTTCAAGCACACCGGCATTTCTACTGGGATGCTGGTGTCAGCTTTCTTCTGAATCTGAGTAGCTGGTTCTCGTGGGAACTGTTTTGTCCCCAGAGGCACAAGCACTCCGCTTCTCATGCGCTCGGCATTACCGCCTACCCAGTCGGCAGGATTCGGAGTTCCCTGTGCCATGCCCAGCGGAGTTGCCTGGCCTTTTGGGGTATTGTATGCAGTTGGTTTGACATAATCTTCGAGCTTTCCCATGACTTCTTCATGCTCTGAGTTTATGTCTTCTCCGTTTTTTACAATTTGGCCAATAAAGTCACCAATGGTTTCTTTGGCTGTGTTGGCCGCATCGATTACTTCTTGCCCAGTCTCGTCTCCAAGAGCTCCTTTTATTACGCTGTCTCTGACCTCTGTTAAAACGTCGCCCCAGCTTTTTTCATCATTTTCATGCGACTCTGTCGGAGGCAGATAGTCTTCCTCTGATGATTCTGCTGGTCGTGCTGGTGGCCCATCCCATGCAGGCTCCTGTCCTGGCACCGTTGATGGGTCAGGAACTGGGTCTGCGGGCTTTTTGAAGTCAAGGTTTGCATTTCCCAGATAACCACCCAAATGAAGATGGAGACCACCTCCGGCACTGTCGACCGAATGATAGAGCACTTCTTTGAAGTACGGCTTGAACATTTCCACAATGGCTTCAGTGTCCACACCGTCTGGCAGGTCGATATCTACCGCATCGCCCCCCTTCCCACGGTCAACATGATAACTGTTTGGGGCTTCTGGGTTTATCCGCATCTGATGCTCCAGGGTTCTGGCACCAGATGTATACACGGCATCCCCTGCACCTGCCTTTTTCAGCATGCCTCCTATCCATGGAGCCAGTTCTTTGAACCAGCGCACGTTCTCGAGACTGCTCTCCATTTCAGCTTTGCCCAGGTAGTGTGGTTCTACGGCATCAGGGCTGTCATCGCTCTCGTAGCCATGCTTGGCTGCAAGCACTTTCTCGACATATTCTTGAGTCTCTTGGAAAGGCGGCACATCACCATATTTTTTTACAGCTCCTGCCCCTGCATTGTATGCAGCAATGGCTAGTCTCTCACTCCCGAAGCTGTCTATAAGAGTACGCAGGTGCATGGCAGCTCCCTCGATACTCTGTATCGGGTCATGCGGGTCAATCCCTACCGCAGCAGCTGTGGACGGCATGAACTGAGCCATACCAATCGCTCCTGCTGGGGATACGGCATCGGGGTTGAAGCCTGATTCTGTCTTTATGATGGCACGGAGCAGATTGGGGTCTACGTTATGCTTCTTGGCGTATTCTTGAATGTATGGTTCCCATTTTTTCTCCGTTTCGGAAAGTTCGCGGGTACCGTGACGCTCTTGGTCGTCCTCTCCCATGAGTATGCGTTTAGCCTTTTCCACATCCTTATGCAAGAATGCAATCATGGCTCTGCTAAACCTGCCTATCTTGCTAATTACAGAATCTATGGCCCCTCCGACCGTTTCCCAGAACGCTTTGAAGGTTTTATTCTTGGCTATTAAATCAAAGAGCTCTGCAATGCCTTTTACTGCCCAGCTGACAGCATCCACCAGCTTAGTAAAGACACTGAGCACCGCCCGGATGGCATCACGGAATGAGTACACCTTACCTGTCTTGCCCATCTCGCCGAAAACGCCTTTAATGGCTGTTTCAACGAGTTCCATTATGGACGTGAACAGTTCCCCGACTGCATCTACCAATTCCATAATGGCTGCGCCGAATTCGCGGAGTTCCTGGGACTTCTCTACCTCTCTCCACAGGTCAGTGAGGAATTTGATTAAATCCTTCCCTGCCTTGTAGAGCATCTTGGCAATGCGCCACAGGCTTTCCAGCCCTTTGGTCACATCTTTGATAGTGTCGTTCTTTTCCAGCTGCTCATTGAAACCTTTCCAGGCATCTTTGACGGTAGTTGCCAGCACACTGCCGATATCCGTGAGGATCCCCCAGAGACTCTGGCACTCCTCCACGACCTCTGCGAGCAATTCGTTGCCGGCGCTCTCCATCCACTCATCAAAGGACTTCTTAAGCCGCCCGGCTCCCTCCACCAGCTCATCAAACCAGTCTTTGGCCTTGCCTGCATACTCCACGAGCATGTTCCAGTACGGCTCTGCTTTGGTCTTCAGTTGCTCCCAGAGAACTTTGCCCTTTTCCAGGTACTCGTTGAGCTTGTCCCAATACTTCCCGAAGGCCGCATTCTTGCCCTCCATGTACCCGTAGTAGTCGTCTATCAAGAGCAGGAGGGTGCTTATCAGCATTATGCTTCTGCCGAGCGGACCTGCGCTCAATACGAGATTTAGGGCTGTGATGGCGGCTATGGCTTTTTTTACGCCGCTGGGGAAGCTGTCCCATAGCTTATAAACGGCCTTGCCAATGTCTCCGAGGAATTCTATGAGGTGCCTGCCTACCTCAATAACGTAGTAGATGGCCCTTGCGACCTTCTCTGTCCACACACTCATGTTCTTGATGAAGGAGTCGTTGAAGGCTTTGAATTTCTCCCGAATGTCTGCCAGGGGCTTCTGGAGGTACTTCATGAGGTAGTACCCTACCCAATTCAGCGCATAGCTGGCCTCTTGCTTGAGCCGCGTAAACTCAAACATAAGATCGCGGAA
>JAGBLH010000011.1 GCA_017635515.1 Selenomonas sp.
AAGACAAACTGCAAGTATTCGTCATAGCTTTTCAGCGTGCCGAAGAAGCCCTTGAAGACTGCCTTGTTGTGCTCCTCCAGTTCGTTATTCTCCAGCGCTTCAAGCAGGGGTTTGTCATACTCGTCCACCAGCACCACGCTGTCTTTGCCCGTCTTTTCCCTGGCGGCTACCAAAAGATCCTTGAAACGTCCGCTGAGTGTGCCCTGCCCCTTGCAACCATACCGGGCTTCCCACTCCGACAGCATCTTGTCCAGCACATCTTCCAAGGGTGTACTTTGATAGTTTTCCCCGTTGAAGTCAAAGTAAAAGACAGGGTACGGCTCGAAGGCTTTCTCATCATCCTTTTCCAGCTCCGTAATGGCCAGACCCTCGAACAGTTCTCTCTTCCCTTCCCAATAGGCTTTCAGCGTGGAAAGGAACAGGCTCTTGCCAAAGCGGCGGGGTCGGCTGAGGAAATACTGCTTGCTATGCCGCACCAAGTCATAGATGTACTTCGTCTTATCCACATAGACAAAACCGCCTTGTCTAAGGCTCTCAAAGCTCTGCACCCCGATGGGCAGCCGCCTGAAGGTTTCCGCCATATTTCTCACTCCTTGCTACCATGCAGCAACGCTCTCTGCTTCAATTTTAGCAAATGGGATATTGATGTCAATAACCGCACCAGACTGCCATCTCAAGCCAATAATCATCGCAGTTGCCGGACAGCAAGGAGCTCACAGCCTTCTCACAGCTATGACCTCCCTCATTTTCTGCAGGTTGGCCTGATACCTATCCGGCATCTTCTTGGCCAGGCAGGTGTAGAGGATGTCGCCGATGGCCATGTGTACCAGGCGGGAGGCAGCGGCCTCCGAAGAGTAGTTCACCTCCCGGCCCATGCCGATGAGGGCAATATCAGCCCGACGGGCCAGCTCTGACTGGGCGTAGCTGGTGATGGCTATGACCTTTGCCCCGCCCTCCTGGGCGATGTTCACAGATTCCAGTATGTCCTTGGTGGCCCCGGTATGGGAAATAGCGATGACCACATCAGACTTCTCCAGCAGAGCCGCCGAGGTCACCTGCATGTGGGCATCGCTGAAGGCCTGCACCGCCATGCCGAAGCGCAGGAAACGGGTGACCAGGTCCTGGCACACCGTAGCCGAATTGCCGAAGCCGTAGATGGCCACACGCCGGGCTCCCTGCAAAAGTTCCACCGCTGCCTCAATCAGGGAAAAATCAAGGATTTTCAAAGTGTCCTGCAAGCCTTCGGTGATATTCCGAAAGATTTTCCCCGCCACGGCGGCTTCATCATCGTCCCTGCCAATGTCGCTGCAGGGGCCTTCTCCGGCACCGGAAAGCTCCGAAGCCAGGGCGATTTTCAAGCTCTGCAGACCGGAAAAGCCCAGCTTCTTGCAAAAGCGGGAAATGGTGATTTCTGAACTGCCGCTGCCCTGGGCCAGCTCTGCCACCGTCTGCCCCATAATCTCATGCCTGTGCGCCGAGATATAGTCGGCAATCTTCTTTTCTGATTTGGTGAGATCCTCATAGGCGCTGCGCAAAATAGGTAAAACCTGCTCTTTCATAATAGGCTCCCCTTTTCTTTCTTAAGATAAGTAAATTATACAGCCTTTCCGCAGGCTTCGCCATAAAAAAGGCCTTCCCCTCTTTTTGGGGAAGGCGCGCCTATTCAGATAATCGCTTCCAGCACCAGCACTCCCATCAGGCCCATGACGGAGATGATGGTCTCCAGCACGCACCAGGTGCGCATGGTCTGCTTGACGGAAAGGCCGAAGAACTCCTTGAACAGCCAGACACCCGGGTCATTGGGAGGGCTTAGGATAAGGCTGCCGGCGCCGGTGGCCAGAACCATGAGCTCGGGGTTCACCCCTGTCACTGCCACAATGGGCGCAGCGATGCCGCCGGCAGTGAGGGCAGCCACCGTGGCGCTGCCGCAGGCGATGCGTATGACGGCGGCCACCGTCCAGGCCAGGAGCAAGGGAGAAAGGTTGCTCTGGGCAGCAATCTCGCCGATATAGCGGCCCACGCCGCTGTCTATGAGAATCTGCTTCAGGGCGCCGCCGCCACCCACGATGAGGAGAATCATGGCGATGGTGAGCACAGCCCCCTCACAGATTTTCATGATTTCGGGGATGGTCTTGCCCTGACGCAGACCAAAGGTGTAGATAGCCGCTGCCACAGCAATGGTCAGGGCCATATCCGGGGTGCCCAGAAAGGTGAGCCACTGGTAAAGGGAGGAACCGGCCTCCAGGGTCATCTTGGCCAGAGCCGAAGCAGCCATGAGCACCACGGGCACCATGGCCGTGAAAACGGAGATGCCAAAGCCGGGCATTTCTTCTTCCGCGAAAACCTTGCTGCTTTGCATTCCCTGAGGAGCTTCCGGCTGGATATGCTTGGTGGTATTGGCAAAGAGAGGCCCTGCCACAATGGCAGTGGGGATGGCGATAATGGCGCCATACACCAGCGTCAGGCCGATATCTGCATTGTAGATGATGGAAATAGCTGTGGGGCCAGGGTGAGGCGGCAGGAAACCGTGGGTGACGGAAAGAGCCGCCGCCATGGGGATGCCCACCTCCAACAGGGGAATCTTCGCCGCCGTGGCAATGGTGAACACCAGGGGAATGAGCAGCACGAAGCCGATTTCATAAAACAGGGCAATGCCCACGATGAACCCCGTAAGGGCCACTGCCCACTTCACCCACTTGCGGCCAAAGACATTGATGAGGGTGGTGGCGATGCGCTGGGCGCCGCCGCTTTCGGCCATCAGCTTGCCCAGCATGGCACCGAAGGAAACCACGATGGCCAGGCCGCCCAGGGTGCCCCCTAGCCCCTTTTCAATCACGGGGATAATCTGCCCCTCCGGCAGCCCCTCGGCATAACCCACCAGCCCTGCCACCAGCAGCAAGGCCAGGAAGCTGTTCAATCTCACTTTTACAATCAGGAAAAACAGAAAGAGTATACCAACTGCCAAGATAATAAGCGGCATAATCCAGCCCTCCTATGTATAACTTGTCATCATCTTCAATCATGTTTCTGCCACTCATGGTGGAAGGTTCCTTCCCTGTCCACCCGCTTAAAAGTATGGGCGCCGAAGTAGTCCCGCTGGGCCTGGATGAGATTAGCCCCCAGATGGCGCCCTCCCAGGGCGTCCAGGTACTCTGCGGCGCAGGAAAGCGCCGGGATGGGGATGCCACTCAGCACGGTGCAGGACACGGTCTGCCGCAGGGAGGAAAGATTTTCCCTGACCTTGCCCGCAAAGAAATCGTCCAGCAGGAGATTTCTGAGGCCCCTGTCCTTCTCATAGGCTTCGGTAATCCTGTTCAGGAATTCCGCCTGGATGATGCAGCCGGAGCGGAAAATGGCGGCAATCCGCCCCAGCTCCAGCTGCCAGCCGTACTCCCTGGCGGCGGAGCTATAGAGGGAAAAGCCTTGGGCATAGGCGGCAATCTTGCCCAGGTAAAGGCTCTTGCGCACCATTTCCACGAAATCTTCCCCGGGGCGCCCCTGCCCTTCTGCCTGCACCAAGGGGGCGATTTCCTGCCGCTCCTCCAGTAGATTGGACATAACTCTGGCGTTGCAGGCAGCGGTGATAAGGGAGGTATTCACCCCCTGCCGCAGGGCCTCGATGCTGGTCCAGCGACCTGTGCCCTTCTGGCCGGCGCTATCCACAATCTTGTCCAGCAATTCCCCACCCGCTTCATCCGGCTCTGCGAAGATATCAGCAGTGATGCCGATGAGGAAGCTTTTCAGCTCGCCTTCGTTCCACTGGCGGAAGATGCGCCCAATCTCCTGATTGCTGCAGCCTCCGGCGTACTTCAGCAGCAGATAGGCCTCGGCGATGAGCTGCATATCCGCATACTCAATGCCATTGTGCACCATCTTCACGAAATGGCCTGCCCCGTCGGCGCCCATATAAGCGCAGCAGGGTTCCTCCCCGGCCCTGGCAGCAATGGCCTCGTAGATAGGACGCACCTCCTCATAAGCCTCCCTGTCGCCGCCGGGCATGATGCAGGGACCCCGGCGAGCCCCCGTCTCACCGCCAGAAATGCCCACGCCAAAATAGCGGATGCCCTGTTCCTGCAGGAAATCATGGCGACGGCGGGTATCGCCGAAGTAGGAGTTGCCCCCGTCCATGATCATGTCCCCCGGCTCCAGCAGGGGCACTAGCGCCTCGATCATGGAATCCACCGGGGCCCCTGCCATGATCATGAACATGATCTTCCGGGGCTTTTTCAGGGAAGCTACGAACTCCTGCAGGTCAAAGAAGCCATGCAGATGCTCATGGGGATGCTCCTTCAGCACCTTTTCCGTCAAGTCAGGAGTGTAGTTATAGCAGGCCACTTCAAAGCCGTGGTCAGCCATATTGAGGGCCAGATTGCTGCCCATGACAGCCATGCCCACCATGCCTATATCCAATTTCTTTGCCATCTTGCCTCACCTCATGCTCTGTTCTGCTGGAAAGCCGCTATAGAAGCCAGCTCCGGCTGCAGTTTCCAGTACAGGCTGTCAAAAATCTTGTAAAGCTCCCCGTACACACGCACATCTTCCGGGTTGGGACGGATAATGCGCCTGGGTTTCACCAAATCCCCGGTGGCGCCTATGCCGGAAAGCTCCCCGCTGGCAATGAAGCCCAGCACCGCCGCCCCGAAAGCTGCCCCTTCGCTGTTGTCCGGCAGGATAAGTTCTTCGTTCAGGACGCTGGCGAGAATCTGCAGCCAGAGTTCAGACTTGGTAAAGCTGCCGCTGACCCGGATATCCCTGATTTCGCCAAAGTCCCTCAGAGCCAGCATCACCGCGTTCATGCTGTAGGAAATGCCCTCCAGGCAGGCCCTGATCATGTGGGAACGGCTATGGTTCAGGGACAGTCCGAAGAACATGCCCCGCAGCTCCGAATTCCAGTAAGGCGCCCGCTCCCCGGTGAAGCAGGGCAGCATGATAAGCCCCTCAGCCCCTGCCGCCACATGAGCCGCTTTCATAGTCATGAGGTCGTAGCCGTCCACATCCAGATTTTCCAGATGGTGGGGCGTGTAATGGCACACCTTGTCCTTCACCCAGCGGAGGATCATGCCCCCATTGTTGATGGCGCCACCTGCCACCCACATGTCATCAACCAGGTTGTAGCACCAGGTACGCATCTTGCTATCCGTCAGAGGTTCCTTAGTAAGCATCCGCAGGGCACCGCTGGTGCCGATGGTAGCTGACAGTTGCCCGGGCTCCACCGCCCCGATGCCCACATTCACCAGTACCCCGTCCGTAGCCCCTATGACCACCGGCACCCCCTCCGGCAGGCCCATTTCCTCGGCGGCCTGCCGCTGCAGCTTTTCCTGATGGGTGGTGGACACCGCCTCCGGCAGCTGGTCCTTCCGCAGCCCTGCATAGGAGAGGATTTCCTCATCCCAGTCCATGAGCCTTTCATTGTAAAGGCCGCTGGTGCTGGCAGCAGAGTGGTCGATAAGCCATTTCCCTGTCAATCCGTAAAAGAGATAATCTTTCAAGGAGCCCACATACCGCATCTGCCTGAACATATCAGGATGATGCTTCCTGAGCCAGAGGACTTTGGCCAGAGGGTAGGAAGCATGGATGGGGCAGCCCGTCTTTTCATAGAAGCGGCGGCAAAGCCCCTCATCCTGCTTCATTTCCCGCACGATATCCGCGCTGCGGCTGTCTGCCCAGGTCTGCATGTCCATCAGAGGCTTGAAATCCTCATCCAGCCCCGCGAAACTGTGCATGACGGTACTGAGGGACAGGCCTGCCAGCTGGCGGCTCTTGTACCGCAGGTCAGCAGCGGCCTTGCCCACCACTTCCTTCACCGCAGCAAAAATCTGGGAAGGGTCTTCCTCCGCCCAGTCGGGGTGGGGTGTCAGCAGGGGGTAAAAAGCCTCCGCCCCCGCCACCTTCCGGCCGGTTATATCATAGGCGATAGCGCGGACGCCGGTAGTCCCCACATCAATACCAATCCACACCGCTTCCTGGCGATATTGAAAATTCACTACCATCACTCCATTCATTAAATGCAACAAGTCTTTCATTTATGAGGTCATTATAGCATGAGTCCCTTGTATATGCAAGAGTTATTTCAAGTTTATTTTATATAATTGATATTTTTATATCATCTACAGGCAGAGCTGCACTAAAAAAGCGTCCATGGCCTAGACCTTTGCCTCTCAGCGCATGGACGCTTTTTCATTTTGAAATTCTACTCCGCCAGCCACTCCACCAAACTCCGGGCCTCGGAATCGAAGGATACGCCGATTTTGAAAAATTTCCGCTTATCGGCCTCAAAGGGCTCAGCATAGCCCCTTTCCTCTATCTGCTCCAAGGCTTCCTTGGCAGATTTATCCACCTTGAACTCGAAGATATAGACGAATTTATCCGTTTCCAATATGCAGTCAGCCCGCCCCCGGCTGCTGTGGACTTCTGCGTGCACATATTGCCCCAGCAGGGTGAACACCAGATAGATGACCGTCTGGAAGTAATGTTCGAAAGGGGCATCATCCGTGGTATAGGGGATGCTGGCAAAAAGGGCAGCGAGGGTTTCCCGCATGCCTTCCGTATCCCCCGCCAGGATGCGGCGGCGCAAGGTCAGGATATCTTTGCCGCTGCCACTGACGGCTTCAGGCACATATTCGGGGAACAGGCTCCGCAGGAATCCTATTTTCACCTCTTCATTGGGGAACCCCAGGACATACGGCCCCACTGCGCTGTCTGCCCCAACAATGGTAAGGTAGCCCGTCTGGTACAGGAGAGGCACTATATCAGGATTATCCGCCCGATAATCCGTGATGTCATAGGCATCCACATAAAGGTCTCTATCAGCCAGCTGCCGCACATCAAAGTGCATATTCTTCAGCCGCCGCACCAAAAAGGTCGGCGTACCGGTAGCAA
Source organism: Selenomonas sp. (assembly GCA_017635515.1). Classification (GTDB taxonomy): domain Bacteria; phylum Bacillota; class Negativicutes; order Selenomonadales; family Selenomonadaceae; genus Selenomonas_B. The sequence continues at coordinate 6,880 of JAGBLH010000011.1, forward strand.
ACCAGTAAAATCCCAGTTCATTCTCGGCAAAAGCCTTGAGCAGGCTGAAGGGATTATATACCCCTTTGGCATGGGGATGGAAATGGTAGCCGTCATACATTTTTCTCAGCCGCCCCAGGCACTCTTTCCTATCCACGCCCAGTGCCCCGGACATGCTCTCTATCTCCGGGGCAAAACTCTCCTCCATCTCCGTCTCCGTGATACCGCAAATGCCCGCATACATCCGGCTCAGAGAAATGTCATTCAGCTGGTTCAGGTCGCTGAAGATACTGACCTTGCTGAACTTGGTGACGCCGGTGATAAAGACAAACTGCAAGTATTCGTCATAGCTTTTCAGCGTGCCGAAGAAGCCCTTGAAGACTGCCTTGTTGTGCTCCTCCAGTTCGTTATTCTCCAGCGCTTCAAGCAGGGGTTTGTCATACTCGTCCACCAGCACCACGCTG
>JAGBLH010000136.1 GCA_017635515.1 Selenomonas sp.
GGGGAATTCACCAAACGGGCCTTCCTCAACGGGCGCCTCGACCTGAGCCGCGCCCAGGCCGTCATGGACGTCATCAACGCCAAGACAGACCTGGCCCTCAGGCAGGCCACCGGCCACCTCACGGGCAGCTTCTCCGGGGAGATACACGGCTGGCGGCAGGAAATCCTCTCCCTCATCGCCCATCTGGAAGCCCTCATAGACTTCCCAGAAGAAGGCGTGGAAGAGGCCGAAACCGCCAAAATCCGCCAGCAGATAGAAGCCCTGCAAAAGAAAATCCAGCCCCTCATCGCCACCGCCTCCACCGGCAGGATACTGAGGGAGGGCCTGATGACCGCCATCATCGGCAAGCCCAATGTGGGCAAGAGCAGCCTGCTCAATGCCCTCCTGCGGGAGGAGCGGGCCATCGTCACGGACATCCCCGGCACCACCCGCGATGCCATCGAAGAGTACGCCGACCTGGACGGAGTTCCCCTGCGCATCATCGACACAGCAGGCATACGGGAAACCTCCGACACCGTGGAAAAGCTGGGCGTAGAAAAATCCAAGGCTTACATCGCCAAAGCCCAGCTGGTGCTGGCCCTCTTCGACTCCTCCCGCCCCCTGGACACAGAAGACGAAGAAATCCTCGCCCTGCTGCCAGGCCAGAAAGCCATCGCCCTGCTGACCAAAAGCGACCTGCCAGGAAAACTTGAAGCTGACGAGCTGCAAAAGCGCCTGCCCGGCCTCCCCCTGCTCACCATCAGCACCAAAGGCGACAGGCAGGGCCTGAAAGCCCTCTCCGAAGCCGTCCACCACTTCGTCTTCCAAAACGGAGCCGACACCCAGGCCACCTTCCTGCGGGACGAAGAAGAAGCCGAAATCCTCAAAAAAGCCCAGCGGCACCTCTCCGAAGCCCTCGCCACCATAGACAGCGGCCTTGGCCTGGACTTCCTCTCCATCGACCTGCGCTCCGCCTGGGAAGCCCTGGGCCAGCTCACCGGCGAAACCATCGGCGACGATATCGTAGACGAGGTGTTCCGCCGCTTCTGCATCGGCAAATAAATAATAAAAAAGCAAGGAGCTACCAACACTCCTTGCTTTTCTTAGTCTCAATATTCGTTTTCGTACCTGCGCTTGCGCCTGCGTGGGACGATGACCACATAGCGACGCGGCTCTTCCCCTGCGCTGTAGGTGGACACCTTGCGGTTGTCCTGCAGGGCGGTGTGGATGATCTTGCGCTCGTGGCGGTTCATAGGCTCCAGATGCACCTCCTGGCCTATGCGGCAGGCTTTTTCAGCCAGATGCCCGGCCAGGCGCATGAGGGTTTCCTCACGGCGGGAGCGGTAGCCCTCGATGTCGATGATGATGCGGGCATGGCCGTCAGAGTGGTCCTTGTTGGCAGCCAGATTGGCCAGATACTGGATAGCATCAAGGGTCTGGCCGTGCTTGCCGATGAGAATGCCCAGACGCTCGCCCACCAGCTCGTAGATGATGCCTTCCTCGTCCTCGCGGCGGAAAATTTGCACCTCCATGTGCATGGAGGCAAAAAGCTCCTGCAGGAACTTCTCCCCCCGCTGCAGGGTCAGCTCCTGGCTGGGCTGCTCGCTGATATCCACGCCCAGGCTGGATTCTCCCTCTTCCCGCGCCTCCTGCGCCTCAGTCTCCCTGACCACTTCCGCAAATGGCTTGCCGTAGCCGCCCCCCGTGGAAGAAATGTGCTGGGAAAGGGCAGGCGCTTCCTGGGCCTCTGCCTTGGGGGCAGGGGCAGGTTCAGCCTTGGCCGGAGACGGCTCAGCTGCAGGCGCAGCCGGAGCCGGGGCAGGAGATGCCTCCCTGGTCTCAGCCTTCGGTGCCTCAGGCTCGCTCTTGCCGCCAAAGAGGCTCTTGATGAAATCAAATGCACCCATCAGCCTTCCTCCTTAGACTTTACAGCTGCCTTGGCCTGCTCCGCAGGGCCGCCCTCACGGTAGATCCACCACTGCTGGAGAATCTGGCAGATGTTCATGACCACCCAGTAAAGCACCAGGCCGGAGGGGAAATTGATGCTGATGAAACCGATGAAGAGAGGCATGATGAGCATCATCATCTTCATCTGGGGATTGCTCATATCTGAGGTCTGACGGGTCTGGTAGAAGGTAGTCAGCACGTTCAGGATGGGCAGGATATAGTAGGGGTCAGCCTGGGACAGGGAAGGCAGCCAGAGGAACTGGGCCGCATCTGCCGAAGGGTACTCCAGATTGTAAAGGGAGTAGTACATGCCCATGAGGATAGGCATCTGCACCAGCAGGGGCAGGCACCCGGCCAGGGGATTCACCCCGGCCTCCTGGTACATGGCAGCCACCTTCTGCTGCATGACCTGGGGATTGTCCTTGTACTTCTCCTGGATTTTTTTCATCTTCGGAGCGATTTCCTGCATGGCCTTCATGGACTTCACCTGCTTCACCGTCAGCGGGTAGAGCAGGAATTTCACGATGATGGTCAGGAGGATGATAGCATAGCCGTAGCTCACCAGGCCAAACATGCTGTTGATGTTATAAAGTCCCCCCAGCACGAACTGCAGGAGGTTTTCAATGGGACTCAAGAGATTCGAGAAAAATTCCAAGCAAAATCACGTCCATTCTTTCGATAAAGAGAGTATTATGGTCTTGGGCCTTCCCCTCAAGGGGGAAGATTTCTTTACGGCACTGGGTCATAACCACCCTCGTGCCAAGGGTGACACCTCAGGATACGCTTCAAGGAGAGCCAGCCGCCCTTCATGGCGCCATATCTCTCGATGGCAATCAGCGCATACTCGGAGCAGGTGGGCACATAGCGGCAGGAAGGCGGCAGCAGCGGGGAGATGAAGCTCCTGTAGAAGCGCACCAGAGCAAGCAGCAACCACTTCATCTTAGGTCTCCACCAGCTTCGCTTTCTTCAAGAGCCGCACGAACTCCTGCTGCACCAGCTGGCTCTTGGCCCTAACCGCAGCGGCCCGGCCCACCAGGAGCAGCGTCACCCCCTGGGGCACCCTGGCCTGCTCCTGCCGGTAGGCCTCCCTGAGCAGCCGCTTCACGCGGTTCCGCACCGCAGCGCACCCCAGCTTCTTGCCCGCCGCGAAGCCCACATGATCCCTCTCCCCCTGATAGTTCTTGAACACATAGAGGATCAGATACCGTCCGGCGTAGCTCCTGCCCTTATGGTAGACCCGCTGGAACTCACTCCTGCGCTTGAGCATGCGCCCCCGTTTAAGTGTCAGTTTCAAATCAGGCCACCTCATCTATAGCAATGGGGAAAATCCCCCGTTAATCAGAAAAAGAGGCCACATAGTGGCCTCGACTTTGCGTTGCTTAAGCGGAAAGCTTCTTTCTGCCGCGCTGGCGTCTTCTCTTCAGAACGAGACGGCCGCCCTTGGTCTTCATGCGCTCACGGAAGCCATGAGTCTTCTTGCGCCAATGGTTGTTGGGCTGGAATGTCATCTTCAATGCAAAACACCTCCTTCACGGGATTTACGTGCATCTATACATAGTGAACGTATGCTAAGTCTATTCAAAATCACAGTTCAATGCACAGTATATAATAGCCTGTCCACTTGTGTCAAGCCTTTCCTGACGCCTGTCAAGCCAAAATTTGATTTAAGTTTTGCAGCCGGGGCAACGATATACATATTAAGTTGTAAAAGCAACACGCATAGCAAGAACATCAGCAAGATATATCCAGCTTCAAGGAGGGGTTGCGAACTATGATGCGCACGCTATATACAGGTCTTTCAGGGACTAAGGTCCATCAGACCAAGCTCGATGTCATTGGCAACAACATTTCCAATGTCAATACGACAGGCTTCAAATCCAGCCGCACCACTTTTTCCAATATGTTATCCCAAAACATTGCAGGCGCAGCTGCTGGCGGTGAGGGCACCGGCGGCACCAATCCCAAGCAGGTCGGCCTGGGCGCCAGCGTGGGCAGCATCGACCTCATCTATAAGAGTGGCTCGCCTATGATGACCGGCAAGAATACCGACCTCTGCCTCTCCGGCGACGGCCTGTTCGTGGTCAAGCGCGGCAATGACACCTTCTACACCCGCAACGGCGGCTTTGAATTCGATGCGTCAGGAAAATACGTCCTGCCAGGCAGCGGTCATGTCGTCCAGGGGTGGATGGCCAAAGACGGCGTAGTCACTCCGGGTGGCTCGGTGGAAAATATCAAGCTCGAAAACGTAGGCAAGGAACTGGAGGCCAAAGCCACTGATTCCGTCACTTACTTCGACAACCTGAGCGCCAACGTGCCCGTAGTCACGGAAATCAGCGGCGGCGAGAGCGGCTCTGCCAGCGAGACCAATCCCGTCACCCTCACCCTCAGCGATGGCACCTCCGTGGTAAAGAGCAGCGGCACTTACAAGGTGGGCAACAGCCTGCCCATAACAACCTCGATGAAGATATACGACAGCCTGGGCGCCACCCATGAGATTCCCGTGTACTATATCCACGAGGGAACCTTGGACGAAGAGGGCCAGGTCAGCTACTCCGGCCAGTGGCTCATGTCCCTGACCCCCGATGCCTCGGTGACCAGCGGGCAGAGCACCACCTCGACCTTCACCGATGCCCAGGGAAATGAGGTGACAGCTACCCTCAGCGCGGTTGAACTCAAGTTCGATACTGAGGGCAGGCTCAGCCAGGAATCTGAGAGCGGCAGTACCGCAGAAATAGCCATCAGCTACGCAGCCCCCGCTGCCTCTGCCACAGAGACTGCTGCCGCGACTGACGATTCCAGTTCCAGTAGTACGGCAGATGAAGTGCCGGCAGCTCAGTCTGTCACGGTAGATTTCAGCGAGCTGACCCAGTTTGCCCACAGTACCACCATCAACTCTGCCGGCAACGGCTATACCAAAGGCACCCTGAGCAGGGTTGATATAGATTCTTCCGGCGTCATCACCGGCACCTACACCAATGGCCTGCGCCAGATTGAGGCGCAGGTAGCAGTGGCGCGCTTTGTCAATCCGGCAGGTCTCCTGAAAACCACCAACAGCCTCTATACAGCCAGCAACAACACAGGCGAAGTCAAAATCGACAGCGCCAGCAACCTGGGCAATACCATAACTCCGGGCGCCCTGGAGATGTCCACTGTGGATATCGCCAATGAATTCGCAGAGATGATCCTGGCCCAGCGCGGCTTCCAGTCCAATTCCAAGATCATCACCGTGGGCGATGAAATGGTGGAAACTGCGGTAAACATGAAACGCTGAGCACAGAAACAATCCCCATCTTCATTTCCCCAGCCATATCTGACGGCAGGCAGCCAGAGGATATGGCTTTTCCTATCTACTATATATTGTGGAAAAGTGCAAAACCTTGTGGATAACTACCCCTGCGCTGTTAATTATCCACAGATTTTTGTGGATTGCCTGTTGATAACTCACCTGGTTTCTGATAAAATAACTGTTGATATTTTGTGGACAGTCCCGTAAGCGAAAGCTTGCGGGGCTTTGTGGCTGCAGGGCTTTCGGGCCTGTGCAGAAGGTTATCCACAGGTGTGGATAAGAGTGTGGATAACCCCAATTCAGCTATTTAATTGAAAGGACACCATCTATATGGACAAGACGGAACTAAAAGCCATCTGGGAGCAAATCCTTGCCAAGGCTACGGATTACTTCTCCCCTACCATCTGCAAGCAGTGGCTCTCCCCCCTGACTGTCCTCTCCATGAATGAGGACACCCTGGTCATCGGGGCAGTGACGGATTTCACCCGCGACTGGGTCAATGAGAAATACCGGGGCATGCTGGAAGACGTGGTGAAGGACGTCCTTGGTTCCGCCCGCCAGATAAAGATTGAGACCATCCCCAAGGAAGAATGGCTTCGGCAGGCCCAGGAGGAGCTGCCGAAGGTCAAAGAGCAGCGGGAGACTTTGCGGCCCAAGGACACGCCGGAGCAGCAGACCCTGGGCTATGCCGAGCCTGTGCGGCTGAAGATGTCCGGCACCTCCGCCCCCTCCCCCGCTCCTGCCGAAATGCCCTCCCCCGCCACGGAAGTGCGGGCAAGCATCGGCTCTGAGGCAGATATGCACCTCATCGCCCCCGGCGATTCCTCCTCTTTGAATCCGAAATACACCTTCGACACCTTCGTGACCGGCGGCTCCAACCGCTTCGCCCACGCGGCGGCCCTGGCGGTGGCCGAGAATCCCGGCAAGGTCTACAATCCCTTCTTCATGTATGGCGGCGTGGGCCTGGGCAAGACCCACCTCATGCACGCCATCGGCAACAGCGTCCTCAAGAGCCACCCCCATATGCGGGTGCTCTATGTCTCCTCCGAGCAGTTCACCAATGAGATCATCCAGAGCATCCAGAAGGGCCAGGCCGAAGCCTTCCGCCAGAAGTACAGGAACATAGACGTGCTCTTGGTCGATGATATCCAGTTCATCAGCGGCAAGACCAGTACCCAGGAGGAATTCTTCCACACCTTCAACACCCTCCACGATGCCCAGAAGCAGATCATCCTCAGCTCAGATAGGCCGCCCAAAGAGGTGCAGAAGCTGGAAGACAGGCTCCGCAGCCGCTTCGAGTGGGGCCTCATCACGGATATCCAGGCACCTGACCTGGAGACCCGCATCGCGATTCTAAAGAACAAGGCCATCATCGACCACTTCGATGTGCCCAATGATGTGATGGTCTATATCGCCAGCCGCATCGACAGCAACATCAGAGAGCTGGAGGGGGCGCTGACCCGCGTGGTGGCTTACGCCTCCCTCAACAAGATTCCCATCACCACCGAGGTGGTAGCCTCCGCCCTCAAGGACATCTTCCCCCAGGGTGCCTCCAAGGAAATCACCATGGAGATCATCGAGAGCATCGTGGCCAGCTATTTCAAGGTGACGGTGGAAGACCTGCACTCCAAGAAGCGCAGCAGGAGCATCGCCTTCCCCCGCCAGATTGCCATGTACCTCTGCCGCGAGCTGACAGAGACCAGCCTGCCCCAGATTGGCAACTTCTTCGGTGGCCGCGACCACACCACCGTCCTCCACGCCTGCGACAAGATTTCCAAGGACAAGGAGACCGAGGTGAAGCTGGCCAACACCATCACGGAACTGATTGAAGAGATACAGAAGTAAGGCCAAATCCCCCTGTTGATAACTCCGTTAATATTCCCTGTATAGAGCTGTGGGCAAATTGTGGATAAGTGCCTGCCGAGCTTTTCCCTGTGAGTATGTGGATAACCCGGAACAAATCTCCCACAGCTTTATCAACAGGAAAAATGTGCATAAGCTATAGGCCTCGCCACACTTATCCACGTATCCACAGCCCCTACTACTACGACGGCTATTTATAAATAAAATTCTATAAGTATTAACTAAACCACGGGGCCCCTCTCAGGTCAGGCCCCTTTTCTCATTCCATGCGCCATTTTTGAGAGAAAGGAACGCCCATGAAAATCACCTGTGCCAAGAACGAACTTTTGAGTGCCCTCCGCTTCGCTTCCAAAGCCATCGCCGCCAAGCCACAGACCCCGCTTTTGTCAGCTCTCTATTTAAGTGCAGAAGATGGCATGGCAGAGGTGCATGGCAACAACAATGAAACCGGCCTGATCGCCAAACTGCCTGTAGAGATGGAAGAACACGGTTCTATCGCCATCACCGGCAGGTACTTCCAGGAGGTTGTCACCAAGCTGCCCGGTGAGGAAGTCACCATTGACTATGATTTCAATAAGAAGATAGCCCACATCACCTCCGGCCAGGCTGACTTCCGCCTGCTCTCCATGAATCCCCAGTCCTATCCCACCGTCAAGCACTTTGATGGGAATCTTTCTTTCACTGCCAAAGACACGGAGCTGCGGGAAGTCATCAAGAAGACGGTCTTTGCCTGCGCCAATGATCCCAACCGCCCTCTTTTCACCGGCGTTTCTGTGCAGGTTCGCAATGATCATGTGGTCTGGGCTGCCACCAACAGCCATCGCCTGGCTGTCAATACCTTGCACCTCTCCGAGCCTACTACTTCCATCAATATGATTGTGCCCGGCAGGTTCCTGCAGGATGTCTATCACAATCTCTCCAGCGAAGTGCCCATTGATGTGAAGGTCACCTGCTCTTATAATTCCATGAGCTTTGAGTTTGAGAATGTGTTCATGACCACCCGTCTCCTGGAAGGTGCCTTCCCCGATTTCAACCGGGTCATTCCTGCAGACTTCGAGACCAAGGTGCATCTGGATACGTCAGAGTTCCGCTCCGCGGTGGACAGGGTATCGCTGATTGCCCGTTCTTCCGAGTACAACATCATCCTGCTGGATTTTGAGAACGACAAGGTGCTGATTTCTTCCGTCAATCAGGAGGTAGGCCAGGCCAATGAGGATGTGGCGGCCCAGATTGAGGGGCCGAATATCTCCATCGCGTTCAATTCACAGTATATTGTGGATGCCTTGAAGAATATCGACAGCAAGACCATCACGTTCTGCATGAATCAGCCGCTGACAGCGGCTCGGATTATTGAGGATGGAGCAGATGATTTTGTTTATGTGGTGACACCGGTTAGGACTGCCCGCTAATTTAGGTTACGTCTGTTCATTTTCTTTAGAGTAAAGAAAACGAACCAAAAGAAAGCGCGGCCTTGCCTTTCATCCATGAAAGCCAACGGCCGCGGGACGCCCATCCATGGGCTGAAGTTTGAATGGTCTGGGGGGTTATTATATGCAAGATATTACTATCGAAACTGAGGAGATTCAGCTTGACCAGTTCCTGAAGTGGGCAGGGGTGCTGTCCTCTGGGGGGGAACTGAAGGGGCTGCTGGCTGAGGGGCGGGTTTACCGCAACGGGGAGAAGGAATCTGCTCGCCGCCGCAAGCTCAAGGCCGGGGACGTGATCGAGATCAAGGACATGGGTGCGTGGAGAGTGTACAGGGGTTAACAGGCATTCTCAATGTCCTGCATATTTATGCAGAAGGGCGGTTTTCATATGCTGGTTGAAACCTTGCAGCTGAGGCAGTTCCGCAACTATGAGAGCCTGGACTTCAAGTTCCCTGCGGGCATCACGGTCTTTGTGGGGCAGAATGCCCAGGGCAAGACCAATATCCTGGAGGCGGTGTACTACGCTTCCCTGGCCAAATCACATCGCACCAGCAAGGATGCTGAGCTTATCCGTTGGGAGAGCCAGCAGGGGGCGGTGCGCCTGGGCTTTTCCCGGCTGGGGGTGGGCAATACCATCGAGCTGCGTTTCAGCCGCGTGAGGCGCCGCCAGCTGCTCCTGAACAGCCACGGGGTGACGCCCAAGACTTTGGTAGGGAGCCTCACCACGGTGCTTTTCTCTCCTGAAGACCTATATCTGGTGAAGGGCGCGCCACAGCTCAGGCGTGCCTTTCTTGATACGGAAATCAGCCAGACCAGCCCAGCCTATTACAGGGAGCTGGCGAAGTACAATCGGCTGATCACCCAGCGGAACAATCTCCTGAAGAAGATTCGGGAGGGGCAGTCTGGCAGGGAGATGCTGGAGCTTTGGGATGTGCAGCTGGCGGAGAGCGCTGCCAAGATCTCTGCCAAGCGATTGGAGGCTGTCTCCCGCCTGGCCATGCTCTCCCGCCTCATGCAGAGGCGCATCTCAGGCGCTCTGGAGAGCCTGGAGGTGGGCTACGACCTCCACGCACCCTCTGGTGAGGCCGGGCCGCCTCTCACGGCAGGAAAGGTGACAGAGGGCCTCATTCCGTGGTATAATGAGATGCTGGGAAAACGCCATGAGCTGGATATTATCCGCGGGGTCACCAGCGTCGGCCCCCACAGGGACGATTTGAAGCTCTCGGTGAATGGCGTTGATCTGCGCACCTACGGCTCCCAGGGACAGCAGCGGACAGGGGCGCTGGCCTTGAAGCTCTCCGAGCTGGAGTTTATCCGGGGGGAGACAGGGGCTTATCCCGTGCTCTTGCTGGACGATGTGATGAGCGAGCTGGATCCTTCACGCAGGAAGGAGCTGCTGCTGTTCCTGCAGCGGGAGAAGATACAGACCATCATTACCGCTACTGACAGGGCTTACTTCCCGGAGGAGAGGATAGGGGCTTTTTTTGCAGTGAAACAAGGGACGGTTTGCCAGCTTTGAGGGGAAAGGGGGCTCTTGGATGTTCCTGCACTTAGGTTCGGGCTATTCTGTCCGTACCAAGGAAATCGTGGCTATTTTTGACTATGCCCTCTTTGACAAGAAGAGCCTTCCCCTGCCCGGGAAGGAGCCTGTTTCCTGCCTGGAGGACGGGGAGGACAGCATCAAGTCCCTGGTCTTGACTGAGAAAGCAGTTTACCTTTCGGCTATTTCTTCGCTTACCTTGAAGAAAAGGGCTGTGCTTTAGATAGATTTTTGCGATAGGAGAATGACATGGCTGAGGAAAAGAACCTTACGGAGTCTGAGCAGATTGCGCTCGAGGCCATTGAGGAATTGCAGCAGGAGAGCGCTCCTGACACTGCAGGGATTGAGATTCATACGTCCGAGGATGCGGCTGAGGTGACTGCCGTGGACGCTGACTACGGCGCCGACCAGATTCAGATTCTGGAGGGCCTGGAGGCTGTCAGGAAGCGCCCCGGCATGTATATCGGCTCCACCTCCGAGCGGGGCCTGCACCATCTGGTCTATGAGGTGGTGGACAACTCCATTGACGAGGCCTTGGCAGGCTTCTGCACCCACATCGAGGTCACTATCCATCAGGATAACTCCATCACCGTCACGGACAACGGGCGCGGCATTCCCGTGGATATGCACGAGAGCGGCAAGCCGGCTGTAGAGGTAGTTCTGACGGTGCTGCACGCAGGCGGCAAGTTCGGCGGGGACGGCTACAAGGTCTCCGGCGGCCTTCACGGCGTGGGCGTGTCCGTGGTGAACGCCCTGTCCACCACCATGGATGTGCAGGTGAAGCGTGACGGCCTCATTCAGGAGATTTCCTTCTGCCGCGGCGTGACCCAGCAGGCACTCCACCAGGTGGGCACCCTCGCCGAGGGGGAGGAAACCGGCACCCGGGTGCATTTCGTGCCGGACCCGGAGATTTTCACCGTCACCACCTACAACTACGACACCTTGAAGCACCGCCTGCGTGAGCTGGCCTTCCTCAATCACGGCATCACCATCAAGCTCACGGACGAGCGTCTGAATGAAGAGGGCCAGGGCAGGGAGAATGTCTTCCACTTCGAGGGCGGCATCTCTTCCTTCGTGGAGCATCTGAACCGCAAGAAGGAAAAGCTCAACCCCACCCCCATCTACTTCAACGGCATCAAGGATGACACGGTGGTGGAGATTGCCCTGCAGTACAACGACACCTACCAGGAGAACATCTTCTCCTTTGTCAACAACATCAACACCGAGGAGGGCGGCACCCATCTGGCAGGCTTCAAACTGGCCCTGACCCGTGCTGCCAACGACTTTGCCCGCAAGCAGAACATGCTGAAGGAAAAGGACGGCAACCTCTCCGGCGACGATGTGCGCGAGGGCCTCACCGCCGTCATCTCCCTGAAGATAAGGGAGCCTCAGTTCGAAGGCCAGACCAAGACCAAGCTGGGCAACAGCGAGGTGCGTGGCATCGTGGACTCCATCGTCACCGAGGGCCTCTCCGAATACTTCGAGGAAAATCCCGCCATCACCAAGAAGATCATGGAAAAGGCCATCGCTGCCAGCCACACCCGTGAAGCTGTACGCAAGGCTCGGGAGCTTGCCCGCCGCAAGAACGCCCTTGATTCCATCTCCTCCCTGCCCGGCAAGCTGGCCGACTGCTCCGTGAAGGACCCTGACCAGGCGGAAATCTATCTGGTCGAGGGTGACTCTGCAGGTGGCTCCGCCAAGCAGGGCCGCGACCGCCGCTTCCAGGCCATCCTGCCCCTGCGCGGCAAGATCTTGAACGTAGAAAAGGCCCGTCTGGACAAAATCTACAAGAACGCCGAAATCGGCACCATGATCACTGCCTTCGGCACCGGCATGAGCGACGACTTCAACCTGGCCAAGCGCAGATACGGCAAGATCATCATCATGACAGATGCGGACGTAGACGGTGCCCACATCCGCACCCTGCTGCTGACCTTCCTCTACCGCTATATGAAGCCCCTCATCGAACACGGCCACGTCTACATCGCCCAGCCCCCTCTCTACCAGATCAGAAAGGGCAAGAAGCACTGGTACACCTACAGCGACGAAGAACTGGCCAAGAAGCTCGCCGAAGTAGGCCGCGAAGGCGCCACCGTCCAGCGCTACAAGGGTCTTGGCGAGATGAACCCCGAGCAGCTCTGGGAAACCACCATGGACCCCGCCACACGCACCATGCTGAGAGTGGATATGGAAGACGCCGAAGAAGCCGACGAGCTCTTCACTATCCTCATGGGAGACAAGGTAGAGCCCCGCAGGCAGTTCATCGAGGAGAACGCGAAGCTGGTTAAGAATCTGGATATCTGATAAGCGAATATAGAGGAAAACTTCCGGCAGTGAGTGAAGCTGCCGGTTTTTTTATGTACTGTCAATATAAACCTTGTCATGTCTTTTCGGTCAGGCTTATCTGTGCTATGATAATGGGGAGTTATGCACAGAGAGGAAGGTTGTTGGTGGATGGGGTTTTACTATGCACATGAAATGGGCTTGTGCGCCTATGTAGAAGGAAATCAGGTTTGGGAACTGAGGAAGTGGCTGGGGTGGTATCGCAGGCGGGGAGTGAGCTGTTTCTATCTTTACTGCAAGGCTGGAAACAATGTTGTCAGAGATGTTGTTTCTCAGGAGGTACTCAATGGTACAGTGGTGCTTATCGATGTGAATATTCCCAAGGAAAAGGACAAGAGTCTGGCATCTTATCACGACTGCATAAAACGTGTGCGCTATATATGCAGGCATCTGCTGCTGGCAAAGGTGGGAGATTACCTGCAAGGAATAGGGGAGAATAGTTTGCCTGGTGTTCTGGGACGTTGCTTTGATGAGGACACAGCGTTACTCAAGCTGGATAGTGAGGACGGTAAAGGACGCTATTTGGCAGATCCTCTGATGATGTCTGGTTTCAATATGGAAGGAAATCCCGTTTGGTCTGAACGGCACAAGCTAAGATCAGTTAGTGGTGTGCGTTTTGTGGAGCAAAGATCAAAGTGCATTGCTTTACTTTCACATGTTATGTCGAGAAACGGCGCTCCCATGGCTCTATTGAGTGTAGCCAAGATCCTAAAAGAAGCAGGTTATGAAATAGATGTTTACTCTATAGATCACGGGGTTTTAGAGAAGGATTTTAAGGAATTA
>JAGBLH010000137.1 GCA_017635515.1 Selenomonas sp.
GCCTGCCGCGAAGTTGACGGCGAGTGGTACATCGGCATCATCTGTGCCGACCTTACGGACACGCAGATTCTCGAGGTGGCGCAGTACACCGAGAGTTGCACCCCGGACAGCATGTTTGCATTCACCACGGCAGAGCCGGAGGTGTGCGATGCCCAGGACGGTGGTATCTTCAGCCAGCTCCAGAGCCGCATGTACCGTCGTACCATCGGCCAATATTCCACCAGCCACCCCGATGCTATTGCAGCCATCGTCGGCTGGGCGATGGGAGCCATGACTGGCACCGCCAACAGCGCATACACTCTGGCTTACAAGAGCGAGGTAGGCGTACAGGCCGAGAACTACGTGCAGACATTCACCACCAACAAGGTCAATGCTCTCAAGAGTTTTAACGGCAATGTGTACATCAACCGCGGCACCTATTACAACATTTTCGAGGAAGGCAAGGTGTTCGACGGCAGCTGGTTCGACGAAATCATCTTCCTCGACAAATTCAAGAACGACTGCCAGCTGGCTCTGATGGATATCCTTGTGGCAGACCCGAAAGTACCCCAGACCGAGCAGGGCATGGGACGCTTGAAGAACGCACTCCAGGAAGAGTGCGAGGTCATCAACAAAGTCGGCTTCATCGCTGGCGGCGTCTGGAAGTCCCGCGACATGCTCGACCTCAAGTACGGCGATACCCTGCCCCGCGGCTATCTCATCCAGAGCGAGCCCATCGACGGACAGACCCAGGCAGACCGTGATGCCCGCAAGGCACCGCCCATCTATGTCAGTTTGAAACTGGCAGGAGCAATCCACCATGTGACCGTCCAGGTCGATGTAAATCGCTGATAAAAGAGAGGAGGAAAAAACATGCCAGACCAGAGTACATATAGCTTTACTGACATCGTAGCGACCATCAAGCATTCGTCCTACGGGTCCTACTCTTTGCAGGGAGAGGGCATCGGAGATATCACCGTCAGCAAGGTGACCGACCGCTCCGTCCATGATGTGGCCAGCGATGGTTCCATCATGACTTCAAAGATTGCAGGCAACAATGGCACTGTGGCTATCAACGCACAGCAGACCAGCTACCTGCACGAATGGCTGCAGGGGCTGTTCAATTTCCTGTGGCAGGCCGACACAGGCGAATGGGCGCACATCGAGATGACCATCGAGTGCCCCAAGATGAACAAGATGTTCTATTGCAACGGCGGGGCCTTTGCCAAGGAACCCGATGAACCATTCCAGGCACAAGGCCAGCGCGTAGCGTGGACACTGCTCTTTGCAGATATCCAGCGCATCCAGCTGACTGGTGTCCATTGATTGAAGCAAGGCAGAAGCATGCACCGCCCCCATGTAGAGGGCGGTGTGTGTACTTAGCAAGGAGAGATTCAAATGGCAAGAGTTACGGAAAAGCTCGTAGAGCTCAAAGGTCGCAAATTCAAGGTCAAGGCATTTGATGCTTTCACCGGTTCATATATAGCGTTTACACTTTTTGAAAAGATGATGCCCATGGGCGTGGAGGAGAAAGTCCTGGCCACGCTGCAGGCCGAGGGGAAAGACCCTGGCATGGTGATTCCTCAGGGCAGGGCACTCATGACCAAAGGGGAATTTTATGCATTCGTCAAGGATTGCTTGAGTGTGGTCTATGAGGTGCTCCCAGGCCGCGATGCGCCTGTGCTGAACCCCAACGGCTCCTGGGGAGTTGAAGACCTTGAGCACGACACCATGCTGGTGCTGATGCTGGTCATCAATGCGCTGACCTTCAATGTGTCCGATTTTTTTACCGGCGGCGGATTGAAGGACTTAGCAGACAGTGTGCGGGATTTGATGCCCTCGAATATCAAAACATCAATGCCTGGGTCTACGCCCCAGTAATTGCAGGGAGATGGCAGCAGCACGAGCTATGGGACGGGACGTACACGCTCCGGGACCTTTTGGACGTGCATGAGATTATGGCCGTGGAGGCCGAGAACAGGTACAGAGCACAGGTAGCAGCAGAGCAAAGGAAGGAGGCAGGAATTCCATGATCGGGCAGATTATCCAGTCATATCTGGTGAGCCTTGGTGTCCAGGTAGATAAGCCGGGATTCCAGCAAGCAGACCAGACCATCAAGCAGACCGGGGAGAATGTCGAGCGCATCACCGGAGGGATGGCGCGGAATTTTGTCAAAGCCTCCACCATCATAGGCTCTGCCATTGCCAGCGTGACGGCCTCGGCTGTAGGGCTCATGAAAGCCGCAGCGCAGGAAGACCTGGCCATGCAGAAGTATGCCCGTTCAATGATGATGAGCGAGGATGCAGCGTGGCGAATGAAAAAGGCCACGGATGCCCTGGGGGAGTCCATCAATGACATTGCACTCACTCCGGAGCTCCTGGGCAGGTTCACCCAGCTCACGGCAGACGGCTCAAAAATGAAGGTCGGCGGGGACTTCAAGCAAACCATGAAGGACTTCCGCGATCTTATGTTTGAGTTTACGCGGCTCAAGCAAGAGGCCAGCTATGCGCTGAATTGGGTAGGGTACTACCTCATGAAGTACCTCCAGAAGCCCCTGGCAGACATTCGGGAGAAATTCAAAGCCTTCAACGACTCC
>JAGBLH010000138.1 GCA_017635515.1 Selenomonas sp.
ATCTGCCAGTCGGGCATCGAGGGGCTGGAGGTTTTCTATCCCCAGCATGAGCCGGAAGATGTGGAGCGCTATATGCTGATGGCGAAGAAATACAGCCTCCTGATATCCGGCGGCTCTGACTTCCATGGCTATGCTACCCGCTTCCCCCAGAGCCTGGGCCTGTTCACCATCGAAGATGAATGGGCAGAGAAGTTTTACAGACCAGAAACCTGACAGGAGAGAGACCTATGGATGTAATCGCCCTGGTGGGCCCCAGCGGCACGGGCAAGAGCCATCGGGCTCTGGTCATCGCCCACAAGCACAAGGCGGATGCCATCATTGATGACGGCATACTTATCAGCGACGGCAAGATTATCGCGGGCCATTCTGCCAAGCAGGAGGCCAGCAGGATCATGGCAGTGCGCAGGGCGATTTTCATCCTGCCCGGCCATGCGGAAGAAGTGCGGCAGGCCATAGAGAAGGTTAACCCTCATCGCATACTGGTGCTGGGTACTTCCGAGAACATGGTGCACAAGATTGCAAGGGCGCTGAAACTGCCCGCCATTTCCCAGATCATCAACATCGAGGACATCGCTTCCAAGGCGGATATCGAGAAGGCGCAGTTCTATCGGCTCAAGCAGGGCAAGCACATCATTCCCGTGCCCACCATCGAGCTGAAGCCACATTTCTCTGGCTTCCTCATCGACCCTGTGCAGTCCTTCTTCAAGCGTTCCTCCAACAAGAGGCGCCGCTTGGGGGAGAAGTCCATCGTGCGGCCCGTGTTCAGCTACTACGGCAAGCTCAGCATTGATGATCACGCGGTGGCAGCCATCGTGCGCAAGGTAGTGCTGGAGGGGGAGATCAGCGAGATAAGCAACATCGAGGTGGGCCATCTCTACAAGGGGGACGATGATCTGGGACTGAAGGTGTCCTGTTCTGTGATGCTCACCTACGGGAACCATATCCCCACGCTGATCACCAAGACCCAGCGGGCGGTGCGGCAGGCTGTGGAATACATGACTGGCATGATGGT
The DNA here is from genome assembly GCA_017635515.1 of Selenomonas sp. GTDB lineage: Bacteria > Bacillota > Negativicutes > Selenomonadales > Selenomonadaceae > Selenomonas_B. Next base: position 1,013 of record JAGBLH010000138.1, read on the forward strand.
CCATGAGGTGGATATCGTGGTAAAGGCATTGTATGTCCAGGCATGAGGCTTGAGCTAAAAAAATGAATCCCTGAGGGGCAATTTCTGCTCCTCAGGGATTTTTCGTAATTATTTGGAACCACATAAAGGAGTTTGTCATGGTCAGAGAGGGATGCAAGGGATTTTTGGAGCGTTGGCGGCGTTTGGGCAGGGGGCGGTTCGTGCTCTTGGCAGCTCTGTTGGCAGCTTTGGCTGCCTATGGCTGCCTTCGCCAAGGCAGCGGGGAAAAGCCTGTGGGCAGGGAGCACAAGCCCGTGGTGAAGACCGTGGTCCTGCAGCGTTCTGACCTCAGCCGCCATATCCTCCTGTCCGGACAGACTGTGGCGGAGGCAGATATTGCCCTGGCTCCCAAGTATACGGGCCGGGTGGCGGAAGTGCTGGTGCAGCTGGGTGACAAAGTGGAGGCCGGGCAGGTGTTGCTGGTGCAGGATACTGCTGACCTGGATATTTCCATCAGGCAGCAGGCGGCAGCAGCCGGGGCGGCGGGAGCAGATGCCAGGGAGGCTGCTGCTGCCTACGCTGCCAACTACCTCAAGGCCCGCAATGATTTCGAACTGGAGCAGAGCAGATATGAGCGCAATGTCTATCTCTATTCCATCGGTGCCATTTCCCAGGACAGGCTGGAGGAGATCAAGCAGGAGTATCTGGCCAGCAAGGCTGCCTTCGAGATCCTGGAAAATCAGGTGGAGGGCGGAGATGCCGCTTCCGTCCAGTCCAAGGCCTTCACGGCGGAAAAGGCAGAGCAAGGAGCCGCGGCCCTGCGGCAGCAGCGGGAGGATATGGTGCTCCGCGCTCCCAGGGCTGGCATCATCGGCTACCGCAAGGCGGAGGCCGGGGAGATAATCTCCGCCGGAACCAAAGTCTTGAGCCTGGTGGACAGCAGCCGCATGAAGGTGGACTGCACCCTGTCGGAAAATGACGCGGCGGTGCTGGTTCCGGGCATGGAGGTCACAGTCACCGTGGATGCCATAGGGCAGGACTATCCGGGCCGCATTGTCTATGTAAGCCCTGCCATGGACGAGACGGCCAGGAGCTATCAGGTGCGCATTGAACTCTTGGGAGAGAATCTGGCTATCAAGGCCGGCCTCTTTGCCCATACGGCTCTTGATGTATTGCAGCGGCAGGACACCCTCTTTGTGCCCAAGGAGGCGGTGCTCTCCCGCAATGGCAGGCAGCTGGTCTATGTGCTGGCAGCAGACGGCAGGGCGGAAATGCGGGAAGTGCGGCTGGGACTGGAGAATGACCAGGAGGCGGAGATCCTGGAGGGGCTTTCCGCAGGTGAGGAGGTCATCATCTCCAACCTCGACAGGCTTCAGCAGGGAACGGCAGTGGAGGTCTTGTAATGAACATCACCCGTTTTTCCATTCAGCGTCCTGTGGGCATTTCCATGATTGTGGCTTTCTTCGTGGTGCTGGGGCTTTACAGCTTTTATCGCATTGGGGTGGAACTGCTACCAGATGTGAACACTCCCTATGTCACTGTGCGGGTGAAGTACCCCGGTGCCAGCGCCGAGTCCGTGGAGCAGGAGATAGTCCGCCCCGTGGAGGATGCCCTGTCCTCCGTATCCAATGTGAAGAAAATCACCTCCACCGCCAGCTATGAGCAGGCCCGCATCGGTCTGGAGCTGGACTTTGAGGCAGACGCAGATTTGGCGTCCATCGAGGCCACCAAGAAGGTGGAAGCTATCAAGAACCGCCTGCCGGAGGAGGCGGACTCCCCGGTGGTCATCAAGCGGGACCTCAACGCCAAGCCCATTGTGGAATTGGCGGTGCTCTCTCCCTATGGCCTTTCCGATACCTATGTGCAGACGGAGAATGTCTTTCAGGAAGTCCTGCAGCAGGCAGGGGGCGTTTCTGAGGTGGAGCTGCACGGCGGCAGGGACAAGGAGGTGGCAGTGGAGGCTGACCGCGACAAGCTGGCGGCCTACGGCCTGAGCCTTGACAAGATTGCCTCAGCCATCAAGAAGGAAAACCAGCTCCTGCCCTCCGGCTCTGTCTATACAGAAAGCACCCAGTCGGATGTGCGCCTTATCGCCCAGTACCGCAGCGTGTCGGAAATCGAGCAGGTACAGGTGGAGGGGGCAGGGGGCAGGAGGGTGCCCCTGACCTCTGTGGCGACAGTGAGGGAGCAGTCCGCCCGAAGCTCCCGCTATGGCAGGCTCAACGGCCAGGATGCTATCAATGTATTGGTCTACAAGAACAGCGATGCCAATGTGGTGGAGACGGCCAAAAATATCGGGGACAGGCTGGAGCGGCTCAGGCGCGACTACCCGGATTACGAGTTCGTGCTGGTGTCCAGCGATGCAGACTATGTGGAGACCTCCCTGCACAACACGGTGATGACGCTGGTGGAGGGCCTCATCACCACGGGGCTGGTGCTCTTCTTCTTCCTCAGGGGGTGGCGTTCCACGGCGGCGGTGATGATTGCCATTCCCACCTCCCTCATTGCCACTTTCTTCGTCATGTACGTTTTTGGCTTCACCTTCAACATGATGTCCCTCATGGGCATGACCCTTTGCATAGGCATCTTGGTGGACGATGCCATCGTGGTGCTGGAAAATATCATTCGCCACCTGGGCCTGGGGGAGGCTCCCGCGGAAGCAGCGGAGAAGGGGCGCATGGAAATCGGCATGGCGGCGGTGGCCATCACCCTTTGCGATGCGGCGGTCTTTATGCCCATAGCCTTCATGGAGGGCATGACGGGCCAGTATTTCCGACAGTTCGGCCTGACCATTGTCTTTGCAGGGGCCTTCTCCCTCTTCGTCTCTTTCACCCTCACCCCCATGCTGGCCTCCAAGCTTTACCGGCACGGGCTGAAAGTGGAGGCAAAGCCTGTCTGGCAGCTGGTGGAGAGGATAGAGCGCAGGGCGGAGGAACGCTATGAAGTCCTCCTGCGCTGGAGCCTGGCCAATCAGAAGAAACTCCTGCTGGGCATACTGGGCATCTTTGCGGCGGTGCTTGCCCTTATCCCCCTGGGGCTGGTAGGCTCCGAGTTCATGCCCCGCACAGATGAGTCTGGCTTTGTGGTGAGCATTCAGGCTCCTGTGGGCTCCTCGGCTGAAGAAACGGACAGGGTGGCAAGAAAGCTTGAAGAGAAGCTGGCCTCTTTGCCTGAGGTGAAATACTACATGACCAATGCGGGCGGCTCCACTGCCTACGAGGGCCGTATCAGGGTGCAGCTCCTGGAAACCAGCGAGCGCAGCCGCTCTGTCTGGCAGGTGGCAGATGAAGTGCGGGCTTTTGCGGCAGGCATTCATGAGGCAGATGTGCGAGTGGCAGAGTCCCAGACCAATGTGGCGGGCACTTCCGGCAATGGCCCCCGCAACGGCAGCGGGGCCTTGCAGCTGGAGATCCGCAGCCATCACAGCGACGGACTGGACGAGGCCACGGAAAAGGCCATCAAGGCCCTGGAGGCCATTCCCGGCGTCACGGATGTGAACAGCACCTACCAGGAGGGGATGCCGGAACTGCAGCTCAGGGTAAACCGCGAAAAGCTCAAGACCTATGGCACTTCTCTGGGGGAGGTGGAGACTGCCTTTGAGTCAGCCATCTCCGGCCTTTCTGCAGGGGAACTGAAGAACGACCGCCAGAATGGCGGTCGGGACACGGACATCAAGGTGCGCTTCCGGGGGGCGGACGGCTACAAGGCCTCAGACGTGGCGAGGATTCCTATCATTTCCTCGGGCAGGCTCATCTATCTGGGGGATGTGGCGGAAATCAGAAGCGGCCGCGGCCCCGTGAGCATCCGCCGGGTGGACAAGCAGCGGGCTTCTGCCATTGGTGCCAACCTCAGCGGCCGCCCCATCGGCGAGGTGATGAAGGACGCGAAAAAGGCTCTCAACCAGGCCGACCTGGGGGAGGGGGTAACCTACCGCTTCCGAGGGCAGGCCACCAGGATGGACGAGGCCTTCGGCGAGCTGCTCTCGGCTCTGCTCCTGGCCTTGGTGCTCATCTATATGCTGCTGGCGGTGCTCTACGAATCGGTCATCACGCCCTTCATCAGGATGTTCTCCCTGCCCTTGGGCCTGATTGGTTCAATCCTCCTGCTGCTTATCACCCATAACACCTTGAACCTCTACTCGCTGATAGGCATTCTGGTGATGGATGGCATTGTGGCGAAGAACGGCACCCTTCTGATTGACTATACCCTGACCCTCATGGACAGGGGGCGGACAGCCCTGGAAGCCGTGATGGAAGCGGGGAAGGTGCGCTTGCGTCCCATCATGATGACCACCATCACCATGATGGCCGGCATGCTGCCTACGGCACTATCCCTCACGGCTGGCAGCGAGACGCGCTCCTCCATGGCCTGGGTCATCATCGGGGGCCTGCTGACTTCCACCATTTTTACCCTGCTGGTGATTCCTATTATCTTCCTGTTTTTCTATGAGAAGAAGGAGCAAGGCTGAGAATTTTCACGGTTTCAGGGAAAAATCGAAAAAAATATAAAAAAGGTGTTGACAGCAGGAGAGCCTATGCGTATAATAATACATGTCGCTGAACGAAAGCGACACAAGAGATGGAACGGCCCGGTAGTTTAGTTGGTTAGAACGCCGCCCTGTCACGGCGGAGGTCAGGGGTTCAAGTCCCCTTCGGGTCGCCACTATTGCGGAAATAGCTCAGTGGTAGAGCACCACCTTGCCAAGGTGGGGGTCGCGAGTTCGAGCCTCGTTTTCCGCTCCATACCGGCGACATAGCCAAGTGGTAAGGCCGAGGTCTGCAAAACCTTTATCCCCAGTTCGATTCTGGGTGTCGCCTCCAAGTGAGTGCATAGCCTCCCGTAAGGGAGGCTTTTTTGTTGCATGAAGGACAATTTCCCTTGCGAGGGGAGGAAATAGGAAAGCAGTGTAGAATATGTGCGCCAAGAGGACAAATTCGGAGGTTTGTCCCTTTGGCGCTTTTGTCTTTATAAGAAGGGAGTGTGCAAGGTGACTGAGGGAAAAGTGAAGAAGGACCACCAAGAACTGCAGGAAGTGCAGGCGAGGAGAGAGGCGGCCAGGAGCGAAAAGGAACGCGGCTTCACGCTGCTGGGGGTGTTGATCGCTGTGCTGATCATGGGCACCATGGCTACGGTGGCTGTGCCCAGATTCACTGCTGCGCTGGCTTCTGCGAACACGACGAAGATCCAGGCGGATCTGGCAGCCATAGATACTGCCGTGGCTCTCTACAGCATTGACAAGGGAACGCTGCCTACCACCGTCAGCCAGCTGCAGGACTATCTGGAAAATTCAGCGGATATAAAGCCGCCCACAGGCAAGTGCAATGTAAACGGCGCGACCATAGATGTGCCGGGTACAGAGTATTCCCTGGCCGCTAACAATGGCAGCATGCAGGCCAGGCTGGGCAATTACAATGTGTACGACTTTGCCCGCAAGAGCGCCAGTACGGCAGGCAGCAGTACAGGCAGTTCGGCGGGCAGTGGGGGCTGAGCATGATGGAAGGCCTGTGGAAAGGTTTTTATCAGCCACTGACCCCGGAACTTTTGCAGCGGCACTGGCAGGCAATCTGCTTCTGCTTTGCTTTGTCCCTGCCCTGGCTCATTTTCCTGCCTGGGTGGGGGCTGAGGCTGGCAGGAGCGCTCTTTGCTGCCGGGCTGGTCATGCTGGCCGTGCTGGACGGATACTATGGCCTGCTCTATGATCGGTTGCTGCTGCCGCTGGGGGCGGTGGGGCTTGGACTGGAAGCTTTGCAGGTGCTGCCCTGCGGTGTGGAGGAGGCCCTGGCTGCTGCCGCCTCAGCAGGGGCTTTTTTCCTGCTCCTGAGGTTTTTGAGCCGTGGGGGCATGGGGCTGGGAGATGTGAAATTTGCCGCTGTGCTGGGGCTGTGGCTGGGAGTGCAGGGAATCATGACAGCGGTTTTCCTGGCAGTGCTGGCAGGGGGCGTGGCGGCGCTGCTTCTCCTGCTCGAGGGGCGGGGCAAGGACAGCGAGATTGCCTTTGGCCCCTTCCTTGCCATGGGCGCATACGTGTCCTATCTCTGGGGCAGCAGCCTCTGGCAGTTGTACTGGGGGTTGCTGTTATGAAGGGGGCGGCGAGGGAAAGCGGTTTCGTGCTGCTGGAGGTGCTGCTCCTGCTCCTGGCTTTGGGGCTGGCTGCCAGGTGGGCGGTGCCGGAGGCTCTGCGCATTTATAAGTACGGTGCCGTGAGATATGAGGCGGAGCAGCTTCTGAGCGAATTGCGCTACGAGCAGGCGGTGGCACGCACGGCTGTGCAGAATATAGGCAAAGATGGCGCTACAGCTATTGCCTCGACCCGCCCCAGCTTGCTGATGACAGGCAAGGGCTATATCATCTATCGGGGGCAGGAAATAGTGAAGCGCCATAGTTGCATATCGCCTGTGAAGATGCAGTTCAATGGCAACTGGTCCGGCAGGAATCAGCTCATGTATTTCAATGCCAATGGCGACATCTATCCCAATGTCACCATCAAAGTCTTTGCCGCAGGTGGCATAGTCTGCAGGCTGGTGGTGGATTCTGCGGGCAGGTTCAGGCTGGAGAGGAATGATTCCGGTGGCTAAGGAACGGGGCTTCATTCTCCTGGAAGTTCTGGTGGCTGGGCTGGCTCTTTTGGCCATGGCCGCCTGCTTTGCCCTCTTTGCCCGCAGCATGGAACTGAGGGCAGCAGATGGCTGTCGTGTAAGGGCGATTTTCCTGGCCCGCACCCAGTTTGCCTCGGCCCAGGCAGATGCCAATGAGGGCAGGCTGGCTTTGGGCGGCTATCCCTGGCAGGGGGAGGCGGGGGACTTGCAGGAGGGAGGGATTGACTATACGGTGGAAACCAATATCAGTGGTGCCCCTGATGCAGAAGGGGCTGCCGGGCTGTACAGGGTGGCTGTGCAGGTGGCGTGGCAGGGGGAGACCGCGAAGGGAAAGCTGGAGCTGGAGCGGGAAGTGGCCAGGCATGGGCAGGGAGAATGAGGCTGGCATTGCTGCCCTGGAACTGCTGCTGGCCCTGCCTGTGCTGGCGCTTATCCTGACAGGGATTGTTTTTGTGGTGACCACGGCAGCGAAGGATTATCTGAGGCTAAGGGCGCAGGCAGAGGTGCAGCAGGAGGTGCAGCTGGCCTTCGTGCGGATTCTTGATGACTGCCTGATGGCTGATTCTATCCAGAAGGGGAGCAAAGAAGGGGCTGTCAGGATATATTCTGAGGGCAAGCTCATCAGGGAGTATTTTGTGCATGAAGACAGCAAGGGGGTTCGGAAACTGGTGGAAAATAACATTACCCTGCCCATTACGGGCAACCATGCCTGGGCCAGGGTGGTGATAGATTCCTTCGGCTGCAAGGAGATAGACCCCGTGGGCAGGCCGGGCCTTTACAGGCTCTGGCTGCAAGGCCGCAGCACCATGGCGGGCAGCGTGCCCTACAAGCTGACTACGGAGGTCTACCTGCAGCCCAAACAGGGGGCAAGCCCATGAGAGAGGAGCGAGGCGCAGCGGCCCTGCTAGCTGTCTGTGCCATGGCAGCGGTGCTGATGATGGCCATGGGGCTGCACATGGTGGTAAAGTACGGGGCGCAGGGCAGTGAGGAATTCTGGCAGGAAACCAGAATGAGGCTGGCAGCAGAGGGACAGGTGGAGCGGCTGGCCAGGGAAATAGAAAACAATCCCGCTGTCCTGGATGCCCTGCCCAAGGGCACCTGGCAGCCTTACGGGGGCGAGCACAGGGAGGACGGTCTGCTGGTGACCGCAAGCCTGCGCCATATTTCTGCCCGGCCTGAAGGAGAGGAAGAAGATATTTTTCTCAAGGCCTGGGCTGAGGCAGAGGAAAAACCGCACTGGAGCAAGGGAAAAATAGTGTGCGGTCATCTTTACAGGAAGGGGGATAAATGTGACTGGCGTGGCTGGAGAAAGGTGGAAGAATGAGATAGAGGAAAAGGTACAGGCACTGGCAGGGGGGCTGAAGGAACTGGTCTACGCCCCTGGCGGCAGCTTCCTGGGGATTTACGGGGGAGAAAAGGAGCTGGTCTTCCTTGAGCTGCGGCAGGAGTCCGGCAAGTGGAAAACAGGCAGGAGGGCAGAGGAAAAGTGGCAGCGGCCCATGGATCTCAAGGAGATGGCTTCCCTGCTGGCCGAGCGCACTGCCATGCGGCTGAAGAGGGAGGGCTGGGAAAATCTGCCGCTGGCCGTCTGCTTGCATGAAGGCGAGTGCATTTGCAAGGTCTTTCCCATGTCGGCGGAGATTCCTCCGGCGGAGCAGAAGGAAGCAGCCTTCTGGGAAATCGACAATTACCTGCAGTCCTGCGGCCTGAACCTGGAAACCGTCAGCTGCACCTCTGTCAGGCTGCCGGGAGAGGACATGGCGGTGGAAGCCGTGATCCTGCTCAAGGAGAAAATCAGGCTGCTGGAAGAGGCCTTTGCCGCCAGGGGCTATGAGCTGGCGGGGCTTTACCCGGAAACGCCGCTTCTGACAGAATGCCAGCCCTGGGGAAAGGGCTGGCAGGTGGGCAAGGTGCAGATAGCGGGTGGCGAAAATGCGGAGGGCAGGGATTCCCTTGAGGGGGAAAGGCGCGCCCTTTACGCCGCTGTGGCCCTGGCGGGGCTGGGCAGCCCCGGCTGGCCGGACAGCCTGCTGGCCAGGGAAAAGCAGGCAAGCCCCTGGAACTATGATGGCATAGGCAGGTTAGCAGCAGCCCTTGTGGGCCTCTTGCTGTCAGTCAGCTTGTGTCTTGACCTGGGGGAGCTGTACTTCACTTCGGGGGAAGCGGAGGAAGCCAGGGCGCAGCTGGCGGAGCTGGAGCCTGCCCGTCAGGTGATGGCGCAGGACAGGAAGCTGGCCGCGGCAGCAGAGCAGAAAGAGGCGTGCCTGGGCAGGCTCACGGAAAAATCCCGGCCTCTGGACAGCCTGCTGGTCCATCTGGGCACAGTCACCGTGGAGGGTGCCTGGCTGACAGAGGTGGACTGCACGGAGGAAAAGGCGCTGCATATCAGGGGTGAGGCCGTGGACTACAGTGCCTTGGGAGAGTTCCTGGGCGCCTTTGAGCAGGACAGGGACTTCTTCACCTCGGTGCCCGTGCTGGAGGAATCCCGCCAGCAGGAGGGCCGGGTGGAGTTTAGGCTGAAGATGGAGATGGGGCTATGAAGGCAGAGGAGAGACTGAAGCTGATTCTGGCGGCAGGAGCGCTCTTCTTGTGCGCCTTTTATTTTTTCGTGCATCTGCCCTTGCAGGAGCAGTGCCGGGAAAATGAGGGGCAGGCTCTGCAGCTGCGGGAAGAGAGAATTGCGGTGCAGAATTTCCAGAACGCCCACTTGAAGCAGGAGGAATACCAGCAGGAACTTATAGAGCGGCTGGAACGGGCGGACAAGGCCCTGCCACCTCACCTCAATCAGGGCGAGTTTCTGAGCAGGCTGCAGGCAGATGCCCTGGGGACGGGGCTGGAGCTTGAAGAAGCCCTGCCAAGGGAAAGGCAGACAGTGGAGGAACATTGCGTGGCCCTGCCGGTGCAGTTCAAGGTGGCAGGAAATTACTTCCAGCTGCTGGATTTCCTGCAGCGGCTGCGGGGCGAGGAAAGGTTCTATCAGCTGCGGCAGCTGAAGGTGAAGACCAAAGGCCAAGGCGGCAAGCTGGAAGCGGAAATGCTCATAGTGATGTTTGCAGAGGATATTTGAGGCGACAAAGTTTACACAGTTGCAAGCAGAATTCAGCAAAATGCTTGATTTATATATGCCCATATCGTACACTATAGACAACTGATTATCCGTAGCGAATGAATGAGGTGTGCGTATGAGCGAACTGCGTTTTATGACGGCGGGCGAGTCCCACGGCCCCAGCCTGACGGCGATTCTGGAGGGACTGCCTGCAGGGCTGAAGCTCTCAGAGGAAAATATCAACCGTGATCTGGCGCGGCGGCAGCAGGGCTATGGCCGGGGCGGCCGCATGAAGATTGAGACTGACCGGGTGGAAGTCACCAGCGGTGTCCGCTTCGGGGAGACTCTGGGCGGCCCCATCACCTTGCGGGTGGTGAACAAGGATCATGGCAACTGGGGAGGGCGCATGGCACCCTTCGGCGAGCCGGAGGGAGAGAAGGTCACGGCAGCCCGCCCCGGCCATGCGGACTTGACTGGCGTGGCCAAGTATGCCCGGGAGGATGTGCGAGACATACTGGAGCGTTCCAGCGCCCGGGAGACCACCATGCGGGTGGCAGTGGGGGCTGTCTGCAAGGAGTTTTTGCGCGCTCTGGGCATGGAAGTGGTTTCCCAGGTGGTGAATATCGGCGGGGAGGCCATTGATGAGACCAAGGTTGACCGCAAGGCCTTGGGCAAAGACCATGATTCAGAGCTGAACTGCTACGACAGCGAGGCGGAAAGCCGCATGAAGGCGAAGATTGACGAGGCCAAGAAGGACGGTGACACTCTGGGGGGCATCTTTGAGGTCATCGTGCGGGGCGTGCCCGTGGGGCTGGGCAGCCATATCCAGTGGGACAGGCGGCTGGATGCCAGACTGGCGGGGGCGCTTATGTCCATACAGGCCATCAAGGGGGTGGAGATCGGCGCGGGCTTCAAGTGCGCCTCTCTGCCCGGCAGCCTGATACATGACGAGGTTTTCCTGAACCGTGAGGGGCTGCCCTGCCGCAAGACCAACCGGGCAGGTGGCCTTGAGGGCGGCATGAGCAACGGGGAGGAGATTGTCCTGCGGGCCGCCATGAAGCCCATTCCCACCCTGATGCAGCCCTTGCAGTCTGTGGATGTGGAGACGCATAAGGCGGTGCTGGCCTGCAAGGAGCGCAGCGACACCTGCGCCGTGTCTGCCGCTTCCGTGGTGGGCGAGGCCATGGCCGCCTTTGTCCTGGCCCAGGCCGTCTGCGAGAAGTTCGGCTCTGACGCCCTGGTGGATGTGAAAGCGGCTCTGGCTGCTTACCGTGAACGCCTGAGACAAGAGTGGAGGCCAGCATGAAAAATATTGTACTCATTGGTTTTATGGGCACAGGCAAGACCAGCACCGGCAAGGTGCTTGCCCAGCGCCTGGGCAAGGCCTTCATAGATATGGACAGCCGCATTGAGGAAGAGTATGGGCAGACTATCCCCCAGATGTTCGAGACCAAGGGGGAGGCCTATTTCCGTCAGTGCGAGAAGGAAATGGTGAAGAAGGTGGCAGGACGGGCCAATGCGGTGATTTCCACCGGTGGCGGCACCATCAAAGATGCGGAGAATGTGGCCCTGCTCAAGCAGAGCGGCCTGCTGGTCTGCCTGACTGCCCAGCCGGAGGTGATCCTGGAGCGCACGGAGCGCAAGGGGGAACGTCCTGTGCTGGACGGTGCCGACGCAGGGGACAGGCTCTCGGCCATAGAAAGCCTGCTGGCAGAGCGGGAGCAGTTCTACCGTCAGGCGGACTTCGCCATCGACACCACGGAGCTCTCTCCCCTGCAGGTGGTGGAGAGGATTATTCACACGCTGAAATCCAGGGGGGAACTGCATGGGTGAGATACAGCAGAAAGTGAGAGTGGAGCTGGGCAAGGACAGCTACGACATAGTGATAGGCAGGAACCTGCAGCAGGAATTGCAGGCTTTCGTCAAGGGAGCAGGCTTTTCCCAAAAAGCCCTGCTGCTGACGGACAGCAAGGTCGGCCCGCTTTATGGGGAGAAAGTCTGCCGCTGGCTGAAGGAGGCTGGCCTTGAGGCCGCTCAGGTCACGGTGCCCGCCGGGGAAAGCTCCAAGTCTTTGGCTGTGGCGGAATCTGTCTATACGGAGTGCATCAAGGCGGGCCTGGACAGGAAATCCCCCGTCTTTGCCCTGGGGGGCGGCGTGGTGGGGGATCTCTCCGGCTTCATTGCCGCCACCTATATGCGGGGGGTGCCCTTCGTGCAGCTGCCCACCAGCCTGCTGGCGCAGGTGGACTCCAGCGTAGGCGGCAAGGTGGCGGTGAATCATGCTCTGGGCAAGAATCTGATCGGCGCCTTTTACCAGCCCAAGGCTGTTTTCATGGATCTGGAGATGATGGAGACCCTGCCCCCCAGGGAGATTTCCACGGGCTTGGGAGAAGTGGTCAAATACGGCCTTATCTATGATGCAGAGTTCTTCTCTTATCTGGAAAGCCAGGTGGGGGCAATCCTTGCCTTGGAGCACGAGAGCCTGTCCCATCTCATTGCCCGCTGCTGTGAGATCAAGGCGGCAGTGGTCAGCGAGGATGAAAAGGAAGCGGGACTTAGGCGCATCCTGAACTTCGGCCACACCATCGGCCATGCCATCGAGAAGGAGACGGGCTACGCCCGCTACAACCACGGCGAGGCCGTAGCCATCGGCATGGTGGGGGCGGTGCGCCTCTCCATCAGCCAGGGGCTGTTGCCGGAAGAAGTCCTGCCCCGCACAGAAAAACTCCTGCAGGCGCTGAACCTGCCCATCAGGGCAGAGGGCTGCACCGTGGACAAGATGTACGAGGATATCTTCCACGATAAAAAGACCGTGGGCGGCAAGGTGACCTGGGTGCTCATCACGGAAATTGGCAAGACCGCTTGCAAGAGTGACATATCTGAAAAAGCCGTCCGGGAGGCTATGGAATATTGTCTGATGGACGGTTGAATTGTTTTTTAGCTCCCATTGTTAAGTATCTTATGCTTATCGATGGGAGTTTTGTGTTTCAAAAAACTCAAAGGAGCCATGCGCTGACCTTTTTTGTAGGCTGGCTTGTTTCGGGGATGGCTTTATGATAGAATGCGATTAGGGAAGCATATAAAGAATTGAGTGAATTATCTGTAAAAGGAGGCGTATTTATGAGGCTATTGGCATTGCGGTTCTTGACGTTGCTTGCCCTGGCTATGGTCTGGGTAGCTGCATTTCCCCAGGGGGCAGAGGCGAAACCGCATATCAAGTTCAGCATTGAGCATGTCTATTTGCATGGACCGGGAGAGGTGGAGATTGTCGGCTATTTCGAGAACTCCGGGGATCAGGGCGCTTATGTGAAGTGGACAGAGATTGACCTCACTCTCATTGCTGAAAACGGGCAGGAGATGTGGTCAGATGCTGGCATTCGTCACTATGTGAAGGATATCTATGTTCCTGTGGGCGAATACATAGCTTACACCTGCTACGTACAGAATCCGGACATACCCGAATACCATGGGAAATTCCGCTGGCGCACTCACACCAATACCCATTGGGAAAAAGCTGCGGGGTGAGGGAAAGGATGGCAGAAGATGAAAGAGACATTTTCAGGGAGAAAACTCCTTTTGTCACTGGCTTTGGGAACAGCCTGCGTGCTGTCAGGGAGTGCTGCGGAAGCGGGCATAAATGCGGCTGAGGCTCCTGTCTCTGCCAGGGAAGTCAGCCCCGTAAGCATTGACGCTGCTTTCCTGCAAAGCATTTGCGGCAAGTGGCGGGAGGAAGGGGGACTGAATCCCCGCACGCTGGTCATCAATGCAGACGGCACCTATGACCTCTCATATCGGGGCGGTGCGAGCAAGGGTACAGTGAAGATCACGCAGGAAGAATATGCTGACGGCTATAAGGTCAGCTGGTATAACTTTTATGGAGCAGATGGCACCCTGTGGATGGGGGCGCCCAGAGACGGTGAGTATCCTGTGCAGACTGACCTGTTTTCAGGGCAGGACGGAGCCATGCACTTTGTTCGGCAGGAAAATGGCTTGCACGATACAGCTTCAGAAGTTAAAGCCAAGGACTATGCAGGTGTGTGGGCCTGTGGCAGGTGCTGGATAACCATCGAGCCGAAGGGAAATGGCTATCAGGTGGAAATGCAGTGGGCCAGCAGCGCCGCCGAAGGCACCCGCTGGAGCTACTTCTGCACCTTTGACGGCTACAGTGCCGAGCTTTTCTGCCAGGGCAGGGGAGTCCGCACAGATTATGTGTACGATGAGTCGGGAGCGCATAAAGATAAAGTCATTTACCGAAATGGCAGCGGCGTTTTCACTATGCGCAGGGGCGTGATGTTCTGGCACTCTCCCGAAGAACCTGACAACGGGGAGATGGAGTTCAGGCAGTAGATGTTCATTCACGCCCTAGCCCTAATTGCGGGGAAGAATTTCTGCTTGCTTTGGGCTGACGAGATAATAGCGTGTACGCTTCTCTGCGTATACGCTATTATTTTGGCAAGTTTGAAAAATTTTATAGAGAAAAGGAAATGACATTTTCGGATAGAATATATAGCAAGAGTTTCTAAGAAATGACAGGGGGAGTGTTTTATGACAAGAGGTGTATTTCGAAGTATTCTCGCCGTGATTTTGGTGATGATGCTGGCTGTGCTTTCCGGATGCTCGGAGGACAAGCCGGCGGGAAAGGCGGCCTCGGCAGATTTCAAAGATGCCTATGGCAAGGATGATACCTGGGTCATTCACTGGTATCTCTGCGGCACGGATCTGGAGTCAAGATTCGGCGCGGCTTCGGCGGATCTGGCGGAGCTGGAGAAAGTGAAGCTGCCGCCCAATGTGAAGGTGCTCATCGAGGCCGGCGGGGCCAAGAAGTGGCACAGCGACATCGGTGCCAAGGGCAAGACGGCGGTGCGCCTGCTTTACGACAATGAAGGCTTCCATGAACTGGGGAAAGTGAAGGGGGCCGACATGGGGAATCCTGCCACGCTGGAGGATTTCCTGCGCTTCGGCAAAGAGAACTACGCAGCTGACCACCATATCTTCGTCTTCTGGGACCACGGCGGCGGCAGCATGAGCGGTGTCTGCTATGACGAATTCTCGGAGCGTCCGCTTAGCCTCAACGATATCCGTCAGGCTTTCGATGCGGTGTATGAATCTTCCAAGGACAAGCCGCCCTTCGAGCTGATTGGCTTTGACGCCTGCCTGATGGCTACTTACGAGACTGCCCACATGCTGGAGGGCCTGACCAAGTACATGGTAGGCTCCGAAGAAGTGGAGCCGGGCTGCGGCTGGTATTATACCGGCTGGGTAGGGGCACTGGCCAAGAACCCCGCCCTGGGGGGCAACGGCATTGGCAAGGCCATCTGCGACAGCTATGTGAAGGGCTGCGAGAAGGAAGATGTGGATGATTCCATCACTCTCTCCGTCATCGACATGAGCAAGATGCCTGCCTTGAAGGTGGCCTATGATGCCTTCGGCATCGAGGCGCTGGAGGCAGCGAAGAAGAACCCCAAGAAGTTCTTCTCCGCCTATGCCCGCAAGGCCAAGACCGCCGAGAATTATGGCGGCAATACCCGCAAGCAGGGCTTCACCAACATGGTGGATCTGGCGGACCTGGCCAAAGAATCCAAGAAGCAGCTGCCCAATTCCTACAAGCAGCTGGTGAAGGCCGTGGATGATGCGGTCATCTACAAGGTGACCAGCTTCTATCGTGACCAGGGCAGCGGCATTTCCGGTTTCCATTCCTATGATGGCGACAGGGACCATTTCGCCATGTACGCCAATCAGATCTCTGCGTCCCTGCCTCACAAGTATCTTTACCAGTACCTCCTTTACGGCAAGCTGCCCGAGGGCACTATCGACAACCTCAAGAAGCAGCTGGCAGACGACAAGAAGGAACTGGAGGCCCAGAAGCAGGTTGCCCAGCAGGCAACTCAGGCCAAGAGTGCACCAGCCAAGGGCGTATTTGATATCAAGGCCCTGGAGGACACCCCTGTAGGCGTTGACAAAGAGGGCAATGCCGAGGTGAAGCTGGCGGAGGACAAGCTGGATCTGGTCTCTGCCATCCATTGCAATCTGGTCAGCGTGGATGTGAAAAAAGACCTGATTCTCTATCTGGGCAGCGATGGCGACATCAAGGCCGACTGGGACAAGGGCATCTTCAAGGACAACTTCCAGGGCACCTGGCCCATGCTGGACGGCCATCCTGTCTATGTGGAAATCACCGCCATGGAGGATGACTACAATCTCTACTCCATTCCCATCAAGCTGAATGGGGAGGAGTGCAATCTGCAGGTGACCTACAGCTTCAAGGACAAGAGCTACAAAATCCTGGGCGCCCGCCAGGGACTGGACAGCCATGGCATGGCTGACAGGGAACTGAAGAAGCTCAAGCAGGGAGACAAGATTACCACCATCCACTACGCCATGAGCATCAGCGGCAATGACGAAAATTTCCAGCCCGTGGAAGTGGAGACTTTCACCATCGGTGACAAGCCCCAGGTAAAGGATGAGAATCTGGGGGACGGCAGCTACGGCTACCTCTTCGAGTTCATCTCGCCCAATGGGGACAGCGCTCTGTCCCAGATGGTGGAATTTGTCCTGAACAAGGGGCAGATCACTACCAATGTGCAGTAAACTTGCTGTTATTGCCGATTTGAGGGCGCGCTGAAAAATGACAGCGTTAGCGTGTTGGCGAAGTTTTTCAACACGCCCTAACGGCAATCAGATAAATATCAATGGATAAACAGAAGGGAGTAATCTAACTATGGCATCTATGAAAGACGTGGCTCAGAAGGCAAAGGAATTCGCACAGAAGAAAGCGGCCAAACTCTCCGAGTATCTGGCACCCAACGGGAATTACTATGAGCAGAACGATATCGACTACCTGCTCAACCAGGGCTATACTTTGAAGGATGCCCTGGATTTCCTAGCCACCAGCGAGAAATATGCCAAGAAGGCCTCCGGCCAGAAAGAATCCGGCCACAGCGGCAAGGTTTCCGGCAAAGGTTCCGGCAAGGGCTCTGGCGGCGGCAAAGGAGGAAATGGTGGCAAGGGTGGTTCCGGCAGGATGGGACGCGGTGCCAAACTGGCGGCTCTCACCGCTGCAGGTGGAGCTTCGGCGGTAGCCGCCAAGGAGGCCTATGCGAAATATCAGGAAACTGGCGATGTGACCTATCTCGATGAAGTCATCGAAGAGTATGAAGAGGTAATCGAGTACGAGGAGTACGATTACGAGGATTACGAGGACGAGTTCGACATCGACGACGACGATGAGTACGATGATGACGATGAGTACGACGACGATGACGATGACGACGATGAGGACGAGGACGAAGAAGAATACGATGAAGATGATGAAGATGTAGAGGACGAGGAAGACGAAGAAGAGGAAGATTGCGAGGACGAAGAGGATTACGAAGAAGAGGAAGAAGAGGACTACGAGGACGATGATGACGGCGATTATGAGGAAGATGACGGCGATGACGGGGACTATGATGAAGATGAATGATTGCCGCCGCAAGACTGCCTGAGATAGGATAAGGAGGGTCAAATCATGGATTTAGATTATCATTATGGTGCCATGTATGTGCTTTCGCGCTGGGCGAAGTTCGGCAGCGCCAACTCCCAGATCATCGCTACCAGCTGCCAGCTGGTGGATGACAATTTTGATGAGAATCCCCTCTCTGATGCAGGCGAGGATGAAGAACTGGCCCGTGGCGTCACTGTGCGTTATTCCAGCCAGAATGTGGTAGGCAATGTGACCGGCAAGGGCAACAAGGAAATCTGGATACCCTTCCACTTCCTGCCGGGACTGGAGGGAGAGACCGAGGAAGAAAAGCTGACCTGCAGGAAGAACAGCCCTCTGGCGCAGAAGCTGGCTGACCGCATCCTGGAAACCACCCTGGATAACTCCGATTTTGGTTTCAGGATTGGCATCGGCCTCCATGTCTATGCTGATACCTGGGCCTACCAGGGCTTCTCCGGCCTCAAGGACTCCATCAATACTGGCCAGCGTCAGCTCCTGTTCAAGGAAGCCTCCCGCATGGGCAAGGCCGTGGGGGATTTCGTGGAGGGCAATGAGACCCTGAAGAATATCGCCAGCACCGTGTCCGCCCAGGCTTCCAACCTGGGCAAGGCCATCGGCGACTTCGTGCAGGGCAATGAGACCATAAATAATCTGGCCGACACTGTGAACGCCCAGAAAGATCGCCTGGGCAAAGCCGCTGAGGACTTCGTGAAGGGCAATGAGACCCTGAGCAAGGTGGCTGACACCGTGGGGGAGGCTGCTGCAGGCTTCGATGCCCAGCGTCTCTGGTGGCGGAGCAAGGACGGCACGAAGAACTGGGACGAGTTCCTGGAGGCTTCGGAGAAGACCTACCGCATCCTGCAGTCTGTGAGCTGCGAGCCTGTGACGGGCCTTACGGACAGACAGAAGGAACTCCTCATGGATTGCTTTGAGAGCATCCAGGCCGATGATGCCGAGGAGCGTTACAATGAATGGCTGAAGCGCATCCATGAGAACTTCTTTGAGATTGAGGGCTTCGATGATAATGATGCCAGCGTGGAATACAGGCCTGGCACCATCCTGGGTGATGAGGATTTCCGCGGCCAGTTCTACAAGGAACTCAATGACCATTTTGACTGGGTGAGGCAGGAACTGGAAGCAGCCGGCCTGGATGTGCTGGAGAGCGAGCCAGTTTACTGATGAGCCTCCAAAAGGAGGGATAGCCAATGAGTGGTTTGAAAAAAGCAGGCCTAGGGGCAGTGGTGGCTTTGCTGCTGGTGGCAGGTGTCGCGTACCTGTTCCTGGGTTCCCAGTACATCACCAAGCGCATCGGCGGCACTACCACCATAGAGCTGCCGAAGGGCAAGAAGCTGGTGCCCTACACGGTGCAGTGGGAACCCAACGGCAGCCATATCTGGTATCTGACGGAAGATGCAGAGCCGGGGTACACGCCCAAGGCGTATAATTTCCATGAGTCCAGCAACTTGGGCATACTGGAGGGGACGATTATCTTCCAGGAGAGATGAGTAAAATTTTCCTTGAAACCGACATATTTTTTTGCTATACTAGCAGGGTATGTGGACGGTCCTCTGAGTGAGCCGAGAGTGGAGCTTGCCATGAACGTCTAGTGTTAGGAGGAAATACAAATGAACATCATCGAAACTCTTGAGAAAGAACAGCTCCGTTCCGACATCCCCGCTTTCGGCCCCGGCGACACTCTGCGCGTCCATGCAAAGATTGTCGAGGGCAACCGCGAGCGTATCCAGGTGTTCGAGGGCGTAGTCATTGGCCGTCAGGGCACCGGCGTGCGTGAGACCTTCACCGTCCGTCGCATTTCCTACGGTATCGGCGTGGAGCGTATGTTCCCCGTTCATTCCCCGCGCATTGCTAAGATTGAGGTTGTTCGCCACGGTATCGTCCGTCGTGCGAAGCTCTATTACCTGCGCAACCTTACGGGTAAGGCTGCCCGTATCAAAGAGAAGCGCTAATTTGGCGCCGGATAGGGACTGCTCCTGTGGCAGTCCCTATTTGTGTTATTGGTGCTTTTTTAAGGAGGAAAATAAATGAGTTCTTTAGGGGAAGAAGTCAAGGATTGGCTGATATCCATAGTAGTGGCAGTAGTGCTGGCCTTCCTGATCCGCCAGTTCGTAGTGGAGCTCTACATCGTGGACGGCCCTTCCATGCGGCCCACCCTCCAGTCACAGCAGCGGCTGGTGGTGAACAAGTTCATCTACCGCTTCCGCGCGCCGGAAAAGGGTGAGATCCTGGTGTTCCAGTATCCCCGTGACCCCAGCCGCGACTTCATCAAGCGCGTGATTGCCGTCCCGGGAGACACGGTGGAGATCAAGGACGGCAGGGTGCTGGTCAATGACCAGGTCCTCAGCGAGGACTACATCCTTGAAAAGACTCGCGGGGATTATCCCAAGTCCACGGTGCCGGAGGGCACGGTCTTTGTCATGGGAGACAACCGCAACAATTCCGAGGACAGCCGCTTCGCGGATGTGGGCTTTGTGCCTGGCGCCCTCATCAAGGGCAAGGCGGTGCTGGTGTTCTGGCCCTTGTCTGAGCTGAAGTCCCTGCCTTGATAAAGGGGAGGAATCTGCCATGAAATTCATTTCCTGGAATGTGAACGGCCTGCGGGCCTGCCTGAAGAAGGGGTTTATGGAATCCTTCCGGCAGCTGGACGCAGATATCTTTGCCCTGCAGGAAACCAAGATGCAGCCAGACCAAGCCATCCTGGACCTGCCGGGCTACCGCCAGTATTGGAACAGCGCCGAGAAGAAGGGCTACTCCGGCACGGCGGTGTTTACCCGCCATGAGCCAATGGCAGTCACCTATGGTCTTGGCCTTGAGGAGCACGACCATGAGGGGCGGGTCATCACCCTTGAATTTGCGGACTATTACTTCGTGACAGTTTATACGCCTAATTCCAAGCGGGAACTGGAGCGTCTGGCTTACCGCATGGAGTGGGAAGATGCCTTCCGTGCTTATCTGCTGGCACTGGATGAGAAAAAGCCAGTCATTGTCTGCGGTGACCTCAATGTGGCCCACAAGGAAATCGACCTGAAGAATCCCAAGACCAACCGCCGCAACGCGGGCTTCACCGATGAAGAGCGGGAGAAGTTCACGGAACTTCTGGCTGCGGGCTTCACGGACACTTTCCGCGCCCTGTATCCTGATAAGGAAGGCATCTACACCTGGTGGTCCTACCTGCGCAAGGCCCGTGAGACCAACGCCGGTTGGCGCATAGATTACTTCGTCACCTCGGAGCGCCTGCAAGGCTCCATCAAGGAGGCCGCCATTCACAATGAGATTTTCGGCAGCGACCACTGCCCCGTGGGGCTGGAGCTGGATATTTGATTTGGAGGTTAGATTTTGTCAGCATTGCAAGAAGAACTTGACCGTGAGATAGGCAAGCGCCGCACCTTTGCCATCATCTCCCACCCTGATGCCGGTAAGACCACCCTGACGGAGAAGCTGCTGCTTTACGGCGGTGCCATACATCTGGCAGGCTCCATCAAGAGCCGCAAGACCCAGCGTCATGCGGTGTCCGACTGGATGGAAATCGAGAAGCAGCGCGGCATTTCCGTCACCAGCTCTGTGCTGCAGTTCGACTATCAGGGCTGCCGCATCAATATCCTTGACACCCCCGGCCATCAGGACTTCAGTGAGGACACCTACCGCACCCTGATGGCTGTGGACAGCGCTGTCATGGTGCTGGATATCGCCAAGGGCGTCGAGGCTCAGACCAAGAAGCTCTTCAAGGTCTGCAAGCAGCGCGGCATTCCCATTTTCACCTT
This sequence comes from Selenomonas sp., assembly GCA_017635515.1. Taxonomy (GTDB): domain Bacteria; phylum Bacillota; class Negativicutes; order Selenomonadales; family Selenomonadaceae; genus Selenomonas_B. Next base: position 21,893 of record JAGBLH010000138.1, read on the forward strand.
CGTGAACAAGTTGGACCGCTTCGGCAAGGCTCCCCTGGACATCATGGATGAGCTGGAGAATGTGCTGGGCATCCGCTCCTATCCCATGGACTGGCCCATCGGCGTGGACGGCCAGTATATGGGTGTTTACGACAGGCAGAAGCAGCAGATTGAGCTTTTCGCCGAGGACAGCTCCCACGGTCAGGAGGAGCGTTTCTCCGAGACATTCGCTCCCGATGATCCCAAGGTGCGCGAGCGCATCGGCGAGGAGGCTTGGCAGGCCCTGCAGGATGACCTTGAGCTGCTGAACGAGGCAGGGGAGGACTTCGACTTGGAGCGCATTGCTGCAGGCGAATTGACCCCCATGTTCTTCGGCTCTGCCATGACCAACTTCGGCGTGCAGAACTTTTTGGAGGAGTACATCCGCCTGGCGCCTACGCCTGCTCCCCGCAATTCCTCTGACGGCATCATTCAGCCGGACGATGAGAAGTTCTCCGCCTTCGTCTTCAAGATTCAGGCCAATATGAACCCGGCCCATCGTGATCGCCTGGCCTTTATCCGCATCTGCTCCGGCAAGTTCGAGCGCAATATGAATGTCTGGCACGAGCGCAGCGGCAAGATGCTGAAGCTGGCCCAGCCTCAGCAGTTTCTGGCCCAGGACCGCCAGATTATCGACACGGCTTATCCGGGGGATATCGTTGGCCTCTTTGACCCCGGTGTCTTCGGCATCGGCGACACCATCTGCGATGAGGGTCACAAGTTCAAATTTGCCGACTTCCCCGTGTTCCCTCCTGAGAAGTTTGCCCGCGTGTCTGCCAAGGACACCATGAAGCGCAAGCAGTTCGTCAAGGGCATCGAGCAGCTGACCCAGGAAGGCGCCATCCAGCTCTTCCAGCAGGCCGGTGCCGGCACCGAGTCCTATATTGTGGGCACCGTAGGCACCCTGCAGTTCGAGGTGCTGGAGTACCGTCTGAAGAACGAGTACAACGTGGATATCGTCATGAATATGCAGCCCTATGAAGTGGCCCGCTGGCTCACCTTTGAGGACGAAAGGGAAGTCACCCCCGAAAGTCTCAAGGGTGCCGACCGCGGCATGTTCGTCTACGACAGGCACGGGAGTCCTGTGCTCTTGGTGAATAACGAGTGGGCCCTGGGCTGGATCAGGGACAACAACCCACAGCTGGAACTGCATCCGGCTCCTGTGGGCAGGAAGCAGATTCTCTGAGCGTTTGGGAACAAACGATAGACAGTCTGGTATGAAAATGATAGAATAAGAGCAGGAGAGCGTTAGATACGCTTTGAAGTCCCGGGTTTGTGTATTGCCCGGGGCTTCTTTATTTTTCTTTAGAAATATCAGAAGATAAAAACATTAGGACTTATGAGCTTTTTTAACACAAATTATCAAAGATGTGGTAGAATTAGAAAATCGTTAGTGTATTTTTGAGAAGGAGTGTATGAGGAAGTATGTCAGAGCCGAAAATCGAGAACATTTACCAGCTGGATGGCAAGGTACCTCTGTGGAAGGCGGTGCCTTTTGGCCTGCAGCATGTGCTGGCTATGTTCGTGGCCAATCTTGCCCCCATCATCATCATCGCCGGGGCGGCGGGGCTTAGCAGAGAGAGCGTGGCCATGCTCCTGCAGAATGCCATGTTTGTGGCAGGCATTGCCACCCTTATCCAGCTTTATCCCCTGGGCAGGGTGGGAGCAAGGCTGCCCATTGTCATGGGCGTGAGCTTCACCTTTGTGGGCATTCTCTGCTATGTATCTGCCAGCTATGGCTACGGCGCTGCCGTGGGTGCCGTGCTGGTGGGCGGTATCTTTGAGGGGACTCTGGGTCTCTTGGCCAAATACTGGCGCCGCATCATCACTCCCATTGTGGCAGCCATCGTGGTGACTACCATCGGCTATTCGCTGCTGGGGGTGGGCATCCGTTCCTTCGGCGGCGGTTATAATGAGGGCTATGGTGCCATGGGCAATCTCGGCATTGCCGCCATCACCCTGGTTTCCTGCTTGCTGTTCAATGTCTTCGCCAAGGGCTACTATAAGCAGCTGTCCGTGCTTTTCGGCCTGATGGTGGGCTATGTCATTTCCATCTTTGTAGGTATTGTGGATCTGTCGAAGATTTTCACCAGCGGCATCATTTCTTTCCCCACCTTCCTGCCCTTTGCCCCTGAGTTCAACCTTGGGGCTATCGTGTCCGTGGCTATCATTTTCCTGGTGTCTGCCGCCGAGACCATCGGCGATACCTCTGCTATGACCATGTCAGGCCTCAAGCGTGAGATCAAGGAAAAGGAGATTTCCGGCTCCCTGGCCTGCGACGGTTTTGCCAGTTCCATTTCCTCTCTCTTTGGCTGCAGCCCCATCACTTCCTTCAGCCAGAATGTGGGCCTTATCGCCATGACCAAGGTGGTTAATCGCTTCACCATCATGACCGGGGCGGCTTGCATGATTCTGGCCAGCATGTTCCCGCCCATCGGCGCTTTCTTCGCTTCCCTGCCTGACCCGGTGCTGGGGGGCTGCACGGTGATGATGTTCGGCGCCATCATGGTCAGTGGCATTCAGATGATGGCCGCTGCCGGTTTCACCCAGCGCAATGTGACCATTGCCGCTATCTCCCTGTCCTTCGGCATCGGCGCTACCCAGGCCAGCGAGGCAGGCATCTGGCAGGCCATGCCCCAGCTGGTGCAGGATGTGTTCGGCTCCAACTGCGTGGCGGTGGTCTTTGTGATTTCCGTGCTTCTCAGCGCCCTTTTGCCCAAGGACATGGAAATCAGCGCTATGGGCGAAGTGAAAATAGATGAGGAAGAGCAGGAAGAAGGAGAAAAGGCATGGAATTATTGAAAGAGAGAATCCTGGAAGAGGGCTTCTGCCTGCCTGGCAATATCTTGAAGGTTGATTCTTTCCTCAATCACCAGATTGACCCCGAGCTGACTTTGGCCATGGGCAAGGAATTTGCCCGCCGCTTTGCGGGCACGCAGCTTGACAAGGTGGTGACGGTGGAATCCTCCGGCATTGCCATCGGCCTGGCGGTGGCGGCAGAGCTGGGCACGAAGCTGGTCTTTGCCCGGAAAAATAAGTCCGCTCTTATGCAGGAGGATAGATATACCTGCCCCATTACTTCCTTTACCAAGAAGGAAACCAAAGATGTTTATATCTTGAAGAAATTCCTGACGGCAGGGGAGAAGATTCTCATCATCGATGACTTCCTGGCAGATGGCAACGCAGCTCTGGGCCTCTGCCATATCGTGGAACAGGCAGGCTGCGAGGTGGCAGGCATCGGCATCGCCATCGAAAAATCTTTCCAGAGAGGAGCCGAGAGAATCAGAGAGGCTGGCTACAGGCTGGAGTCTCTGGCCCGCATCAAATCCCTGTCTGATTGCAAGATTGAGTTTGCAGAAGAGCGCTGAATAGAATAGCAAGCTTCATTGTTGGCAAGGGACTGAATCCGGCAGATGTAATGGCTGTTCTCCAGGAGAGATTTGGCCAGAACTGAGCTGTGGGATAAATCAAGATAAGAATAAAAAGAGCCGCTTATTGACGGATGTCAATGGCGGCTCTTTTTATATGGCGGCAGAGGTCAGAGAAATTTTCTTATCATCTCCGCCGCCGTGTTGTCACCGCCGCGCCTGTCTGAGCAGGAAGCGGAAACAGAAACCTTGTAGCGGTCATCGCCGTAGTAGACGGCCTTGTGGTGGTTGCTGATCTTGGCAGAAGAGGTGATGCCAAGGTCGCTGAGTTTTTTCCTGACGGAGTTGTCCATGGTCACATAGCCTTTGAAGGCAGCCTGCAGGGCTTTGGCACGGATGTGGGGGGGGCCTTCCACAGGATTGGCCTTCAGGATGTCGTCCACGACATCTGCCCGGCGGGTGCCTTCCTTGATGATGTTGGCCCTGGCGGCCTTCAGCACATCCATGAGGATTTCCCTGACCTCGTTGGGGTAGAGGTCAGCTTCCTGCCCCCGTGAGATGAGGCCGTTGCTGACACTGACGGTCTGGCCCCGGGCTCTTTCGTCGATTATTTTTTGCAGGCGCTCGTTTTCTTCCTTCAATATCTCGAGGTCAACCTTTAGCATGTCTATGGTGTTATCGTAGTAGGTCATCAGTTCCTGCATGTTCTCTGGCTTCTTGAATTCGGTCATGTCGGTTTCCTCCCTATACTGCCATTATAATTGCCTGCTACCTATTATACCCTATTTGCATACATCTTGAGAATAAAAAATTTATTGTGATTACTGAAATTTCTGTTTGCAAGCAGGTTTTTTTAGGTATAGGTAGTATATATATACTCAGGGTTATATTAGGGTAATCGTGGGAGGCTGAGCTATGGAAGATGTGAAGAAACCCATACGGGAAGCTTTGGAGACATTGAAGGAAATGCAGAACTACGAGTCCAGCTATGCGCAGATCAATAAGTTTCATCAGGTGGTGAACCGCTTTGCTCAGCTGGAACGGGCCTGCGATCTGATGGCGGCGGCTTTGGCCGAGACGAAGGGCAGTAGCAAGGAAGAGGTGCTGAAGGAGTATTTTGATAAGGCGGCTCAGTGATTGGGCCGATGGTAACCTGTATCCCGGAAAGGATGAAGGCTTCATGCAATCAATGTTAACTTTGAGAGCCAAATTCATTGCCATGATGGTGGGGTCTTCCATGCTGACAATGATTTGCGCCAGCGCTTTGTTCCTGCAGAACATGGTCAGCGAATCTGAACGTCAGGTGGAAAATTACCGCCAGACCTTGACTGAAGATGTGGAATCCTCCTTGAAGAATGAGACTCAGCTGGCCATCTCTGTCATTGAGGAAGTCCACAAGAAGCAGCAGCGGGGGGAGCTCACTGAGGAGCAGGCCAAGAAAGAGGCAGCCGACCGTGTGCGTGACCTGCGCTACGATGAGGGCAAGGGCTATTTCTGGATAGACACCTTTGAGGGTGTCAACGTGGTGCTCCTGGGCCGCGACACAGAGGGCAAGTCCCGCATCAATTCAGTTGACCCCTCCGGCCGCTACTTCATCAAGGAAATGATTGAAAATGGCCGCAAGCCTGGGGGCGGCTTCACGGATCTGGTGTTTGCCAAGCCCAATGAGACGGAGCCGCTGCCCAAGCGGAACTATACCACCACCTACGAACCTTACAAATGGGTGCTGGGCACCGGTGTCTGGATTGACGATATCGATGTGAAGGTGGCTGCAGAGCAGGAAAAGGCAGATTCTGCTTTCTGGTCTGGTCTCATCAAGCTGCTGGTCTTTATGGTCGTGATGGAAGCTATCCTTGTGGGGCTGGCTGTCATGGCAGCCGGCAAGATTGTGGCACCCATCAGCAGGGTTACCGATAGGCTTTCGGTGCTGGCCACCGGCGATTTCCGTCCCACCAATTCGGATGGCGAAGATGCATCCAGGGAGGATGAGATCGGTGCTATGACCAGGGCGCTGGAGAAACTGCAGGAAAATGTGGATGACATGATCAAGCAGGTGGCAGAGAATGCCCAGCAGGTGGCTCAGTCTGCCGGACAGCTGACGGAAAGCTCCGGTCAGTCCGCCACCGTCAGCGGCCAGATTGCCGATTCCATCGTCAATGTGGCTGGCTCCTGCAGTGAGCAGTTCACCGAGGTGGAGAATGCAGGCATTCAGACTGAGGAACTGGCCAAGCACATGAGCGCCTTCGCGGAGACCGTGAAGCACGCCGCCGAGGTAGTAGGGGAGACCAAGTCTCATGCCGATGATGGTGAAAAGAGCGTCAGCACCGCTGTGCAGCAGATGAAGCTCATCGAGCAGACTGTCAGCGAGTCTGGCAAGGTCATTGCCGACCTGGGCCATGAGTCCGACAAGATTGGCGCCATCGTGGATGCCATTTCCCAGATTGCCGAGCAGACTAACCTCCTGGCGCTCAACGCCGCCATTGAGGCAGCACGGGCAGGCGAGCATGGCCGCGGCTTTGCCGTGGTGGCTGACGAGGTCAGGAAGCTGGCAGAGCAGTCCAGCCAGTCCGCAGGCGAGATAGCCGCCTTGATCACCTCCATCCAGAACAAGTCCAAGCAGGCAGTGACGGTCATGGAAGAAGGCGTGCGCCAGGTGCAGAGCGGTACTGCTGCCGTAGATGGGGCAGGTGCTACCTTCCATAGCATTGCCGACATGGTGGACAAGGTAGCCCATGATTCTATGGAGATGGAGCAGGCCATCAGGAGGCTGTCGGAGAATACAAACCTCATCTCCACAGCTATTGAGAAGATCAGCACGATGAGCCGCAATGTATCCGGCGAGGCGGAGACAGTTTCTGCCGCCACCGAAGAACAGACGGCCACCATGCACGAGATTGCTGCCGCCAGCCGCAAGCTGACGGAAATGGCCAAATCCATGGAAGAGGCTGTGGCCAGGTTCAAGATTTGATATAGCAGAATAAAATAAAACGAGGAGGTCAGGCCTATATGGTCTGACCTCCTCGTTTTGATTTTCCTATAGCAAGTCACTCAGTTTCTTGCTGTAGAAAAAGTCATGTACCAGTTTTCCGTATTCTTGCCAGAGAGGGAGTGTCTTGCAGCCTGGGCGGCGTTGGCATTCGTAATCATCGTCTGCCAGGCAGGCCACGGGGGCGAGGGAACCTTCCATAAGTTCGATGATCTCACCTACCGTATAGTTATCAGCCGGGCGGCAGAGCTTATAGCCGCCGCCTTTGCCGCTGGCACCTAGGAGAAAATGCCCTGCCACCAGATCCTTGACGATGATTTCCAGGTATTTCTTGGAAATCTCCTGCCGGGCAGCGATCTCTTTCAAAGGTATGTATCTGTCCTCGCCCTTCTCCGCCAGGTCAAGCATGACGCGCAGGGCGTAGCGGCCTCGAGTGGAAATCATATAATCAGCTCCTTCGTTTTTGACCTATTATACCTCAGGGTGAATGGGTATGACAATGGGGCGAAAAAAATTCAAAAAAGGTGTTGACAGATGCCTCAAGTGCGTGTATCATAATACAAGTCGCTAACGGGAACGGCAAGCAACGAACCAGTTTCCTTCAATAATAGAGAGCCTTGATTGGCCAGAAAAAATATTGAAAAAGAAATTGAAAAAGTGCTTGACACCTCGAAAGAGACAAGATACAATAAACAAGTCGCTTCAAGAGAGTGGTACGAAAGAATCAAGTTGTTCCTTGAAAACTAAACAATGCAAAATGAATCATGCAACATGATTCAAGCCAGATGTTAGTCAAACCTTTTGGTTTGAAATAAAACATCGATTGGTATGAACAACATAGCAATCGGCAATTTCTTTAACAAATGAGAGCTTGATTAAGTTCTTCAATATTTATTGGAGAGTTTGATCCTGGCTCAGGACGACC